>BJFT01000004.1 GCA_014190015.1 Actinomycetes bacterium
TTGATTCTCAAGTTGGCTCTTCACTGAATCTTGAGCAAACGTTGCTCCCCAGTTCAGTAATCCTGCGAGCACTAGTAGGAAAACTGAAAGTCCGAAACCTACAAAAGTTACAATCTTGTCAAATGTCTTACGTCTCATTTTGTTCTCTCCTATGTGTAATTGTTATGTAGTTATGAACTTCTGACTACATGTAAATTAAACCGCGTAGAAGATTTTTTGAAACAAATAAAGCAAGTGCTAGCACTCGACTACTTGTGATGTGAATTACGAATTAATCATGACGATGGCAGATTGCTTTGCCATCCGGGCCTAACTCGAAGTGCTGGCACTCAATTCCCAATTTTTCAAAAGCTTTGTCGCCGTAGTGTGCTCGAAATGCGAGTGCTAGTAGTACACGTGTATTTGTTTCGGCATCAGATTTAATATTAAAAGCTTTAGCTGCGCGCGAAACTGTATTTTCAATTACTTTTTCTGTATGCGATGTCTCGAGTGCAATAGCTGCATTTGTTTTTCCTTCGCAGAGTAGACCAAGGACTAGCTGCTCAAATGGGCTGAGGTCGCGACTAATAATGGTGATATCTGTTGACATGCGAGCCCTCTCTCCGATGGTTCATGTGTGTCTTTATTGTCCACCTTCGCAACTCATCTTGGCTACAAGTAGGATGCGCGGATGAGTGAAATATTGACCACGACCGCTGATCAAATTCTGACAATTAGCTTTAACCGACCAGCGAAGATGAATGCTCTAACTCGAGATATGTATGCAGGCTTGGCGCACGCTCTCAATGAAGCTGCAGGCGATTTTGGAGTCCGCGCCGTCATTATTACCAGCGAAGGTGATCACTTCACTGCAGGAAATGACATCGGCGATTTTATGGCCAACCCGCCAACTGATAGTGACTCTGATGTCGCAAAGTTTTTAGGTTCACTACTAAATTTCCCAAAGCCACTACTTGCAGCCGTTAAAGGAAATGCAGTTGGTGTTGGAACAACGATGCTGCTGCACTGCGATGTTGTCATTGCATCTGATTCTGCAAAATTTTCAATGCCATTTACTTCCCTTGGTTTAGTGCCAGAAGCAGGGTCGAGTTATCTATTTCCGCGCCTTGTTGGATATCAAAGAGCAGCGCAGATATTTATGACCGGTGAATCATTTAGTGCAGACGTTGCAAAAGAAATGGGATTGGTTGCTCAGATTCAAAAAGATCCTCTAGCTGCGGCAATGCAAATTGCACGTCAGATTGCAGAACAACCTCCCCAAGCAATCATTAATACAAAAGCACTACTCAAAAGTGGATCACATGACGCGGTTGCAGCCGTGATGCGTGCAGAGTTCGAATTATTTTCATTGGCGCTTCAATCAGAAGAAGCCATGGAAGCATTTATGAAGTTCATGTCAAAGAAGGGTAAATAATGTCACTTGCAGGTAAGCGTATCTTTATTACTGGCGGTTCACGCGGTATTGGTTTAGCGATTGCTCTGCGCGCTGCACAAGATGGTGCACATATCGCTATTGCAGCCAAGACTGCCGAAGCTAATCCAAAATTACCCGGAACGATTTTTTCTGCGGCTAAAGAAATTGAAGCGGCGGGTGGTACTGCTCTTCCTATTCAATGCGATATTCGTGATGAAGCACAGATCGAAGCCGCAATTGCAAAGACCGCCGAAACTTTTGGTGGAATTGATATTTTGGTTAACAATGCAAGTGCCATTAATTTAACTCGCACAGATCAGACTCCAGCGAAACGCTTTGATTTAATGTTTGATGTAAATGTGCGCGGTACATTTTTAACTTCGCAAGCTGCGCTTCCTCATTTGCGTACATCTGCTGAAGAAGGACGAAATCCGCACATTCTTAATCTTTCTCCACCTCTTTCCATGAAGGCTATATGGTTTAAAAATCACGTTGCTTACACAATGGCTAAATACGGGATGAGTATGTGCGTTTTGGGTATGGCTGAAGAATTCAAACGCGACGGAATTGCCGTTAATGCTTTATGGCCACGCACGGTAATTGATACCGCAGCACTACAGATGATTCCAGGAATAGATGCGCTAGCTGGCCGTAAGCCAGAAATCTTGGCCGATGCCGCACACATCATCTTTAATCGTGACGCGAAAAAGTGCACTGGAAATTTCTTTGTGGATGACATGGTTCTAGCGAGTGAAGGAATCACCGATCTTGAAAAATATTCAGTCACACCAGGAACAAAGGATTTCTTACTCGATTTCTTCCTCGATTAACCCGACTAAAGGATTTAAATGCCTGTATATGAATTAAATTCTACAAACCTGATTGCAGAAAATGAACGACACGGAAGAGCCCGCGATTTATTTTGGCCTTGGTGTGGTGCAAATGTTTCATTGCTAGCACTGTCATACGGTGCTTTCTTTTTGGGATTCGGAATCTCATTTTGGCAAGCAACACTTGCTGCAATAGTTGGAACCGTGCTCTCATTTTTACTCGTTGGCTTTAGTTCTTTAGCAGGCAAGAAATCAAATGCAACGACAATGGTTCTCTCTCGTGCAGCATTCGGTGTTAAAGGAAATGCGTTACCTGGCTTTCTCTCATATCTTCTCTTTGTTGGTTGGGAAACAGTTTTGGTTTCCTTAGCAACGTTGGCTACTGGGACAGTTTTTGAAAGAGTCGGGGACATCGATCAAAATCTGGCGATGGTTATTGGATTCGTTATCTCAGTTTCACTGACATTAATTGGTGGAGTGCTCGGTTTTTCAGTAATTATGAAATTACAAAAGTATTTAACCTTGACCACAGTTTTACTTACTTTTGGATACGTTGCATTAACCATGGATTCCGTTAACTGGAGTGCAGTGATGGATAAACCGTCTGGTTCCATCCAAGGATTTATTGGCGCATTGATTTTTGGAGTCACTGGAATTGGACTTGGTTGGGTTAACGCTGCCGCGGATTATTCACGGTATTTGCCGCGTTCAGTGAAGAGTACTTCGGTAGTTGGATGGACTGTTTTGGGCGCTTCCATTGTGCCAATTGTTTTGGTTATTTATGGTGCAGCTCTATCAGCAAGTGATCAGAAATTATCTGAAGCGATTGCGATGGATCCGATTGGTGCGTTAACAACTCTTTTACCTACGTGGTATCTAATTATTTTTTCACTTGTTGCGATTCTAGGTTTAGTTGGGGGAGCCATTCTGGATCTGTATTCCTCAGGGCTCACTCTTGTTAGCTTGGGAGTTCCCGTTAAACGACACATAGCTGCAATCTTTGACGGGGCATTAATGCTTCTTGGAACTCTTTATATTGTTTGGATTGCAGATAATTTCTTCATTCCATTCCAAGGATTTCTCTTAACACTCGGCGTTCCTGTTGCTGCCTGGAGCGCAATTTTCGTAACTGATGTTCTGCTGCGCAAAAAGAGTTATAACGAAAAAGATCTATTCAGCAATGAAGGAATTTATGGCTCAATTAATTGGAGTTCGATTGCCTGTGTCGGTGTGGCAACAATCGTTGGATGGGGATTTGTAACCAATACCTTTGCGTCTTGGCTGAGTTGGCAAGGATATTTCTTAGGCTTCATTGGAGGAAAAGATGGAGCGTGGGCATATTCTAATGTTGGTGTGATCTTCGCACTAGCCATCGGCGCCAGTGGTCGTTTTATATTCGGAAAGCGAGATATTAGAAAACAAGAAATCTAATCGTTTCGAATTGAGAATTTCCTAAGAATAGAAATGCCTAATATCGCGGATATTAGCGCTGCAAAGATCAACCCAACTTTTACTTGAGCTAAATCTATTGCAGAGGTTAAAGCGAGATCGGCAATAAAGAGCGAAACTGTCAGGCCCATTCCAGCAAGAGCGCCTGCGCCCGCTATTTCTTTAAAGCTCAAACTATGTGGCTTAATCGCAATTTTTAATTGAATTGCTAACCATGCAAAAAGTGTTATGCCGAGAATTTTTCCAAGAACACGCCCAACAATCAACCCAGATGCAATTGGAGATGAAATTGTTTGACCAAGTGTTGAAAAATCGATGCGTACTCCAATATTGGCTAGGGCGAAGAGCGGAATAATCACAAATGCGCTGTAGGGATGAAGCCAATTAATTAATTGTGTGGTTGTAACTTTCTTTCCACTGGGTATAGCAAATGCAAGCAAGACGGCGCCGATAGTTGAAGCAATTTTGATTGCACTAATTCCGGAAGAGTAGAAAATACCTAAAATTATGATCGAAAAGAGATCATCAGCGATTGCCAGAGTTAACAAAAATATCTTTAATGAAGAATCAATACGTGATCCCAGTAGTGCAAGAGCCCCGAGAGCAAGAGCTATGTCGGTAGGCATAGCAATCGCCCACGCATTTGAGGCGCTTCCGTTGGAGTTGTAGACAGCAAAAATTAGTGCCGGAATTGCCATTCCTCCAATAGCTGCTAGAACTGGCAGCGCTGCATTTTTTGGATTTTTAAACTCACCCTCGGCAAACTCTCTTTTAATTTCTAGACCAATCAAAAAGAAAAATACTGCCATCAATCCTTCGTTAATGAATTTATGAAAGGGTTCGAAAATTGATTCGTAAGATTCGTGGAGAGGTGAATTGGCAAAAATTAATGCGACTGCACAGGCACCCACTAGAGCGATTCCACTAGAACTTTCTGTTCTAATGAATCTCGTAAAGAAATTTGCCAAGCGATTCATGTTGTGAACAATAGCAAAGCCCCGCCACATAAGCGGCGGGGCTTTACGGAAGAGATTTTCTTAGAGATCGAAGTAAAGCTCGAACTCTGCTGGGTGTGGACGCAAGCGAACATAATCAACTTCTTGTGTGCGTTTGAACGCAATCCACGTATCGATGAGATCTTTCGTAAACACACCACCTTTAAGCAAGAACTCATGATCTTCTTCAAGATTGTTGAGTACTGCTTCAAGTGAACCAGGAACCTGAGGAATGGCTGCGGCTTCTGCGCCTTCTAGTTCGTAAAGATCCTTATCAACTGGCTTTGGTGGTTCGATTTTGTTTTGGATTCCATCGAGTCCTGCCATCAACATTGCAGCGAATGCTAGGTATGGATTTGATGATGGATCTGGGCAACGGAATTCGATGCGCTTGGCTTTTGGATTTGAACCAGTAATAGGAATACGAATACACGCAGAACGGTTGCGTGCTGAGTAAACGAGATTTACTGGCGCTTCATAACCAGGGACTAAGCGGTGGTAAGAGTTAACGGTTGGGTTTGTGAATGCAAGCAATGATGGAGCGTGCTTGAGTAAACCACCGACATACCAGCGAGCCATATCTGAAAGATCTGCATAACCATCACCGAAGAAGAGTGGCTTTCCATCTTTCCAAAGTGATTGGTGAACGTGCATTCCTGAACCATTATCGCCATAGAGTGGTTTTGGCATAAATGTTGCAGTCTTGCCATTTTCCCAAGCGGTGTTCTTAATGATGTACTTAAACTTCATTACATCATCGCCTGCGTTAAGAATGTCGCTGAAGCGATAGTTAATTTCCATTTGACCCGCAGTACCAACTTCATGGTGTGCGCGTTCAACCAATAAACCAACTTTGCCAAGATTCATAACCATTTCATCGCGTAGGTCTGCAAACTGATCTGTTGGTGAAACTGGGAAGTAACCACCTTTGATACGTGTGCGATAACCGCGGTTAGGGGTTCCATCCGCATCGTACTCAGCACCGGTGTTCCAGGCGCCTTCGTATGAATCAATGTGATGGTACGACTCGTGCATGTCGGTCTTGAATCGAACTGCATCAAATACGTAGAACTCTGCTTCTGGTGCGAAGAATGCAGTATCTGCAATTCCTGTTGACTTTAAGTATTCGACAGCTTTGCCTACGACACCACGTGGATCGCGACTATATGGAGAGTTATCAACCGGATTGTGAACGCTAAACAAAATTACAAGTGTTTTTTCCTTGCGGAATGGATCAATGAATGCTGAACCAGGAATTGGCAGCAACTTCATATCTGATTCGTGAATCGCTTGGAAACCGCGAATAGATGAACCATCAAACATCAGCCCATCTGTGAAGACAGCTTCGTCGAAAGATTCAACCGGAACATTGAAGTGGTGCTGGATTCCAGGAAGATCAATAAAACGTACGTCAATGAGTTTGACATCTTCCTTCTTGATGAAGGCAAAAATTTCTGCAGAGTTCTTAAACATTTTTCTCCCAGTTGAAGGCATTTCAATCGTTGCGCACCGCTTCATCGAGGGCGCATGTGCAAAGGTTACGAGTTATCCGTGAAAAAGGCATAACCCACGTGTTACATCTATGTTAAGTAAATTGCGGGTTTTCAGGCTGCGACTAGGCTTATCGCATGCACTCTGAAGTGAGTTTGGGCAGACGATCTTTGGCCATTAGCCTGGATTGGCTAGCGAGTTACCTCATTGCCATCGCCTTTTTTAGCGGTTCAGGTGCTTTCTTGGATCGAACCCCACAGGCAGGTGTCCCAGCCCTAATCATATTTTTCTCTCAATATTTTCTGCTGATTACCTTACAAGGAGCTTCAGCGGGCCACAGGATTTGTCGAATGAGAATCGTCAATTTCGAAGATGGGGGGCGACCAACTCTTCTTCAGGCGTTAATTCGAAGCGTGCTTATGGTCATTGTTATCACGGCAATTACCTATGATGAAAATGGTCGAGGAATCCACGAGCGTTTAAGTAAAACTAAAATCGTTTTAACGAACTAGCGGATACGTACGCCTTTTGGAAGTGGTCCCTTTGGGATTGGCATAGACATTCCGCCAACAGCTTTCAAACGCGCGCGAACTTCACGCATTTGATGGGCAGATAACTTCTTTGGAAGCTTTGCAAGATGTTTTTGTAATTTACGAATTGAAACTTGACCTTCTAAATCTCCGACAATCACTTCTGTAATTGGCACGCCAGGAGCAAAGCGCTCACTCTTTCGTCGCTCATCATTAAGCATTTGCTTAACGCCTTGTGATCCTTCTCCGACAAGAACTATTCCTGCTCTTCCAACACTTCTATGAACCATGTCTTGATTACGGGCAACGGCAACAGCAGGAGTTGTAGTCCAACCTTTGCGAATTGCCATCAATACTGAAGCACCAGCACCAACTTGTCCTTCAATTGATGAGTAAGCAGCGGTTGATGCTTGTCGCGTAAAGAAAAACATTGCAGCAAGGAGTGCAATCGGAAGCGAAACAAAAGCTACATAAATTGGGTGGCCTATTGCTACGCCGATTGCGATACCCACGACCCACACGGCAAGGAATACCCCGATGAGTGCAAAAGCAATCCAAGGTTTAACGCTCTTGGTTACAGAGTATGCATCTCTAAATGTTTGAAAACGACGAGGTTTAATGGCCGCTTCTTTGTTTTTCTTATTTCGCTTGAACATACTCATAAGTTTAGTGGGGCAGGGGCAGTACCACCAAGACGCACGGGCGCCCAACGCTGGCCCTTATGGTTATCGGGATACTCCTCTTGAACCTTATGCAGGGCAGAGATGAGCACATCTCGAAGTTGCTTTTCGCCCGCCTCAACATCACTATCTTTTGCAAAATACAGGGGTTCGCTAAATGCAACCGTGATGGGAACGCTTTGTCTTGTTAAGTTTTTCTTCACACCCTTTGTCCATACTCGTTGGCTTCCCCAAACTATTGTTGGGATAACTGGTACGCCCGCAGACATTGCTAATCGCACAGCACCTGATTTGAGAGCTTTGATTTCAAAACTTGTTGAAATAGTTCCTTCTGGAAAAATTCCAACTATTTCTCCTTTACGCAATGCACGAAGGGCTGCAACGAATGATGCCGAACCATTTCCTCGGTCAACGCTTATGTGGTGCATACCGCGCATCAATGGTCCCGCTATTTTGTTATCGAAAATTTCTTTTTTAGCCATAAATCGCACGTAACGCTTCTTTGGCAGAACTCCAGTTCCAACGATTGCAAAGTCAAAGTAACCAATGTGATTCATAGCAAGAATTGCACCACCTTCTTGCGGAATATTTTCATCCCCCGAAAATGTGAAACGCAGATCTAAATATTTCCAGAGAGATTTAATGAAAACGATAACTGGGGGATAAACAAGATCAGCCACGCGGTGCACCGGTTTTTGCAGCCATTGCTTCTTTATACAAGCGCCCAGCTCTATAACTCGAACGAACAAGCGGACCACTCATCACGCCAAGAAAACCGACTTCCTTGGCTTCGGCCGCTAACTCAACAAACTCATCTGGCTTGACCCAACGTTCTACTGGATGGTGTCGGTTAGTTGGTCGCAAATATTGGGTGATTGTGATGAGGTCGCAGCCAGCGCCACGAAGATCAACGAGAGCCTGTGAAATTTCTTCACGTGTTTCGCCAAGACCTAATATTAAATTTGATTTAGTGATTAAACCGAAATCTCTAGCCATTGTGATTACCCGAAGAGATTTCTCGTAAGTAAATGCCGGTCTAATACTTTTAAAGATTCGAGGAACAGTTTCCAGGTTGTGCGCAAAAACTTCTGGCTGAGTTTCGAAAATCTGGTTAAGCAAATCAGAGTTAGCGTGGAAATCTGGCGCAAGCATTTCAACGCCACACCCTGGATTTAACTCATGAACTTTACGAATTGTTTCGGCATATAGCCAAGCACCTTCATCTTCTAAGTCATCACGGGTTACACCAGTAATCGTTGCGTATTTCAATCCCATTGCTTTTACAGATTCGGCTACTTTGCGCGGTTCTTCACGATCTATCGGATCAGGTTTTCCGGTATCGATATTACAAAAATCGCAACGTCGGGTGCACTTTTCTCCACCAATTAAGAATGTTGCTTCTTTATCTTCCCAGCACTCAAAAATATTTGGGCAAGCCGCCTCTTGGCAAACAGTGTGAAGACCTTCAGATTTAACTAACGAACGTAAACGTGTGTACTCGGGACCCATATTCGCACGCGTCTTTATCCACTCAGGTTTGCGTTCAATTGGGGTCAACGCATTACGAGCTTCAATTCGAATCATTTTGCGACCATCAGGTGCGATTGTCATGCGCTCACCTTAGCCAATGTAGAAACAATATTGCGCTCCAGAATTGGGAGTACTTCCTGCGAAGTTATTTCACGCTGTAGCTCCTGAGCCATTGAAGTCACTTCTGCATCGGCGATACCACACGGAATTATTTGAGAAAATGCACCAAGATCTGGATTCACGTTGAGTGCGAATCCATGCATAGTTGTTCCTTTTGCAACGCGGATACCAATAGCCGCGATTTTTTTGGGACTGTTCTCGTTGCACGTCCAGACACCTGAGCGACCTTTTATTCTCTGAACATTTAAACCAAATTCCTTGCATGTATCAATCAATGCGCCTTCAATTTCGCGGACAAATCCGACTAATTCAGTTGGCTTGGCTAATCGAAGAATCGGATAACCAACAATCTGACCAGGACCATGCCACGTAATTTTTCCACCACGATCAACATCGATTACTGGCGTTCCATCCATAGGACGTTCTTCATCAAGAGTTCGCTTACCTGCTGTGAAAACTGATGGGTGCTCGACAAAAAACAATGTGTTGGGCATAACACCAGCACTGACTTGTTCATGTGTGCTGCGTTGGATGAGCAACGCTTCGTTGTAGTCCAGAAGCGCTAAATTCTTCACCACCATTGTGGGGTCAAGTGTCGTCGTGGCTGCCACACTCTTAGCCTAAAGGTAGGCTTGCCCAGTCGCGAATCCTCGCCGAAATCCGTATGAAAGGTTCCAACATCCGTGTCATCTAGCACCTCAGTAAAGTCCCGCAAACCCTTTGCCATAGCAATGCTCGTAGTGTTGATCTGGTTTTTGCTCACAGGTGTATTTGGACCCCTATTTGGAAAGCTTTCATCCGTACAAGAAAATAACAACTCTTCATTTCTTCCTAAGGGTGCTGAAGCAACACAAGCTTCAGAGTTAATTCAAACTTTCTCAGGAAAAGATTCCTTTAATTTTCCAGCGCTAGTTCTATTCGAAGGTGAAGCAACACCTAAAAGCATTCAGGCAATCAATTCTCATCTAGAGGCAATCGGTGAACTAACGCTGGCCGGAACAACAGCAAAAATCGCAGATTATTTAGCACCTGGTCAAAGAATTACTGCATTCCCATCAGAGGATGGCAAGGCGATTTTGGCAAATGTGCCACTTGATGGAAATTCACTTACAAAGTTACTTCCTAATGAAGAACCAGTACTTCCAGCAATTGTTGAAGCGCTACGTGAAGATCTCGGGCCATTAGCGAAAGAAAACAATCTCACTTCTTATGTAACAGGTCCGGGTGGTTTACTGGGAGATTTATTTGGTGCTTTCGGAGATATTGACTCCACATTGCTATTAACAACGCTCGGAGTTGTTGCATTAATTTTGATCGTGGTTTACCGATCGCCGATTTTGTGGATTATTCCGCTCCTCTCTGCACTCTTTGCGCTATCTACTGCTGGAGGAATTGTTTATTTACTAGCTAAAAATGACATCATCGATGTTGATGGGCAGTCACAAGGAATTCTTTCTGTATTGGTCATTGGAGCTGCAACTGATTACGCGCTATTACTGATCGCCAGATATCGAGAAGAACTTCATCTACATGAAAACAGATTCGATGCGATGCGGGCTGCGTATAAAGGTGTGTGGGAACCGATTCTTGCATCAGGCTCAACAGTTGCAATTTCACTCCTTGTACTTTTATTTAGTCAATTAACAAATACGGCCGGCCTTGGACCAATTGGTGCAATCGGCATTGCATGCTCCGTGATTACAATTTTGACACTATTGCCAGCGCTACTTTTACTCTTTGGCCGCTGGATTTTCTGGCCACGACGTCCAGAATTCGATGGTGAAGACCAAGTTCTCTCTGGCGTATGGTCCAAGGTTGGAGGCACAATCGAACGCAGCCCTCGTAAGGCGTGGGTAATTACAGGAGTAATTTTATTAGCGTTCGCATTTACTTCGACAACATTAAAGGCTGATGGAATTGGAACAGTTGATACCTTTACAACTAATCCAGAGTCTGTTGTTGGACAAAAGTTATTGCTCAAGCACTTTCCTGGTGGAGAAGGTGACCCAACACAAATTGTTGTTAATGTAGACAAATTAGATGCTGTTGCCGCAGCAGTAAAGAACGCTCCTGGAGTTACTTCCGTTGCACCATTACTCGATGGCTTTGCAATACCAGGGGGACCAGTACCTCAAATGAAGGTCGTCAACAACAAGGCTATTTTGAACGTAGTTCTTGAAAAAGCTCCAGACAGCGTGGAAGCATCAAATGACATTCCTGAGATTCGCCGACTCGCTCATCAAGCCGATCCCACGTCTCTAGTTGGTGGAACAAGCGCAGTTTCTTATGACATCCGAAGTGCAAATGATCGAGATAACAAAACAATCATTCCAATTATTTTAATTGTTATCACAATCATTCTTGGTTTGCTTCTTCGAAGCATCCTGAGCGCAGCGCTGCTACTAGGTACCGTTGTTCTATCCTACTTTGCAACACTAGGAGTTTGTGCTCTGTTCTTTAATCACGTATTTGGTTTCGAAGGGGGAGACACATCCTTCCCACTATTTGCCTTTATTTTCTTGGTGGCACTGGGTATTGATTACAACATCTTCTTAATGACTCGAGTACGTGAAGAGTCAATCAAACTCGGAACACGCAAGGGAGTTATAAAGGGATTGACCGTTACTGGTGCTGTGATTACATCGGCAGGAATCGTTCTAGCAGCAACATTTGCAGTGCTCGGACTTATTCCTTTGGTGCCATTAGCGCAGTTAGGTTTCGCTGTTGCATTCGGTGTGCTTCTTGACACCATCATTGTTCGTTCAATCTTGGTTCCAGCTTTGGTACATGAAATTGGACCAAAAATTTGGTGGCCTTCCAAGCTTAAAAAGTAGGGCGCATGAAACTTAAGGTCGGCATTGCAGGCTATGGATTAGCCGGTCGGAGTTTTCATGCCCCCATTTTGGCGGGTACGAATTTTGAAGTTACTGCCGTATTGACAACTAATGATGTGAGAAAGCGTCATGCGAAAGAGGATTTTCCGGCTGTAAAAATCGTTTCCACCATTGAAGAGTTGTGCGCCCAAGATCTTGATTTGATCGTGATTGCATCGGGAAACCAAGTTCATTTGTCGCAGGCTCTTACTGCCATCAATGCAGGCATACCCACGGTTGTTGATAAACCAATGGGTATCAACGTTGCACAAACACGAGAAATACTCGATGCAGCCGATTCTGCTGGTGTTGCTGTAACAACTTATTTCAATCGCAAGTGGGACAGCGACATACTGACTTTAAAGCGAGTTATCAGGGATGGTCAGATCGGAAAAGTAATTCGAATGGATTCGCGATTCGAAAGATTTCGTCCGCAGTTAAATCCGCAATCATGGCGAGAAAACAATTCTCCGGAAGATGGTGGGGGTTTATTACTGGACTTAATGCCGCACTTGATATCTACTGCAATCGAATGCTTCGGGCCAGCGAATTTGAAATCATCGTCAATTAGAAGTGTCCGCGGGGGAGCCGATGACGATTGCGTTTTGGTTCTTGCGCATGAGACCGGTGTTGAATCCATTCTTTCAGCAAGTGCTGTGGTTGGTGCCCCTGGTCCTCGTCTTCGTGTAATCGGAAGTGAAGGCGCATTTGTTGTTAATGAACTTGATCCGCAAGAAGCGCTTTTGAGAGCAGGTAAGGCACCAAAAGATGGGAAGTGGGAAGAGGACACATCCTCTCAGGCATTTATTCACAGAGGTGACTCTGTTGAAGAGTTTAAAACCGATCCAGGTAACTATGCATCTTTTTACTCTTTAGTACACGAAGCGATTGTGAATAAAACAGCCATGCCAATCTCACCTGAAGAAATTCTTGCAGTAGCTCAAATCATTGATAAAGCTCGAGAAATCAATTCATATGGTTAAGAAAGTTATAGTCGTAGGAGCAGGATTATCTGGACTCAGCGCCGCTATAACTTTAGAGAGTGAAGGCATATCAGTAACAGTTTTAGAGAGTTCTGATCGCCCAGGTGGTCGCGTCACAAGTGATGTAATCGACGGTTTTATTTGTGATCGTGGTTTCCAATTGATCAATGCAAATTATCCTGAAATTAAGCGGATTGGAATTATCAAGGAGATTAACTTTGTTTCAGCAACCTCAGTCATTGAAGTTGCTCGAAATGAAGACCGCATTCGAATTGGTGATCCACGTTCGGCGTTTCTTTCAGTGTTTAAATCAGAAACTGGCTCCATTATCGAAAAGCTTCGACTTGTAAAATACCTTCTCATCAGTAAACCTGCCGCAAGCGTTGGAGAAGAGCTTAAAAATAGTGGCTTGGGAAAGACGTATGAACGAGTCCTGCGCCCTTTCTTAACCGGAGTGTTTTTGGCTGATCCATTGCTAGTTAACTCCGAATACGGTCGCACAGCAATCAAACATTTTGTTACTGGAAATTCAGGTTTGCCAATAGGTGGCGTTAAATCCTTTTCAGAAGCCCTTGCAAGTCGCGTGAGCGATATTCGCTACGGTGTTCAGGTGAATTCAATTAAGAAAAATACCGTGAGTACCTCTAAAGGAAAATTTGATGCGGATGCAATTATTGTTGCAACTGATGCAACAACTGCGGCTCAGTTACTGGATTTAACAGAAGTTCCACAACTAGTTGGCTGCACAACGTGGTATCACTCAACAAAAGAGAGCCCATCGCAGAGCAAATCACTTGTAATTGATAGCCAGAATCGTGGTCCAGTGGTGAATACGATGGTTATTTCCAACATGATGCCCGATTATGCGCCTGCAGGAAAGAATTTGATATCAAGTACAAGCATTCTTCCGGCTACTGAATCTGAAATACGCCGACATTTAGCAATTTTGTACGGCGTTGATACACGCAATTGGAAGCTTGTTGCAAAATATGAAATACCTAGTGCTTTGCCGCTTGCAGGTTTAGAGAAAACTCTCGTATCTGGTGCACATGTTAAAGATTCGATTTATCTTGCTGGTGACTACAAGAGTGCGCCGTCGCAAAATGGTGCATTGCTTTCAGGGCGTTTAGCTGCCCTTTCAGTATTAGTCGACTAGAGCTGCAAGTGCTGGCGCAATATGTGGGTAATCAAAAACAAACCCTGCATCCATAAGCGCTTGAGGTAGAACTTTCTTTGAACCTAAAATCTCAGTTGAAAAACCTCCGAGTGCGATTTTGAGCGCAAGTGCGGGAGCAGGAAATAACGCTGGACGGTGAAGCGCACGAGCTAACCCAGCCGTAAATTCCTGATTAGTGACTGGATTAGGTGAAGTTAAATTAATTGGTCCTTCAATTTTGCTCTCCAGAGCAAAAACTATTGCACGAATTTGATCATGCAAAGTGATCCAAGACCACCATTGTTTGCCGCTACCTAATTTTCCGCCTAATCCGAATCGAAATAACGGAAGCATGCGACCTAACGCACCACCAGTTGGATCAAGTACTAAACCTGTACGTATTTTTACAGTTCGTACATCTTTTACTAAATCCGCTGCGCCTTCCCATTCGCGACACACAGCAGCAAGGAAATCTTCGCCAGCGCGATCTGATTCAACAACGGCTCGATTACCCGTTTCGCCATACCAGCCAATTGCACTTGCACTGATAAACACAGATGGTTTAACTGCATTAACAGCATTGGCAATTGTTGTAGTTCCAAGAAGTCGTGAGTTAAGAATTTCGCTCTTGTATTTCTTTGTCCAACGCTTATCGCCAACTCCAGCACCAGCCAAATGAATTATTGCGTCAACGCCTGTAAGTGCCTCAAGATCTACTGTTCCTGCTTGTGGATCCCAAGTGATTTCTTCAGCGGAGCGACTCGGTCTGCGAACTAATCTTTGTACTGTGTAACCTTCAGATTTCAGGTGCCCAACTAATGCGTTACCGATGAGACCGGTAGAACCGGTAATCGCAACTCGTTGCATTGTTGGCATTAGAGACCAAGATCCGATTCAAAACCACCTAGTTCTAAACGTTCCTTGAGAGTTACCAAGAATCGCGCGGCATCCGCGCCATCTACAACTCGGTGATCGTATGAAAGACCTAGATAAACCATTGAACGAATTGCAATTGTTTCGCCACCATCTTCACCACGAACAACCATTGGTCGCTTAACAATTGCGCCTAAACCAAGAATTGCAACCTGCGGTTGATTGATGATTGGTGTATCAAATAGCGCTCCGCGACTACCTGTATTTGTAATTGTAAATGTTCCACCGCCAAGTTCATCAGGTGAAACCTTATTATCGCGAGTACGTGCTGCTAAATCTGAAATCTTGCGTGCAATGCCACCCATGTTCAGATCGCCAGCGTTGTGAATAACTGGAACGAGTAACCCGCGTTCGGTATCTACAGCGATTCCTAGATGTTCTGCGCCGTGATAGGTAATTTGATCACCTTCGACAGATGAGTTAAGAACTGGATGCACCTTAAGTGCTTCGCATACTGCAACAGCGAAGAATGGGAGGAATGAGAGTTTTACGCCCTCGCGAGCTTCAAAAGTTGCTTTAGCGCGATCGCGTAAACGAGAAATCTTTGTGACATCTACTTCAATAACCGTTGTTAACTGCGCGCTTACTTGAAGTGATTCAACCATGCGGGTTGCAATTACTTTGCGCAAACGTGACATCGTTACTGTTGTTCCGCGAAGAGGTGATGCTGCAACAGGAGATGATTTTGCCGCTGCTGGAGTTACAGTCGCTGCCGAAGGAGCACTCTGAAGTGCAGCAGGTTTAGCAGCTGCTTGAACATCTTCTTTTCTGATGCGTCCGCCAATGCCGCTACCCTGAATCATTGAAAGATTGACTCCTAGTTCTGCAGCCAATTTTCTAACGATTGGAGTTACATATGCATCGGCTTGTGCTGCAACTGGTGCAGATACTGGTGCAGTAGCAGGGGGTGCAGTAACAGGGGGAGCAGACATAACGGGTGCGGCAACAACGGGTGCCGCAACAACGGGTGCAACTGGTGCAGCTGGAACTGCGCCATTAGCTGAACCGATTAGTCCTAAACGCGCACCAACTGGCACTGTTGAATCAACCGGTACATCAATGGCCAGAAGAGTTCCTGCAACGGGTGATGGAATTTCTGTATCAACTTTGTCTGTAGAAACTTCAAGAAGTGCTTCATCCATAGCAACTGAATCGCCAACATTTTTCAACCAACGAGTAACAGTTCCCTCGCTAACGCTTTCACCAAGTGCTGGCATCGTAATTACAGTTCCCGCAGAATTTGATGCAGGTGGAGCAACAGGTGCCGCAGGAGCTACAGGAGTTGGTACTACTGGCGCAGGTGCTGGTGTTGCAGCAACTGGTGCAGGTGTTGCTACTGGCGCTGCAGGTGCTGCTGCACCATCTTCGATTATGGCGAGGTCTGCTCCAACTGCAACAGTTTGGTCTACGCCTACAACTATTTTTTGAAGTGTTCCTGCAACAGGAGATGGAATTTCTGTATCAACTTTGTCTGTTGAAACTTCAAGGAGTGGCTCGTCAACAGCGATGTGATCGCCTTCGGACTTTAACCAACGTGTAACAGTTCCTTCTGTCACGCTCTCGCCAAGTGCCGGCATCGTTATTCTGAATGTCATTGTGATCTCCCTAGATTATCCGTGAGCATGAAGCGGTTTACCGGCGAGTGCCATGTGTGCTTCTCCCATGGCTTCAGAAAGTGTTGGATGTGCATGAATCAGCGGAGCAACATCATTGGCGCTTGCTTCCCAATTAAATATTAATTGAGCTTCGGCAAGTAATTCACCGACGCGAGAGCCAACCATGTGAATTCCAAGTACTGGACCATTTTTCTGCGCTACTAATTTTACGGAACCAGCGGTACGAAGAATTTGAGCCTTACCATTTCCAGCAAGGTCATAAATTAATTCAACGACATCAAAGCCGCGCTCTTTCGCAACGGCCGTTGTTAAACCAACAGATGCAACTTCTGGTTCGGAATATGTCACGCGGGGAACCCCGTCGTAATTGATTGGGCGTGGGTTAAGTCCGGCAATTTCTTCGGCTACCAAGATTCCCTCACCGAAACCAACGTGCGCTAATTGCAGAGTAGGGATGAGATCGCCTACTGCCCAAACACCAGGCACATTTGTTCGACACTTATCGTCAACCAAAACGTAGCCGCGATCCATAGATATTCCTTGTTCTTCATAACCAAGGTTTGCAGATACTGGTCCGCGACCGACACTGACCAAGAGAACATCAGCGCTAAATGTTTTTCCATCTTCCAGCGTCACTGTAACCGAATCGCCATTAATTGACGCCGATTGAAAACGCACGCCAAGTTCGAAATTAATTCCACGTTTTCTAAAGGCACGTTCTAGTTGCTTGCTCGATGATTCGTCTTCGAGTGCAACCAGGTGAGAAAGTCCTTCAATGATTGTTACTTCAGCACCAAAAGATTTCCAAACGGAAGCAAACTCGCATCCAATAACTCCGCCGCCTAGAACGATGACACTCTTTGGAACGTATTCCAACTTTGTTGCGTGATCAGAAGTAATGATTTTTTTTCCGTCAATCTCAAGACCCGGAAGAGTTTTTGCGTAAGACCCAGTAGCCAGGACAACATTTTTGCCAGTGTATTTCTCGCCATTCACTTCAACGGTGTCTTTGGAAATCAATTTTCCGTGACCTTCGATGAAAGTAATGTTTCGAGACTTAACAAGACCTTGCAAACCTTTATGAAGACGCGAAATGACGCCATCCTTATAGGAATTCACTGCAGGCATATCCATTGATAAGAATTGCGCGTTCACACCAAAATGATTGGCATCACGTGCGCCATCTGCAATTTCACCTGAGTGCAAAAGAGCTTTAGTTGGGATACATCCACGGTGAAGACATGTGCCACCGAGTTTGTCCGCTTCGATAAGTGCTACTGATAGACCTAGTTGCGCGCTTCGAAGAGCGCATGCATACCCGCCACTTCCACCGCCGAGAATTACTAGATCGAATTGAGCCACTCGCGTAAACCTCCCACAGTCATAACCACAGTCATAATGTCCACCATCTAGGGCTACTTACGCCCTGGCCCTATCTTGCCAGCCTTCGGGCTAGTTACCGAATTATCGAATTTTCAACCAAGCGCAGAAGTGTGCGCAGTGCCACACCGGTACCACCAACGGGGGTATATCCATGTGGTGCGGATTCGTTATACGCCGGACCTGCAATGTCTAGATGGAGCCAAGGAACTTCAGGTTTGATGAAATCTTTTAAGAACAAACCAGCAACTAACATTCCACCCATACGTTCTCCGATGTTTGCTAAATCTGCAACTGGAGAATCTAGAGAGGCTCGTAACTCTTGAGGTAGAGGCATTGGCCAAAATGCTTCGCCACTTTCGTTGGCAGCCGAAATAAATCGAGCGCTGAAATCTTCGTTGTTTGTCATTACTGCACTGGTGCGAGTGCCGAGTGCAACAACTTGTGCACCAGTCAGTGTGGCAACGTCAATTAGACCATCAAGTGATTTTGTTTCTTGGGCTTTCACAATCGCATCTGCGAGTACAAGCCGACCTTCTGCATCTGGGTTCAAAACTTCCACAGTCTTGCCACCATAGATGGTGATGACATCGCTCGGACGTGTTGCATTATCACTGACCATATTTTCAGCAAGTGGCGCCCATGCATGAATTGTTACTGGCAATTTCAAAGACGCTATGGCAAGTATTGCGCCACAGACAGCGGCTGC
Organism: Actinomycetes bacterium; assembly: GCA_014190015.1. Lineage (GTDB taxonomy): Bacteria > Actinomycetota > Actinomycetes > Nanopelagicales > Nanopelagicaceae > Planktophila. The sequence continues at coordinate 18,690 of BJFT01000004.1, forward strand.
TCCACTCATGTCTGACTTCATTGCTTCCATACCTGCGGCCGGTTTAAGTGCAAGACCACCTGTATCAAAGGTGATTCCCTTGCCCACAAAGGCAAAAGTGCGAAGTGATTTTTTTGGGGAGTAAGTAATGTGAAGAAGTCGGGGAGGGTTTGCTGAACCTTGACCAACTCCAATAATTCCGCCGTAGCCACCGCTCTTGAGTTGCTTCTCGTTCAAAATGCTTACCTTTAGTGAAGATGAAGATCCGCCCACTGCTTTCACGGCTGCAGAAATCTTTTTTGTAAATGAATCTGGTGTGAGATGTGATGGGGGAGTATTAATTAAATCTCGAACTAAGTGGGTGTACTGAGCAATTATCTGAGCTCGTTTTAAGGCGTTCTTTGCTTCAACTTTTTTAGAGAACTTAGAATGGATAGCAATTGATGCCAGAGGCAATTTTCGTTCTAATTTTGTGGATCCACGAAATTCGTCAAATGCGTATGCCCCTAAAGTGGCGCCTTCGGCGATAGCGGCAACGGATGCAATATCAGTTGCGGGTAAGGCAAATGTTGCTTCACTGCTTCCAGCAAGTGCCCGTGCAGCTGCGCCCGCTGCGCGACGAAGAGTTTCATGAGAATAATTGTTGCTTGCGATGCCTAAACCTGTAAAAAGAATCAGTTTTGTTCGAGTTCCAGGAATCTTTATTACTTCATCACTCTTACCTGTTGCGCCAAGCTCCTTGAGTTGAGCGAGAAGAGTTCTAGTGTCAATAGTTACGGTTCCAGATTCGATAGTTAAAGCAGAAGCTTTGTTCGGGTTAAAAGCGAGCCCAAGAACTAGAACTCCATTTGTTACCGCACCATCGGTAAGTTTTAGCGAGGACATGCTTCTCCTTTTTCTCGCGTGTGCCACTTGTCGGAACTCTCTAAGGCGCACAGGTTATCGGTTGTAGCAACTTTTGTTGTCCTGGGAGTAGGTTGTGATTGTGAAAAATTCGCCTCTCCATCAAAAGCACCTAGACCTTCAAGCCAAGATGGCAGATTTTGGTGGCTGGCTAATGCCAATTGAGTACCCCGCGGCAGGCGTTCTTGCCGAGCACTCTGCTGTACGAGAAAGAGTTGGACTATTCGATGTTTCGCATTTAGGTAAAGCCAGTGTCAAAGGCCCAGGCGCTTTAGATTTTCTTAATGGAATTCTCACTAATGATTTAAACAGAATTTCCGATGGAATGGCGCAGTACACAATGTTGTGCAATGACAAAGGTGGGGTAATTGATGATCTCATTGCTTACCGAAATTCACCAGATGATATTTTCTTGGTACCAAATGCTTCAAACACATCTGATGTAGTTGCCGCTCTTAGTGCTCAAGTTATACCTGGTATTGAAATTAAGAATTTACATAATGAGTATGCAGTTCTCGCATTACAAGGTCCAGCAACTTCAAAAGTTCTAGAATCGCTAGGCATCTCTCCAACTATTGATTACATGAGCTTTACTCACGTACAAATTGCTCAGTGTGATGTAATTTTATGTCGCACCGGATATACAGGTGAATTTGGATTTGAGTTATTACCTCGATGGAATGACGCAGAAAAAGTATGGGATGCACTTGTTAGCGCAATTCAACCTTTAGATGGTTTGGTCTGTGGATTGGGATCTAGAGATACGTTGCGCACGGAAATGGGATACCCATTGCATGGTCACGAACTCTCATTGGAAATTACTCCAGTTCAAGCGAGTGCTTCTTGGGCAGTGGGTTGGAAGAAAGAAAAATTTGCAGGAGATAGCGTTCTTCGTGGAGAAAGAACAAATGGTCCACGACGTTTCCTGCACGGTTTGAAATCTCTCGATCGCGGAATCCCTCGTGCGGGAATGACTGTCAAAGATTCTGATGGAATTGATGTCGGCGTCGTAACTTCAGGAACATTTTCGCCAACGTTAAAAAACGGAATCGCATTAGCGCTCTTAGATTCCTCAGTGAATCTTGGAACCGTCGTTGTTATTGATGTACGTGGACGAGAGTCTCAAGCCGAAGTTGTCACTCTTCCCTTTGTTCAATCACACGTGCGATAGCGACGCCTTCGAACTAAATGGTGTCTCCAGGTTTCACCTGTGGGTGTGGAGTACGAAGTCGACGCATTTGCGTTGAACGTAACCAGCCGTAAAGCCCTAGTCCCTTTGTAGCGGTGTCAGGGAAACGATTTCGAACTTCGCGCTTAATTTTGCGAGAAAGGAAGATTCCATCAACAACAGCCGCAAGAAGTACCGCGTACATCAATGCAATTCCACCAAATTGGAGTGCTTTAACCGGAAAAATTGAAAGTAGTAAAACTACAAAAATAATCGGTAGGAAATATTCACCAATTGATTTACGTGAATCAACTAAGTTTCTTACATAACGTCTGGCTGGACCTCTATCGCGAGCTGGTAATGCATTTTCATCCCCGCGTAAGTAAGCAATACGAGAAGCATTTCTAGCAGCACGAGATTGTTCACGTGCGCGCTTTTTTTCTTCCTTTGAAGAAGCTGGTGCTAGGGAAGAAACAATTCTTTTTGATTGCGCTTCTCTGCGCTTAGGCGTTGGTCGCCCTTTTTTTGAGGATGAATCATTTGAGGTAGGCATGGGTGTAACTATAGAGCGAGCATTCTTTCGAGTGCGAGTTTTGAGTAGCGAGCTACATCCGGTGCCACGCGGATTTGATTGACAACGGTCCCCGAAACCAGTGATTCCATCGCCCATACCAAGTGAGGTAGATCAATTCGGTTCATGGTGGAGCAGTAGCAGATGTCTTTATCGAGAAAATAGATTTCCTTATCAGGATTAGTTTGTGAAATGCGTTGGACCAAGTTCAGCTCGGTACCGATGGCCCATTTAGAACCAGCCGGAGAAGATTTTACAATTTGAATGATCTTTTCTGTCGAACCAATTTGGTCGGCTGCACTCACAACTTCATGAGTACATTCTGGGTGTACCAAAACCTTTACTCCGGCAACTCGTTTACGAATCTCATCGACACTCTCTATTGAGAATCTTCCATGAACTGAGCAATGACCACGCCAGAGAATTACCTTGGCTTTTTTGATTTGTTCTTCAGTTAAACCGCCCATTGGTTTCCATGGATTCCAGAGCACGCAGTCATCAAGAGTTAAACCCAAAGATAGAACAGCGGTGTTTCTACCCAGATGCTGGTCAGGTAAGAAAAGAATTTTTTCGCCTTGAGTAAACGCCCACTTCATTGCTGCTTCTGCATTTGATGACGTACAAATTGTTCCGCCATGTTCGCCTGTAAATGACTTAATTGCAGCAGAAGAATTCATGTACGTAACTGGAATGACTTTTTCTGCAACTCCGATACTTTGAAGTTCCGACCAACACTTTGCTACTTGATTAGCTGTTGCCATGTCAGCCATTGAGCAACCTGCTGCAAGATCAGGAAGAATTACTCTTTGTTTATCGGATGTAAGGATGTCGGCGCTTTCTGCCATGAAGTGCACCCCACAGAAAATAATGTTTTCTACAGAACTTTGATTAGCTGCTTCTTGAGCCAACTTGAATGAATCACCAGTGATATCTGCGAATTCGATAACTTCGTTACGTTGATAGTGATGACCAAGGATTAGAACATCTGAGCCAAGTGCTTTGCGGGCTGCTCTGGCGCGAGCGACCAAGTCAGGATCACTGGCTGCAGGAAGTTGCCCATCGCAGGAGACGCCACGTTCGCTGGCAAGGTCACTGCCTTGTCCAAGTAGTAATAGATCACTCAGATTCACGATGACATTCTCTCTCATAATCAGTGTCCATGTCGCGCGGACTCCAACAGGTCGCTAGGCTTAGCACGTACTCGAAAGGGAGAGAACATGAGCACAGAGACAAGCACTACAGCAGGAATCCTTCTTACCGATAACGCGGCGTCAAAGGTTGCCGCACTATTGGCGCAAGAAGGGCGCGATGATTTAAATCTTCGCGTTGCCGTACAACCTGGTGGATGCTCTGGCTTGAAATACCAACTCTATTTCGATGATCGTAATCTCGACGGAGATATTGTCCGCGAATTCGGTAACGTTAAAGTCATAACCGATAAAATGAGCGATCCTTATTTGTCTGGCGCAACAATTGACTTTGTGGACACAATTGAGAAGCAAGGCTTCACAATTGATAATCCAAATGCTCAGGGCTCATGCGCCTGTGGCGATTCTTTTAACTAAGCCATTCCCTAACTAGTATCACGCCATGCGAATTGGTGTAGCTGGCTCTGTGGGTCTTGATCATTTAATGACCTTCTCTGGAAAATTCACAGATTCATTAGTGGCTGGTTCTCTAGAAAAAGTCTCACTTTCATTTTTAGTAGATGATCTAGAAGTGCGCCGCGGTGGATGTGCTGCAAATATCTGCTTCGGAATGGCAATGCTTGGAATCAACCCAATTTTGATTGCAGCTGTTGGAAAAGATTGGGCAGATTACGAAGCATGGCTTTCACGTCACGGCGTGGATACATCTCATGTGTTAATTTCAAAAGAGCTATTTACCGCTCACTTCATGGTCACAACAGATACTGAACTCAATCAGATTGCTTCATTTTTTCCTGGCGCGATGAGCGAGGCAAGAAATATCGAATTAGATCCAATTATGGACAAGACAGGAGTACTTGATCTGATTGTTATTTCACCTGATGATCCCGAAGCAATGATGCGACATAGCGAAGTTGCACGGGCACGTGGGATTGCTTTTGCCGCTGATCCTTCACAGCAGATGGCTCGCATGGAAGGAGAAGAAATCAAAACACTCATTGACGGAGCTGCATATTTATTCATGAATGAATATGAACTGGCACTTGCTATTCAAAAAACTGGCTGGAGTGATGCCGAAATTCTCTCACGCGTTAAATATCGAGTTGTTACACAAGGTTCAAAAGGTGCTCGGATTGAATCAAAAGGTGGCGAACTAATAAAGATCCTCTGCCCGAAAGAGAAAGCCAAAATCGACCCAACGGGTGTTGGTGATTCGTTTCGATCTGGCTTCATAGCAGGTCTGGCTTGGGGACTATCTCACGAAAGATGTTTACAACTCGGAGCAATGATTGCCACCTACGTGATTGAAACTAAAGGCACCCAGGAGTATAGATTTACATCAGAACAATTCATCGAACGTTTCAAGAGCGCCTATGGAGATGTGGCATCCTCAGAAATTAGCGCGCATTTAAATTAGTTTTTCGTAATGAGAAACTTCTCATCTTCAATTTTAGAAAATTTATTTCCTGTCATTCGAGACCAGGCGCTTAAATCAGGTTCCGTGGCTGGATCATCGGAATAGAGAGTTATTTGATCCCCACTATTTAAAGTTGAAATTTGTTTTCCAAGTTCAATTATTGGCTGCGGGCAACGCAAGCCACGAGCATCAATGTTAATCATGCTCGCAAACGCTCCACATTGTTTTTAACTGATGAAATTAAGCCATCGATTTCAGATTGTGTTGCATCAGGATGAATTGCTATTCGGATGTTTCCATGAGTTAAAACTCCCATTGCCGCCAAGACGTGGCTGGGTTCCAAGTTATCGGACGTGCACGCAGAACCGGAATCAACACTAAATCCATCACCTTGAATTCCACGTAAGAGTTCTTCGCCATTGCAATTCAAAAAAGATGCGCTGAGTAAATGGGGCAGACTGGAATCTAATGAACCCGCAATGTCCACATCTGGGATCTGAGCAAAGGAATCTCGTAGTTGTGAGTTGAACTTGCGTGCACGCAAATTTGCTTCTTCGACTTCAGATGAAAAATTCTCAATCGCTACAGCACTTGCCAGCAAGAGAGGAAGAGATGCTTCAAAATTTGGATGGGCTGCATTGAGATGGGGAAGTGGATTGCTCCACTGTGATTTGTCTTTGATGACTAACAATCCAAGTTCACTCGGTCCGTACCAAGAGCGACTATCAAAAATTGCCGTTGAATAATTGTTGATGCCTTGGACACGGATACCGCTTGCGGTTGCATCTAGGAAAATTCGGTCTGGATTAACACTACGGATGATTTCCTCGCACTCTTGGATTACTCCAGTCTCGGCATTAGCCACCGACAGAGCGAGAACTGAGTTGCGTGATTGTTGGTCGGGTGAAATAAGTTTTCCATCTAGAGCACTTGGTAGAACGTGATGAGAGCTTCGTGAAGCTATTGCAAAAATGTCTTTTCGATCCGTTGCTCCATGAACCAGGGTTAATGATTCTGTAAGTAATCCTTGAAGACCCAAGTAGTACCCCAGGGTCATTGAAGAAAATGCAAAGATCGAGTCCACGGGAACTTTAAGTGAGGCTGCTATTGATTCGATAGCTTGGTTTTTCACCTGGTTGGCTTTAGATCCCGATTGTGAAAGCTTTCTGGGATCTGCCCACCCATTTTCGAAGGCGGCATGGAGAACCTCGAAAGCCTTTGGATGAAGAGGGCTTTCACTCTGGAAATTTCCTGTGACCCGTACCACCAGATGAACGCTACTGGCTGGTGAGTGTGTTTTGGAAATGCCCCACTATTCTTAAGCCTATGTCCGCACGTATAAAGAGAGTTCTATCCCTAGCGGGGGTGCTGGTCCCGTCAACACTGTTTTTAACTAGTTGTTCAGAAGTCTCTGGACTTGGTTTTGATAAAGGCGTTAGCAGCGTTAACGATCAATCTCTTTCATTGTGGCAAGGTGCCTGGATTGCAGCAGGCGTTGTTGGCGTAATTACATTGATTCTTATTTTGTGGCCGGCATTTTTTCACCGCCTTAAGAAAGATTCACCGGAGTTTCCAAAACAAACGCAGTACAACGTTCCAGTAGAAATTCTTTACACAGTAATTCCATTCCTTATCGTGGCCGTTCTTTTCGTCTATACCTTGAGAGCCCAAACAGAGATCACTGCCAAAACAACTGGCCCAGCGCATGAAATTTCTGTTGAAGGAATTCAATGGTCATGGCAATTCGGATATGCAGAAGCCGGCCCTGATGCAGTAGTTACAGGAACTCCTGCGCAACCACCAACTTTGTATTTGCCACAAGGCGAAAAGGTTCGATTCACAATCACATCCAACGACGTTGTTCATGGTTTCTGGATTCCAGCTTTTATGATTCAAATGCAAAATCTTCCGGGAGTCACCAACAAATTAGAGTTCACAGCTAACAAATTAGGAACATATCCGGGTCGCTGCAATATTTTGTGCGGGCGAAACCACACTCAAATGATTTTTACGGTCAAAGTTGTAACTCCATCTGAATACCAGAACTACTTAGAAACCCTGAAGGTGAGCGCAGCATGACAACTTTTGCAGAGCGTCCAGCACTGACTCTTCCAACGCAGGATTTGCAACCAACGCGAAAAGGAAATGCTTTCGTTAAGTGGGTAACTACTACAGACCATAAGCGCATCGGTTACTTGTATCTCTTTACTACTTTTGCATGGTTTCTAATCGCTGGACTTCTTGCACTTATATTGCGTTCAGAGTTAGCACGACCTGGTCTGCAGTTCTTGAGTAACGAGCAGTACAACCAAATTTTCACAATGCACGGAACAATCATGTTGCTGATGTTCGCAACTCCGTTATTCGTTGGTTTTGCCAACGTCATCATGCCTCTTCAAATTGGCGCAGCTGACGTAGCATTTCCGCGCTTAAACATGCTTTCTTACTGGCTATATCTATTTTCAGGAATCATGGTTTTCGCAGGATTCATAACTCCTGGAGGCGCCGCCTCCTTTGGTTGGACTGCGTATGCGCCACTATCAAACTCTGTGTATTCACCAGGCATTGGAGCAGACCTCTGGATTGTTGGTCTTGCTGTCGGTGGTATCGGAACAATTCTGGGCGCCGTTAACTTCATTACAACTATTTTTACAATGCGTGCACCTGGTATGACAATGTTTAGAATGTCGATCTTCTCTTGGAACGTATTGCTCACTTCGATCTTGGTTCTTCTAGCGTTCCCACCATTAGCAGTTGCTTTCCTAGGTTTAGAAGCGGATCGTTTATACGGCACTCACTTATTTGATCCAGCTAACGGCGGTGCGATGTTGTGGCAGCACCTCTTCTGGTTCTTCGGCCACCCCGAGGTCTATATCTTGGCTCTTCCTTTCTTCGGAATTGCAACAGAGATTTTGCCAGTCTTTAGTCGCAAACCAATCTTTGGTTATAAGGGCTTAATTGCAGCAACAATTGCAATTGCAGCGCTATCGGTTTCCGTATGGGCGCACCATATGTTCGCAAGCGGGCAAGTGCTCTTACCGTTCTTCTCGTTCATGACATTTTTAATTGGTGTACCCACCGGTGTTAAATTCTTTAACTGGATCGGCACCATGTGGCGTGGTCACGTCACATTTGAAACACCAATGCTCTGGGTTATGGGCTTTCTCGTAACATTCTTATTCGGTGGATTAACTGGAATTATTCTGGCTTCACCTCCACTTGATTTTGCAGTTTCGGCTTCATACTTCGTAGTTGCGCACTTCCACTATGTTCTATTTGGCACCGTGGTCTTTGCGATGTTTGCCGGATTCTATTTCTGGTGGCCAAAGATGACAGGTCGCATGCTCAATGAGCGACTAGGAAAAATTCACTTCTGGACTCTCTTCTTCGGTTTCCACCTAACATTCTTAATCCAGCACTGGTTAGGTATAAAAGGCTTCCCACGCCGTTATGCGGATTACCTGCCTACAGATGGCTTCACCTTCATGAATACCGTTTCAACAATCGGTTCATTCTTATTGGCGCTTTCAATGATTCCATTCTTCGTAAACGTTTGGATTACTCGCAAGAGCCCACTCGTTAATGTCGATGATCCATGGGGCTACGGCTCATCTTTGGAGTGGGCAACTTCATGTCCACCTCCACGCCACAACTTCACATCTATGCCACGCATTTCAAGTGAGCGACCAGCATTTGATTTACACCATCCACATATCAAAACTGAAGGGCACTAAGTTCAATGAAAACTAATTGGATGCTCTTTGTTGGGCTAGCGATTTTCTACGTCATCATGACAATTGTTTATTGGTACGTAGATGGCGAACCGTTGGGCATCACAGGGCTAATGCTCTCTGCCGGTCTTGCAGGCATGGTTGGTTTTTATGTTTGGTTTACACAAAAAAGAATTGGAAAAATTCTTCCAGAAGATAACATCACTGCTGAGATCTCAGATGGTGCCGGCGAACTTGGTTTCTTCAGCCCTCATTCATGGTGGCCGCTACCAACTGGCATGTCTGCAGTAGCAGTTGGTCTAGGTTTGATTATCGGTTGGTGGTTCACACTTATTGCAGTAACTGGATTGATTATCAGCGTTATTGGCTGGGTTACTGAGTATGAAAAGCCACTTCCAACCGCTTCTCACTAATTGCGCTTCAAAAGCTAGCATCGGATGAGAAAAGTTCGTGGCCTACTAAAGGCGTCGCATTTCATCCCTTCACTGATTGTCTCATCGATTGCTTTTGCATTTGGGGTTCATTACTGGTGGGAAGGCCCGGCTTACGTCATAGCCTTCACAGTATTTACCGGCCAGCTCGTAGTTGGCTGGAGTAATGACCTCTATGACTTTGCTGATGATCAAAAACATCAACGGTTGACTAAACCCCTTGTGTCGGGTGTTATCACAGAGAAATATTTACGGTCATGGTTGATTTTCATGGTGCCATTTTCACTTGTTGTAAACATTCTTGGGCCTTTAGGTTTTGAAGGCGGCTTGCTCTATTGGCTAGGTATCGGTTGTGGTGTGGCGTATAACTTCTATTTCAAATTTACTTTTCTCTCTCCGTTGCCATTTGCAGTCGCATTTGCAATTTTGCCGTCATGCATTGCCATCTCTAAAGATGTTACGCCTCCACTATGGATGTGGCTTGGGGGAGCGCTCCTGGGAAGCGCCGCGCATTTTGTTAACGTGCTAAAGGATTTAGACCAAGACAGAGCGAGCGAAATTAAAGGTCTGCCTCAGATTGTTGGCAAGAAGGCATCTATTGCGATCGCAGCAGTACTGAGCGTTATTGCCCTTGTCGTACTTGTAATTTCTTAGTGATGTTCGATCTCGTTGAGATCTTTACCAGTTACCTTCGGAGCCACCTCGGCATTTGCTTGACTCATTCGAGAACGCAATTTATTGCGAATTGCAGATGGACGGCGCACACCCGATTTATCAATTTCTGGCAATTCCAATGGGCCGTTCTGTTCATGTGAGGTAAGTAGCCACTTCTTCTCTGGTGATAGCTCTTCATGAATTTCAACGAATTCGCCGTGAGGTAGTCGAACAAGGCGACCTGTTTCTTTTCCGTGCAGCACAAGTTCGCGATCAGATCTTTGTAGTGAAATACAGATGCGCTTGGTGATCACAAATGCAATCGGAGGAAGCACGATGATGCCAATACGACTAAACCACATAATCTGATTAATACTTAAATCAAATTGCTGAGCAATGATGTCGTTGCCGCCGTTGATGAGTGCTACGAGAGTGAAAGTTAGTGCCATCGCACCGATTGCTGTGCGATTTGGGGCATTACGTGGTCGATCAAGAAGATGGTGCTCGCGCTTATCGCCTGTAATCCAACTTTCGATAAATGGATACAGAGCCAAGCCAGTGAACATCAGGCCAGGAATAATCAAGCCCGGAATAAGAATGTTCCAGGAGATTGTGTAACCAAAGAGATATGACTCAAGTGGTGGCGCCATACGCACTAATCCATCAAGCCAACCCATATACCAATCGGGCTGTGAACCAGCAGAAATTTGACCAGGTGTATATGGCCCGTATAACCAAATCGGGTTAATGGATGCAACAGCTGCAATAAATGTTGTTACACCAAATACAACAAAGAAGAATCCGCCAGCCTTAGCCATGTAAACCGGCATGAGGGGATAGCCAACTACATTTTTCTCAGTACGCCCTGGACCTGGGTATTGAGTGTGCTTCTGGTACCAAACCAACATTAAGTGCACGGTGATCAGGGCTAGGAAAATAGCTGGCAAAATCAAAACGTGAACGATAAAGATTCTTGGAATAAATGCTTCACCAGGAAATGCTCCACCGAAGGCGAAGAATGCAAGATAAGTACCCACTACTGGAATGGCCTGAATAATTGCTTCAGCAATTCGAATACCGGTACCTGATAACAAGTCATCTGGCAGTGAGTAACCAAGGAAGCCTTCAACAATTCCGAGAGTAAGTAATCCAACGCCAATGATCCAGTTAAATTCACGTGGCTTGCGGAAAGCGCCTGTGAAGTAAACGCGCATTAAGTGAACAACAATTGCAACCATGAAAAAGAGCGCAGCCCAGTGGTGGATCTGGCGCATCAATAAACCACCACGAATTTCAAATGAAATATCTAGCGTAGATGCATACGCTGCTGACATCTCTAAACCTGCAAGTGGTTGGTATTCACCATCGTAAATAACTTCACGTTGTGATGGATCAAACCAGAATGTTAAGAATGTGCCTGAGAGCAGCAAAATAATAAATGAGTACAAAGCAATTTCACCAAGTAAGAATGACCAGTGGTCGGGAAATACTTTGTTGAGATTCTTCTTCATCCAGGCTGCGGCGCCAGTTCGCTCGTCTACATAATTTGCGACGTTGCCAGCGATACGTTCACGTGCGGTCATGATGAGCGCTCCCAAAAACTAGGTCCAACTGGTTCGTTGAATGGTTCTTTTGCAATTAGATACCCTTCGGAATCTAAGGCCAATGCTAATTGAGGTAGTGGTCTGGCCGCAGGTCCAAATAAGACCTTTGCAGCGCGGGTCACATCAAATGTTGATTGGTGACATGGACAGAGCAGGTGCTTTGTCTGTTGTTCATACAGCGCCACTGCGCAACCCATATGAGAACAAATCTTTGAAAACGCAATGATGCCTTCGTGAGTCCAGGACAAACGCTCAGCGTCTAAGTTGAACTCTTCGGGACGCAGACGAATCAGTAAAACCGCATCTTTAGCAATGTCACTGAGTTTGTGGTGATCTTCACCAGGGGGAAGTTCAGGTAGAACTTGGGCTACTGCTCCAACTTCTAAATCTTCTGGCTTAATCGGACGATCACCTGGATCTGTTACGAGTCGAGTACCAGCTTTCCAACTTGTTTTCGTAAGTGAATCTTCTGGAAGCGGACCTAGATCGCGTAGCAATAACAATGGAGATAGGCCAACTAAGCCGAGGGATAAACCGAGGGATCGCTTAATCAATGAACGACGACCTAATCCAGCAGCGGCTGCACCTTCCTTAGCTGTCTTAACAAACTCTTTGCGATCTTCTTCAGTCGAACGAAATTCGTGGCGTTGCACGGTAACTTCGTTATCTGGCATGAGTGTTTTAGCCCAATGAATTGCGCCAATTCCAATGAAGAAAAGCGAGAAGGCAAGACCTAAACCTAAGAAAAGTTGATGAGCATTTGTGTTACCCATAACTGGTAAAAAGATGAAAATATCGTCTGGGATCGCAACGTAGGAGAAGATAAAGAGAAGCGTTCCGAGGGATGAAAGAGAGAAAAGAATTGCGACTTGGCGCTCGGCTCTTTTGGCAGCGATCGGATCTTCATCGGCTTTGCGATGAACATGTGGCGGAATTCCAGGATCTGAAATAGCTTCTAGTTCGTGTGCCATGTTTTCCTTATCTCGCCTTCATTGCAAGCCAGACTGCAACGCCAATTAACATTCCAATTCCAAGTGTCCAAACAAGTAAGCCTTCAGTTACGGGACCAACTCTTCCAAGTGATGCACCGCCTAGTGCTGGTTCCGCTTCTGCAGCTTTAATCCATTTAATAATCGAGAGTTTTTCTTCTGGAGTAATAGTTTTATCGGAGAAAACCGGCATAGATTGTGGACCAGTGATCATCGCTTCATAAATATGAACAGGCTCTACGCCCATTACGGTAGGTGCGTATTTACCTTGCGTTAGTGCTCCACCTTGACCAGCAAAGTTATGGCACATAGCGCAGTTATTTCTAAAGAGTTCGCCACCTTCAGCAAGACTTCCATCTCGTTCATAATTGAGTAATTCATCGCCTGGAATTTCAGGTCCTGGTGCGAGGGATGCAACATAAGCAGCGAGGGCTGCTACTTGTTCAGGTGTGTACACAGGTTCTTTGCGCATTGCTTGTGTGCTCATATCAGCCATTGGCATACGACCAGTTGCAACTTGGAAATCAACAGATGCAGCACCTACGCCAATTAACGATGGTGCAATTGCACCACCTTCAGCATTTAGGCCGTGACATGAGGAGCAACCCTTCAAGAAGAGTTGCTTTCCTTCTTCAATAACAGCCGAACGAGCTAATGCGAGCGCTGACTTATTCGGTGTTGCACTTGCAACAGAAAAAGTCGTACCGATTGCCAAAAGCGCGAACACCAACAAAGTAGGTGCTGCAGCGCGATGTCTGCGGTATCGGGATAGTCGCTTCACATTGTGCCTTTCGTTATCTTCATAATTACTTGATCAAGTAAATTGCTGAAAAGAGTGCGATCCAAACAACATCGACGAAGTGCCAGTAGTAGGAAACCACAATCGCTGTTGTTGCTTGAGAATGAGTGAAGCGGCGAGCCTTAGCGACTCGCAACATCACGATAAGAAATGCAATAAGACCACCGGTTACGTGCAGACCATGGAAGCCAGTTGCGATGTAAAAAATAGAACCGTAAGCAGTTGATGACAGCGTCATGCCTTCTGAGACCAAGAGTGCGTATTCATATACCTGACCGGCGATGAAGAATGCACCCATAAGGAATGTGAGTGCGAACCACTCGCGCATTCCCCATTTACTCATCTGCAAAAAACTACCTGTTCGCTTATTTTGAAAACGTTCTGCAGCGAAGACACCAAACTGACATGTAACTGATGAGAGAACCAGGATCGTTGTATTAAAAGCTGCAAATGGAATATTCAAGAGTTCAGATGATTCAAGCCAAATTGCTGGACCTTGAACAGCGCGAGTTGTGAAATAAATTGCAAACAAACCTGCGAAAAACATTAACTCACTAGAGAGCCAAACAATGGTTCCAACTGCGACCAAGTTCGGGCGCGTGATTTTATGGGCTGTGGCTTCAGTGGACATAGGGATGATTATTCCCGCAAAGGCGTCTGACTTCCACCGCCACCGACCTAGTTGCCCTCGGCATTTTCGCCTCAACTGGGTGAAACGGGTCACTTCGAATTCTTGCTCTCAGAATGGAAACGAACTATTAGGATATGACCATGGTTTCAGAAGCATCTACGGCTCAAAAGAAGAAGCAGATCGCTATTTATTCCGACGATAGTTCGGTCAGAGCTGCTGTAATTCTTGCCCTTGGAAATCGCATTGCCGAGGATTTACCTGAACATGAAATTCATGAATTTGCGACGGGTGCGGCCCTTCGACAGTACATCGACCGCAAATCTCAAGATGGAACCTTCAAGATTGATTTATTTATTTTAGATGGCGAAGCGACCCCTGAAGGCGGACTTGGAGTTGCACGTCAGTTAAAGGATGAAGTTTTTAACTGCCCACCCGTATTGGCGATTACAGGGCGCAAAGAGGATGCATGGCTTGCAGCATGGTCAAAAGTTGAAGCATCTGTAATTCACCCAATAGATCCATTCACTCTTGCTCGCACTGTCGCAGAATTGTTGCGCACCGGTTCACTCACTTCGGCGTAATACTTAAAAAGCCCAATCATGAGCGAAAGATGGAAAGACTCTGTCGCTGCTCTTGAATCTGGATTGAATTTAACGAGTGCTGATGCACAGTGGTTTATGCGCGAAATTCTCGAGGGACGAGCAGAAGGCTCTGATCTTTCAGAGTTTTTGATAGCGCTAAAGAACAAGGGCGAGACATCAGATGAAGTTGGTGCCTTTGTTACAGAAATGTTTAATCACAGTGCGCCGATAAATATCACTCAAAGAGCTGTAGACACCGTTGGTACAGGTGGCGATGGCGCACACACAATTAACATCTCAACAACTGCTGCCATCATTGCTGCAGCAGCTGGAGCACGTGTGGTCAAGCACGGAAATCGAGCATCATCTTCTAAATCTGGCGCCGCTGATTTACTCGAAGCCCTAGGTGTGAACATCTCCTTGGATGGCGCTGGTGTTGAGAAAACTGTTTCGGAATTGGGTATCGGTTTTTGTTTCGCGCAGAAATTTCATCCAGCTATGAAAAATGCTGCAGCGGTGCGAAAAGAGTTAGGCGTGCCTACGGTTTTCAATATTTTGGGACCGTTGGCAAATCCAGCAAAGCCACAGGCTGCAGCCATTGGTGTTGCAAATGAACGGATGCACTTAGTTATGGCCCAAGTTTTAGGAGATCGTGGCGTAGATGGTTTTGTCTTTCGCGGAGATGATGGGTTGGATGAAATAACTTTGGCAACCACCACATCTGTTTTATCTATCGGTGATGGCACCATTGAAAGTGATCGCATTGAACCAGCTGATTTTGGTATCTCGACAGCTCCGATATCCGCACTTGTTGGGGGAGATGCGAATGAGAATGCGCGAATCACTCGAGCAATTTTTGGTGGCGAACGCGGGGCACCACGGGATGCAGTTCTCCTTAATGCCGCCGCTGCAATCGCGGCATATGAAGGAGACTTAAAGTTAGATATTCATGAACGTTTGCAAACGGCGTTAAAGCGCGCGACTGACGTGGTGGATACAGGTAAAGCAAGTGCATTGTTAAACCAGTGGGCAACGCTGACTCAAAACCTAGCGTCGAATTAATTCGCGGCGTACTCTTTCTCGCATGGGAGTTATAGGCGCACCAGTTGGTTACTTAGATGATTTTGCTGCAACCGGAACAGGTGCAACAAAAGAAGTAGGAATTCTCTTGGTCCACGGTTTTACTGGCTCCCCATCATCGATGCGCCCTTGGGCAGAGTTCATGCATCAACAGGGATACACAGTTCGTGTGCCGCGATTGCCGGGCCACGGAACCAAACCTGAGGATCTCAACAATGTTAAATGGCAAGAGTGGCCCCGAAAAATTGAGAGTGAACTGCGAGAACTTCAAAAGAGCTGTTCAAAGATATTTGTATTCGGTCTGTCAATGGGCGGCGGTTTAACTCTTTATACGACTCAGAATCATCAGGAGAAAATAAGCGGAATTGTCTTGGTTAATCCCATGATTCACATCCCTCACGTCACCCCAACTATGGCGAAAATTTTGTCAAAGTTCCAGAAAATGCGCTCTGCAGTTGGCAACGACATTAAACGCAAGAACGTGACGGAATATGCCTACGACGCTAATCCAATAGTTGGAATTTATGAGCTCACAAAAATGCTCAAAGTAACTCGAGCGAACCTCGCAAAAGTGAGCATCCCTACACTGCTATTTCACAGCACCGAAGATCATGTGCTTCCGGTGTCGAACACAGAGATTATTCTCGAAGGGATTTCTTCAAAGGACAAAGAGCGCGTAGAGCTTACAAATAGTTACCACGTTGCCACATTGGATCATGACATGGAGATCATTTTTGAAAAATCGCTCATTTTTGTGAAAGAGCGGTCTTAACCATCTTAATCAGGATTTTTTCGTCGACTTCCCAATCATTCGGCACGGCAACTGTCTTCTTATTGACCTTGTAACCCTTAAGTTGCGGCGCCATTTTCTTAATTACTTCAGAATCAAAGGGCGCAATCAAAATATGGTTTGTTGCAACGGATGCACCGAAAACATAATGAGTGCCTTTTCGTAGCATTGGCTGATTCCATGCCGTAACGAGTTCTAATTCAGGGTACTTCGCCTTAAGAATTCTAAATACTTTCCTAAGAGTTTTGGCTTGGACAGGATCTATTGATTTGAAGTAATCACTAGGTGTTTCAAACTTACGTGTCGTAGTTGATCCTCGAGAGAACATAACTAGGGCATTGGCATGCGCTTGTGAGAATCCATAGTTTTCTCGTAGGTGAGCTATCTGTTCTGGATACTTCTTATCTTTGATTGAGGCCATGACCTTAAACCAGTACTTCATAGGTTCGCCGTACTTCTTCTCGATAAGCGGAAAATGCGCTTCTCGGCTCGGGTCTTTAGTAGGCATGGTTAAATAATAATACGGATACCATTGCGTTATGACATGGATCCTTTTGGCAATTGCTATCGGGGCCGAAATCGTCGGGACTTTGTTACTCAAACTCAGTGATGGTTTTACAAAGTTGTGGCCATCAATTGGCGTTCTCTTGGGCTACTTCACTGCCTTTGCGCTCTTGTCTCAATCCCTTAAGAAAATTGATGTCGGGATTACATATGCAATTTGGTCAGGCTTTGGAATCATCGGTGCTGCAATTGGCGGAATGATTTTTTTCAATCAGGAATTAACCAAGTTAAACATTATTGGCATGACAATCATCATTGCTGGCGTTGTGATCATGAATCTTGGGGGAGTAAGCCATTAAATGTATATACCTAGACATTTTGCTGTTGAAGATGAAGTTGCACAAAGTTTCTTAAGCAATTTAAAGAGTGGTCACTTAGTCACCAATACCAGTCTTGGAATTTTATCCACACTCATACCCGTTACTTTTGATGCAAAGCGTAATTCGATAATTGCACATTTAGCTCGCAGCAATTCGCAGTGGTCAGAAAAAACCAATCAAGAAGCACTCTTTATCAGCGCACCAGTGGACGCATACATTTCACCGAGCTGGTACGCCTCAAAGCAAGAGCACGGAAAAGTTGTTCCAACTTGGGATTACATGTTGGCCCATGTTTATGGTGCCTTAGTAATTCACGATGATTTGGAGTGGCTCCGCACAGCAGTATCTGATTTGACTGATGCCTTTGAATCCGGACGAGAAAAGCCCTGGAAGTTAGAAGAGGCACCAGACGATTATGTGGCGGGACAATTGCGAGCAATCGTTGGCGTCGAACTCAAAGTTTCTCGCTTGGAGGTTTCATTTAAAATGAGTCAGAATAAAACAAAAGCTGACCTCGATGGTGTTATCGCAGGTTTACGTGTAGATAAACGCGAAGATGCCGCGAATGAAGTTAAAGGTTTGCGTCCGGAAAAAAAGAATTGAAGATGAAGTTATTTGGATTGCGCAAGACGGTAGCAATTGTCGCAACTTTAAACTTGCTTTATTTTTTGGTTGAGTTTTCCTTCGCACAAATCTTTGGATCGCTCTCATTGCTCTCAGATAGCTTGGATTTCTTAGAGGATGCGTCGATTAATATTCTGATATTTATTGCTTTTGCTTGGTCGGTAATGGCTCGAAAAGTTCTCAGTTATGTTCTGGCTTTTTTACTCCTAATTCCTGGAGTCCTATTTATCTACTCGGCAATTTCAAGACTAAATGATCCAGTAGTGCCAAATGGTCGCGGCATGTCGATCATCGGAATTGGTGCATTAATTATTAATTTATATTGCGCATATATTTTAGTTAAACATAAGACAGAAGAGGGTGGGTTAGCCAAAGCTGCCTATTTATCTGCGCGAAATGATGCCCTTGCCAATGTTTTGATTATTTGCGCCGGCGTTATTACTCTTTTTTGGCGCAGTCAGATTCCAGATCTGTTAATTGGATTAGTCATTTTTACGATGAACTTTGATGCGGCTGTTCAGGTAGTTAAATCACAGCGGCGAAAGTAGTAGTGGACGATACTGGGATCGAACCAGTGACCCCCACAATGTCAATGTGGTGCTCTACCGCTGAGCCA
The DNA here is from genome assembly GCA_014190015.1 of Actinomycetes bacterium. GTDB lineage: Bacteria > Actinomycetota > Actinomycetes > Nanopelagicales > Nanopelagicaceae > Planktophila. The sequence continues at coordinate 37,290 of BJFT01000004.1, forward strand.
ATCGTCCTTAGGTGGAAGAACTATACAACAGCCAAATTAGCGACCGAAATCGTCCTCGATACGCTCAATATCATCTTCGCCAAAGTACGTTCCAGTTTGAACTTCAATGAAAACAACTTCATTGCTTCCGATGTTTGCAATTCGGTGTAGTTGACCCTTAGCAATCGAAATCGTGTCACCGGAGGAAAGCTTTGAAACTTTTCCTTCTAACGTAACTTCAGCATCGCCTTGAACAATGAACCAGTGTTCGGCTCGTTTTTGGTGGCGTTGGTAAGAAAGTCGTTTTCCTGGCAAAACATAAATGCACTTTGTTTTATGAATTGCACTCTCTTGTAAGATTTCAAAACGACCCCACGGACGTTGTGACTCATCTTCGGAATTCATAGAGAGATTCTTTCATTCTTATTGGTCAATGGTCATGCTTATTCATATTGATTAGTAATGGAGGTGGAAACGGGATTTGAACCCGTGTAGAGGGATTTGCAGTCCCTTGCCTCGCCTCTCGGCCATTCCACCATAGAAAGACCGCCACTTTTATCTTTTACATTTGTAAAGATCTGTAAGTGGCGGTGAATCAGAGCGGACGACCGGGTTCGAACCGGCGACCTGAACCTTGGCAAGGTTCCGCGCTACCAACTGCGCTACGTCCGCGTATTGCAGGGCAAAATCTATCGCATGAGTGCGTAAGAGCCAAAGCGAGTGGCTAACGACTAAGTTGTCCGCATGAACGCAGGGGTTGAGCCGATCTTTTGGATGGGCAATCGGTTTGCAACTGGTTTGCAGCTGGTGACGCACGACCCCCGAGAAATTACTGCAGATGGTTTCTGGGCTGTATCCATTTCATTTGAAGGCCAATGGACATGTGCAAAATTCTCTGAAGTAAAGCAATCCGAATTTATTTCTGAGGGTTCTGCATTTGTTACGGACGAGTTTGTGTCTTCAATGAATCAACAGGATTACGTTTCGTATGTATCTGGCATTCAAGAAGACATATCTGCTGGTGAGGTTTATCAGGTAAACGCATGTCGGATTCTGAGCGCAACTATTGCCCCTGATTTTTCTCTGTCGCCGCTCTTTTCTTCAATTCTCAATAACAATCCGGCGCCATACGCCTCCTATCTTCGAATACCTGGACTTGAAATTGCATCAGCTTCACCTGAGCTCTTTCTAAAACGGAGTGGTTCAAAGGTAACTTCATCTCCAATTAAGGGCACAAGACCTTCTGGGGGATCTGATTTCGGAAGCAAGGATCAAGCCGAAAATATAATGATTGTTGATTTGATTCGAAATGATCTTGGTCAAATTTGCAAAGATGGTTCTATCGATGTCCCACGTTTATTAGCAGTGGAAGTGCACCCCGGACTAGATCATTTGGTTTCAGATGTCACTGGTGAGTTGAAGGATGATTTGAATTGGCAACAAGTTATTACTCCGCTGCTGCCACCAGGATCTGTCAGTGGTGCACCTAAATCATCTGCTATTCGGATAATTGCAGAGCATGAAAATAATCGTGGACCTTATTGCGGAGCATTAGGTTGGATCCAAGGTGATTCATGTGAATTAGCCGTTGCAATCAGAACTTTTTGGAAAGATGGCAATGTTTTGAAATTTGGAACAGGCGCAGGAATAACATGGGCCAGTGACCCCCAATCTGAATGGGAAGAAACAGAGCTAAAGGCCCAGCGGCTGGTCAAGATTGCATCAGGAGAGATTTTATGAAGATTTGGTTCAATGATGCATTAGTTGATGCGCAATCAGATCTCCTCGCAGCAGATAACTGGCCAGAAGGTTTTGGCGTCTTCGAAACCATTAAAACTGTTGATGGAATTCCGTATGCATTAAATAGGCATATGCGAAGAGCACTTGATGCAGGGGCACGGGTTGGCGTTTCTATTCCTAATGAAGAACGCGTACGTACAGCAATAGATGTTTTACTTGCCGAAGTTAGCCATCCGATCGGCAGATTGCGTTTACTTTTTAAAAATGATGGCACATTTATTGCAACTCACGACGCATATACCGAAATTAACCACAACTTAAAGTTGTGTACACATTCGGTACGCATTGATATTCAAGGAGTACCGAGTAAAACGTTTCCATATACCTCTCGTTTAGAAATTTTAGAATCTGCAAAATCTCGTGGATGCGACGAAGCGATAGTCATCAACAGCAATCACGAAGTTTGCGAAGCTGCTGTTTCGAACCTGATTTTTTACACGAACGGCATGTGGGTTACTCCACCAATTGTTCAGGGGGTTCTGCCGGGAGTTATGCGCGCTTTAGTTGTCGAAAATTTGCCAGTGAAGGTCAGAAAAATAGACACGAATGACCTCTCGCATGTGCAGGCAGCATTAGTGATTTCAAGTTTGAAAATAGCGATACCTGTTCAGAGCATTGATGGGCGAGTGATGCCGGATCTGCCAATTAGTGAATTGTTTGCGCAACAAATCCGAGAAATGGCAGTACGGACTTCGGTAGGCTAGGGGCATGTCCGAGATTTCAATCACCGTTGATGGTGTTGCCGTCAACGTTGCGGCAGATCAAAAACCAACACAGATTTTCGCAGATAAAAAAGATGTAGTTGTCTGCAAAATTAATGGCGAATTAAAAGATTTGTGGAGTGATTTAGTATCTGGTGACTCCATTGAATCAGTGACGATTTCTTCTCCCGAAGGACTCGCAGTTCTGCGTCATTCAACTGCTCACGTAATGGCACAAGCAGTGCAGAGTATTTTCTCAGGTACGAGACTAGGTATTGGTCCGCCAATTACTGATGGTTTTTATTACGACTTCGATCCAGAGCGTCCTTTTAATCCAGATGATTTTGAAAAAATAGAGTCTGCAATGCGAAAAATCATCAAAGATGGTCAGAGATTCAAACGCCGCATTACTTCCGAATCGGATGCTCTGAAAGAACTTGCTCACGAACCGTATAAGTGCGAATTAATCGGTTTGAAATCTGGCGCAGGTGAAGAAGCAAGTGTTGAAGTTGGTGGAGCTGAATTAACGATTTATGACAACCTAGGTAGAGATGGCCAACCAGTGTGGAGCGATTTGTGTCGAGGTCCTCACTTGCCCTCAACAAAACATATTCCTGCATTTAAATTAATGAGAAGTGCTGCGGCATATTGGCGAGGTTCAGAAAAGAATCCAATGCTGCAGAGAATTTATGGAACCGCATGGCCAACTCAAGAAGAACTGACTGCTCATCTTGAGTTACTGGCAGAGGCAGAAAAACGCGATCACCGCAGATTAGGTAATGAATTAGATTTGTTTTCTTTTCCAGAAGAAATCGGTTCTGGTTTGGCAGTTTTTCATCCTAAGGGCGGCATTATTCGCCGCGCGATGGAAGATTACTCCCGCATCCGTCATGAAGAAGAAGGTTACGAATTCGTTTACTCACCACACTTAACTAAGGCCGCTCTCTTTGAAACATCAGGTCACTTGGATTGGTACTCAGAGGGCATGTATCCACCAATGATTTTGGATGAAGAACATCATCCAAATGGAACCATTAAAAAAGCTGGGCAGCAGTATTACATGAAGCCGATGAACTGCCCATTTCATAATTTAATTTTCCGCGCACGAGGACGTTCATATCGCGAGTTGCCACTGAGATTATTCGAATTTGGAACTGTTTATCGATACGAAAAATCAGGCGTAATGCACGGGCTTACTCGTGCTCGTGGCTTTACACAGGATGATGCGCATATTTATTGCACCAAAGAGCAAATGCCAAATGAATTGGATTCGCTATTAACTTTCGTTTTGAATTTACTGCGTGATTACGGACTCAACGATTTCTATCTAGAACTTTCAACTCGAAATCCTGAAAAATCTGTTGGCGATGATAAGGATTGGACTGAAGCGACAGAGGCTCTTCGAAAAGCTGCAGAAGCACAGAAATTAGAGTTAGTTCTTGACGAAGGTGGAGCGGCGTTCTACGGTCCAAAGATTTCGGTTCAGGCAAAAGATGCCATTGGCAGAACATGGCAGATGTCCACGATCCAAGTTGATTTCCAATTACCTCAACGTTTTGAACTTGAGTACTCAGCTGCAGATGGAACACGTCAACGTCCGGTAATGATTCACCGCGCACTATTTGGTTCTATTGAACGATTCTTTGGTGTTCTGACCGAGCATTACTCAGGTGCTTTCCCACCATGGTTAGCTCCATTGCAAGCAGTTGGTATTCCAGTTGCTGATGCATTTGCAGATTATTTAGCAGATGTCATTTCTCAAATGAAGAAAGCCGGTATTCGCGCTGAATTAGATGCCTCCGATGATCGCATGCAGAAGAAAGTTCGTAATGCTCAAATGCAGAAAGTTCCATTCATGGTTATTGCAGGAGAAGAAGATCAAAAGGCTGGCGCTGTTTCATTTAGATATCGAAATGGCGAACAGAAGAATGGAATTCCAATTGCGCAAGCGATTGCAGAGATTAAAGATTCTGTGAACAAACGAATTCAGGTATAAAGGATGCATCTAGAAGGTGGCGCAGGTATTCCTGATGCCTGGGGGCGTTTATGGGCTCCACATCGCATGGAGTACCTCAAAGGCGAAAATAGACCTTTAGAAGGCAACAGTGTTGCTTGCCCTTTTTGCACAATTCCATCATTAAGTGATGAAGACGGACTCATTGTTCACCGTGGCAAAGAAGCCTATGTAGTTATGAATCTATATCCATACAACGCTGGACATCTTTTAGTGTGCGCATACCGACACGTTGCAGATTTAACTGATCTCACAGAAACAGAGCGAAATGAAATTTCATTTCTGAGTTCTCAAGCCATGAAAACCATTCGTAGAGTTTCTGGTGCTGCAGGATTTAATCTAGGAATGAATCAAGGGGCAATCTCTGGCGCAGGAGTTGCCGAACATATTCATCAGCACGTAGTTCCACGATGGGGCGGCGATGCCAATTTCATGCCGATAATCGGTCAAACTAAAGTATTACCGCAACTACTTGCTCAGACTCGAAGTGATCTTGCAGCTGGTTGGATTAACGACTAATTTCGGAGAGATATTTTCTAACAATATCTACGCCAATTCTTTTTTCAATCAATAACGGTATCGCAGGAAAGAGCAAACCTGCAGCGAATGCACCATCGCCCATTACTGCTAAATGAGATGCATACTCTTCGACAAACTCACTGACCAAGGTTTTATGTTCTGGATCACTTGCGATTGTCTTCTCTGGTGTTTCTGAATAATCAATAATCTCTTGCGTTTCTAAACTAATCAGAGCACATGGCGCACCTAGGTCATCATGTAGCACAAGATATGGCGTCACTACTTGATCAAAGAGCCTATTTGCCAGCAAGACCGCATCATCAAAATCTGCTTCACCCGAATCCAACTCCGTTACAAGAATTATGCGAGGTGTTTGAAAATCATCGAGTGCGCCCCAGTTGGCGACGGTTTGTTCATCAACTCCTGTGTTTGGATTAATGACGAAGATTGCAACATCTTCTGATCCATCGGACTGCGCAACATATTTGCCGCCAAAGAGGCTGGCTACTGATTCGGGGTTGGCACTTGAGTGTCCGTACACGCTGATGGTGAGGTCGTGACTATGAGATGCCATGGGCTCAGCCTACGATGTGCCTAATGATTAGTGATGTTTTAAAGCCAGCGGTCACGCGAATTATTTCGCCGGTGGCCAGATTCTTCCTACGAATCGGATTAACTCCTAACGCAGTTACTGCCATCGGTGCCTTTTGTGTTTTATGCAGTGCTTTATATTTTTTTCCACGCGGTGATTTCTTTGTTGGAACGCTCGTAATCAGTTTCTTTATGTTGAGTGATCTTTTCGATGGGGCAATGGCTCGAATTAGTTCACGAGGAGCCAGCAAATGGGGAGGATTCCTCGATTCAACTGTCGACAGAGTTGCCGATTCTTCGATTCTATTTGCTGTTTCAATTAACCTAATTAATCAAAACGATTCACTTTCGATTGTGTATTTGGTTGCAATTGTTACAGGAATGTTGATTCCCTACATAAGAGCCAAAGCTGAGAGTATGTCGATTGAATGCAGCGGTGGTATTGCTGAACGAACTGAGCGGGCAATCATCCTCTTAGTCGGCACTGGACTGCATGGACTCGGTTTGAATTACTCGTTAGCAGTTAGCGCTTGGGTCTTAGCAATTCTCGGTTTAATAACTACATGTCAACGATTGTTAATAGTAAAACGCGCGATTTAAGATGAAAGATAGTTTCGTAGCCTGGGCTTACATTGTTGCTTGGAAATTGTTACGGGCACTTCCTGAAAAATCTGCATATTCCTTGTTTAATCGTGGAGCCCATCTGCTTGTTTCACGTAACGGCAAAAGTGTTCAAAGATTGCGCAACAACCTGATCCGCGTTAATCCTGGTTTATCAGAGTCGCAGATGAGTAATCTCCTAGAAGATGCTATGGCTTCGTACATGCGATATTGGTGTGACACGTTTAGATTCCCAAATTGGGATAAAGAACGGATTAATTCAACAGTCACCGTAACTCGAGAAGAGTTATTGGTCGATGGAATTAAGAGCGGTCGCGGCGTTATCGTTGCACTTCCACACGCAGGAAATTGGGATCACGCCGGAGCGTATTTCTGTTTAAAGGGAATTCATCTAGTTACCGTTGCTGAGAGATTAAAACCTGAGCGTTTGTTTAATGAGTTCCTTCGGTATCGCCAAGCTATGGGGATGGAAGTTTTAGCGTTGGATTCCAGATCAATAGCAACGTTGGCACAACGTCTGCGCGAGGGACATCTGATCGCATTAGTTGCAGATAGAGATCTTTCTAAATCAGGTATCGACGTAGATTTTTTTGGAAAACCTGCACGGATGCCAGCAGGCCCTGCTGTTCTGGCTTTGAAGACCGGAGCGATATTTCTAACTGCGTTTGTGAATTACACGAAAGATGGAATTCACATAACCTTTGATGAAATTTCAATTCCCGAATCTGGATCTCAAGAAGAAAAAGTTTCTGTGCTGGTTCAAAAATCAGCTGATAATTTCGAGCAAGGAATTCGCAAACATCCACAAGATTGGCACATGCTTCAAAGGATTTGGATTGATGAAGATTTCAAGGAGCGCGTCTAATGCTCACTCGATCACTGACTATTGGAATTGTCTGTCCTTATGGGTGGGATACACCCGGGGGCGTACAGAATCATGTTCGAGATTTAGCGGAATACTTAATTGCAGCGGGACACAAAGTTTCGGTACTGGCTCCCGTTATTGATGAAACGAAGATTCCTGCATATGTAACAAGTGCTGGAAAACCAATTGCGATTCCATACAATGGAGCAGTAGCGAGAGTTTTATTTGGTCCGATTGCTTTCGCTCGCGTACGCCAATGGATTGCACAAGGCGATTTCGACATCTTGCATTTGCACGAACCAGCTATTCCTTCTATTTCACTCCTAGCTTGTTGGGCAGCAGAAGGACCTATGGTCGGAACTTTTCATGCGGCGGCTAAGAGACAGAAAGCAATCTTTGCAATTGGTCCGATTCTTGAACCAGTAATCGAGAAACTATCTGCACGCATCGCCGTGAGTGAAGCCGCGCGTGCAACGCTTACAGAACACCTCGAGACAGATGCAGTGGTTATTCCTAATGGAATTTATGCAGACAGATATAGAGATGGCACTCCACAAGAAAAATGGCAAGGAAATACTCTTGGCTTCATTGGTCGTTTCGAAGAACCGCGTAAAGGTTTATCTGTTTTAGTAGATGCGTTACCAATAATTTCTCGTTTTGCTCCAGATGTGCGTGTATTCATCGCCGGTCCTGGAGATCCTGATGAAGTTATTAAAACTATCGATCCTCAATTGCGATCTCGATTTACATTTCTTGGAAAAATTTCCGAGCAAGATAAAGCCAATTTCTTGGCCTCTATCTCTTTGTATATCGCGCCAAATACTGGGGGAGAATCCTTCGGAATTATTTTGGCTGAAGCGCTGGCCGGTGGCGCCACAGTTGTAGCCAGTGACATTCCCGCTTTTGTTTCATTGCTAAATCATGGTCAATACGGAGAAATATTTGAATCTGAAAGTTCTACCGATCTCGCAAAACGTGTCATCGACTTACTGCGGGACGAAAATAGAAGAGTTGAATTGGGGAAGGCTGGAAAAGCTCACGCTCAACAATTTGATTGGAAAGTAGTTGCAGATCAGATCTTCTCTATCTATGAGATGTCCCTCGTAAGCGGAGAGAAAGTTCGCCTCGCATCTGAGAACCGTTCGTGGAGTAAGTTCCTAGGACGAGAGTCGAAGGGAGATGAATAAATGAAGACCTTTATTTTCGTCTTTGTTATTTTGCTAGTTTTCATCTGGTATTTATCTTTCTCTGCCACGCGTTTGGATCGCTTGCATCATCGAGTTGAAACCAGTTGGGCAAATTTAGATAGCTTGTTACAAAGGCGCGCAGCAGTTGCTTTAGAAATAGCTCGAAGTGAAATTGCAGATCCAGCTTCGGCCATGTTGCTCACAGCAGCGGCTTATCAGGCACGCGAGGCGAAAATTGAGAATCGATCAGCAGCAGAGAGTGGATTATCCGGGGCTCTTGGTTTGCTCTTAGCGGATGGACAAAGCAGTGCCAGGCCAGCTGAAGTTGTACTTCTCCGGGAACTCTCTGAATTAACGGACAAGGTTAGAATTGCTATCGCACTTCATGTCGATGCGGTCACGCGTACTCAATTAGTGCGCAAGAAGTTTATTTTCCGTACTTTCCGACTAGCCGGTACTGCCCCTCTACCAGTTACGTATGAGTTTGAATCTGATGTTCTCTAAATCTCGTGGCGCTCTCGTACTTGTAACCTATCTTGCTGTTTTGAGCACGGCAGGGTGCGCATCCATTTCACAAACCGTTACACAATTAATCTCTGATCCCGTTCAAACCAATGTACTCAGCGGTCGGGAAGGAGAAAACGGTCCGGTACTGGTTGTGAAGATAGATGACACTCGATATGCACGACCACAAATTGGTTTGGAGTTTGCCGATGTTGTTTACATCGAACAAGTTGAAGGGGGCTTAACGAGATTGGCGGCGGTTTTTTCTTCAACTATTCCACCCCGAATCGGACCAGTGAGAAGTGCTCGCATTAGTGATATTGAATTGTTTGCACAATATGGTCGAGTGGCATTTGCCTATAGCGGAGCTCAGAAGAAACTACTGCCAGTCATTGCAGATGCTAATTGGTCAGATGTTGGGGCAATGCGAAGAGGCCCGATATTTTACGAAACGGATCCAAATCGAAATCAACCATTTGCGATGATTCTAAATGCCCAGACACTCATGGCTAATGAAGTGAGTAAAGGCACCGTTATTGACTCCGCAAAAAATATTGGTTGGACTTTCTCAAAAGAATTAGAGAATGAAGGTTTTCAAATCTCTGATGTAACAGTGAATTGGCCAGCGCAGAACTATTCGGCAGTGTGGGATCCAACAAGTATGCGTTGGTTGTTAAGTGTTAATTCGGTGCCAAATCTTTCAGATACTGGTCAAAATCTTGGACCGACGACACTAGTTATACAAATGGTTTCGATAACACCATCTGAATACGGCGATAAGTTCGGAGGAAATACTCCTTTTTCACAAACTGTTGGAAGTGGTAAAGGTTATGTATTACGAGATTCCACTGTGATAGCCGCAACATGGAATAGAGCTGATTCTTTATCTCCGACTACGTGGACGGATGCAACGGGGGCCGAAGTTAAGTTCGCGCCAGGACAAGTGTGGGTCGCCTTAACGGATCAAGAGCCAGATTTCACGCGCAAAGTAGCGAGCGCGCCAACTTCAACTTCAAAGTAGTATTAGCCACCTATTCACATAGGGAGTTGTAATGGCACAGGAAAGCGGAACATCTCGCGTAAAGCGCGGCATGGCAGAAATGCTTAAAGGCGGCGTCATCATGGACGTAGTCAATGTTGAGCAAGCAAAAATTGCCGAAGATGCTGGCGCTGTTGCTGTTATGGCACTTGAAAGAGTTCCAGCAGATATTCGCGCACAAGGTGGCGTAGCTCGTATGTCAGATCCTGACATGATCGCAGCGATTCAAGCCGCTGTTTCTATTCCAGTCATGGCAAAAGCGCGCATTGGTCACTTTGTCGAAGCACAAATTCTTCAGAGCTTAGGTGTGGATTACATCGACGAATCAGAAGTTTTAACACCAACTGATTACACAAATCACATCAACAAATGGGATTTCACTGTTCCTTTTGTTTGCGGTGCAACGAATTTAGGAGAAGCTCTTCGTCGTATTAATGAAGGTGCGGCAATGATTCGCTCAAAGGGTGAAGCTGGCACAGGAGATGTTTCAAATGCGATGACACATATGCGCCAAATTGGTGGAGAGATTCGTCGCCTAACTTCCATGCGCGAAGATGAGCTCTATGTTGCAGCTAAAGAAATGCAAGCTCCATACGATTTGGTTAAAGAAGTTGCAGCAAATGGAAAATTACCGGTAGTTCTATTTACTGCCGGAGGAATTGCAACTCCAGCCGATGCGGCCCTAATGATGCAGATGGGTGCAGATGGTGTGTTTATCGGTTCTGGAATCTTCAAATCTGGAGACCCAAAGCGACGTGCTTCTGCATGTGTGAAAGCTACGACTTTTTTCAATGATCCTAAGGTTGTTGGAGATGCTTCACGCGGACTTGGTGAGGCGATGGTTGGCATTAACGTTGCAGATCTTCCAGCACCACATCGACTCTCTGAACGCGGTTGGTAGCAAAAAACTTGCGTGTTGGCGTTCTTGCGTTACAAGGGGATTTTCGCGAGCACATTGAAGCTCTCGCTAACTGCCAAGTAGATGCCATAGAAGTACGCAGAGTTAAGGAACTAGATAGCGTTGATGCTCTAATAATTCCTGGGGGAGAATCAACCACGATTGTCTCTTTAGCGAAAACATTCGAAATCTTTACACCAATTAAGAAACGTATTGCAGCAGGTATGCCGACCTACGGTTCGTGCGCTGGAATGATTATGTTGGCAGACCACATCGTTGCAGCCAAGGAAGGCCAAGAAACTTTTGGCGGACTAGACATCACTGTTCGTCGTAATGCTTTTGGCCGACAGGTTGACTCATTTGAAACTGATATTTCGGCCCCTGCAATTTCTAACGCCCCAATACGTGCAGTATTTATTCGAGCTCCATGGGTTGAAAATGTTGGAAAAAACGTTGAAGTTTTGGCCAGTTATGAAGCTTCCGATGGCATTTCCCATGCCGTTGCCGTGCGTCAAGATCACTTATTAGCCACAGCATTTCATCCTGAAATTACCGATGACTACAGCGTGCATCGCTATTTCTTAGACAAAGTCTGTAAGTAGGAGATTGAGTAAATTACGATAAAGTAAGGCAATCGTTACATGAACTTTCAGGTGAGGTGTTAAATGTCCGGCCATTCCAAGTGGGCGACAACAAAGCATAAAAAGGCTGTTATTGATAGTCGTCGTGCCAAGAACTTCGCAAAACTCATCAAAGCAATTGAAGTAGCTTCGCGCAATGGTGGTCCAGACATGGACGGAAACCCAACTCTTTTTGATGCAGTAGCAAAAGCAAAAAAGAATTCAATGCCGGCTGACAATATTGAACGCGCGATTAAACGCGGAGCAGGACTTGAATCTGGCGGAGCTAATTGGGAAACAATTATGTACGAAGGTTACGGCCCGGCAGGCGTCGCAATCATGATTGAGTGTTTATCAGATAACAGAAATCGTGCGGCATCAGAAGTTCGAGTTGCCGTAACCCGTAACGGTGGCTCAATGGCAGATCCGGGATCTGTTTCATATCTATTTCACCGAAAAGGATTGATTACCGTCAACAAAGCATCCGGTGCTACAGAAGAATCGATTCTAGAAGCAGTACTAGAAGCTGGTGCAGAAGAAGTTAAAGACAATGGTGAATCATTTGAAATTATCTGCGAAGCTAGCGATTTAGTTGGGGCGCGTACTGCACTTCAAAGTGCAGGAATTGATTATGAATCCGCTGACTCTTCTTTCATTCCTTCGATGACTATCGATTTAGATGCTGAATCGGCTACCAAAGTTTTCGAACTAATCGATGCGATTGAAGAGCTAGATGATGTGCAAAATGTCTTCAGTAACGCTGACGTTTCAGATGATGTAATGGCGAGTCTGGCTTAATTTTTACACTCAACCTCTTAGGCTAGCGGCATGCGAGTTTTAGGTATTGATCCAGGATTGACCAGATGCGGTGTTGGCATCGTTTCTGGAACACCTGGCTCGACCTTGTCACTGGAGGGCGTTGGCGCGATTATGACGCCAGCAGATAACGATTTAGATCATCGTTTACTTTCTCTGCACTCCGAAATCACGCAGTGGGTGCAGAAATATTCTCCCGATGTTATTGCGGTTGAAAGAGTCTTTTCTCAACACAATGTTCGTACAGTTATGGGAACAGCACAGGCAGCCGGTATTGCACTTTTGGTTGCGGCGCAAAATAACATACCAGTTTTTATGCACACTCCAAGTGAAGTAAAAGCTGCAGTCACGGGATCAGGGCGCGCAAATAAAGCACAAGTTTCTGAAATGGTTAAAAGATTATTGAATTTGCAAGAAATACCTAAACCAGCAGATAGTGCAGATGCTCTAGCTCTGGCTATTTGTCATATTTGGCGCGGTGGAGCAAATTCTAAGATTAAAAGTGCGGTGGCCGCAGAGAAGAAGAGATTGGCTGCACTTCGATGATCGCAACTCTCAGTGGAATTGTTAAATCTCTCTCTCCCGATAGAGCCATTATTGAAGTTGGGGGAGTAGGAATGAATGTTTTGATTAATGCTCACACAAGTTCTTCACTCGCCATGGGCGCACCTGCACATCTTTTTACTTCACTAGTGGTTCGAGAAGATTCGCTGACGTTGTATGGATTTAGCGATGAAGCATCTCGTGTTCTATTCGAATTAGTTCAAACTGTTTCTGGTATCGGTCCTAAAGTGGCGCTCTCTATTTTGGGAGCGCTCACACCATCAGAATTAGCTCAGGCCGTGAACACGGAGAATATTTCCGTAATCGAAAAAGTCCCGGGTATCGGTAAGAAGGGTGCACAAAGATTGGTTCTCGAACTTAAATCCAAATTATCGGATTTTGGTCACGGCGGTCAGAGAATTTCTCACCAACCTGTATGGCGTGAACAGTTAGCAAGTGCACTTATGTCTTTAGGTTTTTCTGCAAAAGATTCTGATGAAGCAATCAATTCGGTTTTATCAAGTGTTTCTCAGGAAGACATCGCGTCAATGGAGTTAGGCGATCTACTCAAATTGGCACTTCAAAGTGGTAAAAAATGACGCCAGATGATCGTTTAGTTACTCCTGCTCTTCGAAGCGATGACGGCGCAGCAGAACACGCGCTCCGTCCGAAAACGTTGAGTGATTTCATTGGTCAGGATCGAGTGCGCCAACAGATAGATGTTCTATTAAGTGCGGCGAGAAAGCGTGAAAGCGCAGCAGATCATATTTTGCTTTCAGGTCCACCAGGTTTGGGCAAGACAACTCTGGCTCTTATTTTGGCTAGCGAAATGAATACACCGATACGGGTTACCAGTGGACCGGCAATTACTCATGCAGGTGATCTAGCTGCGATTCTTTCTTCTTTGGTTGAAGGCGAGATTTTGTTTCTAGATGAGATACATAGATTGCCTCGCCCAGCAGAAGAACTTTTGTACCTTGCGATGGAAGATTTCAGAGTTGATGTTGTAGTCGGTAAAGGCCCTGGCGCTACAGCAATTCCTTTACAACTGCCTCGTTTCACATTAGTCGGTGCGACTACTCGAGCAGGGTTGCTGCCAAGTCCACTGCGTGACCGATTTGGATTTACTGCGCACCTAGATTTTTATGATGAAAAAGATTTAGCGACAGTGATTAAGAGAAGTGCGCAATTACTCGGATTGAGTATTGATTCAAAGGCAGTAGATGAAGTTGCAGGACGTTCTCGCGGTACTCCAAGAATTGCAAATAGATTGCTGAGACGAGTTCGAGATTTTGCACAAGTACAGGGCAGTAACTCTCTCTCGCATGAGCACGCCATGGCGGCTTTGCAGATGTATGAAGTTGATGAAAAAGGGTTAGATCGTTTAGATCGCGCAGTACTAACCGCACTCATCGAAAGATTTAATGGCGGACCGGTTGGGCTTTCAACTTTAGCTATAGCAGTTGGAGAAGAAACTGAAACCGTTGAATCTGTAGCTGAACCGTTCTTGGTGCGAAATGGGTTTATGGCGCGTACATCTCGAGGTCGAATTGCCACGGCGTTGGGTTGGACCCATATTGGGCGCACTCCGCCACCAGAATTGGCCGCTACTCCCGGTCTTTTCGACACACCAGATAATCACGCCTAGACTCTGCACTTATGTCTACAACGAATAAGCCAATTAAAAATGCCACTCGTCCAGGACGAACCCTGCTCATCCTCGGCCTGGTCATGCTCGCTCTGCTTGCAACAGTCTTCATTACTGGTGCAACCGCGGTTCGATTAGGACTAGATCTTCGCGGTGGAACAAGCGTTACCTTGCAACCACGAATTGCTCCCGGTGACGATGGCAAAGTAACGACAGAAGCTATTGATCAAGCAGTTTCAATTATTCGCCAACGCGTTAACTCATTGGGTGTAGCCGAAAGTGAAGTAGCTGCACAAGGCAGTGGAACAAATCGTCAAATTATCATTTCAATTCCAGGCGACACTGGTCGTCGCGTGGTTGAACTTGTTGGGCAAACTGCTGAACTTCGATTTAGACAAGTTCTTGCTACTGCTGCAGGTACACCATCGGCTGCACCAATAGACCCAGCTGCAACTCCTGCAGCTGCTGTCACACCGGAAATTAATGCACAATTCGCGGCGCTAGATTGCACAAATCCTGCGAATCTACAGGGCAGCGGTTCTGATAATGCTGATGCTCCAATCGTTGCGTGCGATCGAAACGGTGGAGCAAAGTACATTTTGGATAAAGCAGAAGTTCTTGGACGCCAAGTATCTGAAGCAACTGCAGGCATCGATCAGCAAGGCGGCAACGCATGGTTTGTCTCTTTAGTATTCGATGGTGAAGGAACAAAAGCATTTAGCAACATCACAGCTCGCGTTACTTCATTGCCAAGTCCACAAAATCAGGTTGCAATCGTTCTAGATGGTTTAGTTGTTTCTGCTCCACGAATCAACGAAGCGATTCCTTCAGGTAATGCACAAATTACCGGTTCATTTACTCAGCTAGAGGCTCAAGATTTGGCGAACGTGCTCAAATACGGTGCGTTGCCACTTGCTTTTGATCGCGGAGAAGTTCAACAGGTGTCTCCAACACTTGGCGCCGATCAGTTAGATGCAGGATTGCTCGCAGGTCTTCTAGGTTTGATACTTATTTTTCTTTACTCAGTGTTGTACTACCGCGGTTTGGGACTCGTATCTATCGGTTCCTTAATTGTCGCAGGCGCACTTGTGTACATGGCTTTCCTTCTACTTGGTAAGTGGATTGGATTTACTCTCACTTTGGCCGGTATCGCCGGAGCAATCGTTGCAATTGGTATTACCGCTGACTCATTCATCGTTTACTTCGAACGTATTCGAGACGAAGTTCGAGATGGTCGATCATTGCGATCAGCAGTTGAAACTGGTTGGACCAAAGCAAGACGTACAATCGTTGTAGCCGACTTTGTTTCTATTATCTCTGCAATTCTTTTGTATCTCTTTGCAGTAGGTGGTGTGCGTGGATTCGCATTCACACTTGGTTTAACAACTCTTGTGGATCTAATTGTTGTGTTCTTCTTCACCAAGCCACTCACCGTATTTTTGGCGAAACTGAAATTCTTCAACTCTGGTCACGCCCTCTCGGGTGTATCGGCCAAGAGTTTTGGTAACTCATCTCAATTAACAAAGGAGGCATAAGCCATGTCTAAGTTCTCAGGATTAGGCGCTCGTTTGCATTCAGGTGAAACCTCAATTGATTACATTGGTAAGCGCCGTCGCTGGTATGCGGTTTCAGGACTTCTCGTAATTGCTTCTATCGCTGCACTTTCTTTGCAAGGTTTGCACCTTGGAATTGAATTCAAGGGTGGTTCCTCTTATACGATTACTAAATCTGGAGGAACTATTGCCCAAGCAGAAAGCGCTTTAACTTCTGCCGGTATTTCGGGTGAAAAAATTATTCAGCAAGTCGGCAATGACAAGATTCGCGTGCAAACAGGATCTTTAAGTGCAGAACAATCCAACGCAGTAGAAGATGCTCTTGCTTCAACTTTTGGAGTAAGTGTTGAAGCAATCGATACTCAGATTATTGGACCTTCATGGGGTAAGGAAATTACTCGTAAAGCTCTTTATGGTTTGGTCGGATTCTTAATCGTTGTAATCCTCTATCTCGCGATGGCTTTCGAGCCAAAAATGGCGCTGGCAGCAATTGTTGCCGTTGTTCACGATGTTTTCATTACAGTTGGAATTTATGCACTGGTTGGCTTTGACGTTACGCCCGCCACGGTTATTGGATTCTTAACAATTTTGGGTTATTCGCTCTATGACACGGTCGTTGTTTTCGATCGCGTTCGAGAAAACACTCGATCAATTACTTCAACATCGAAAATGACATATTCACAGGCTGCTAACCTGGCAATTAACCAGACTGTCATTCGATCAATTAACACAACCATCGTTGCCTTGCTACCAGTTGGTTCGATTCTTTTTGTTGGTGCAGGGCTTCTAGGCGCGGGAACATTGAAGGACTTGTCTCTCGCCCTCTTTATTGGTCTGGCAACAGGTGCGTATTCATCAATCTTTATTGCAACACCATTGCTAGCAGCAATGCGCGAACGTGAACCAGCAATGAAAGCACTTGCTAAGCGCATTAATGCACGCGGAGGATCGACAGTTGTAGCAACAGTTGGTTCATCAGTTGCTGAAGCGAGCAATGAAAAACGTGGGCCTCGCAATCAACCAAAACGGAAAGGTCGCAAGTAACTTTATTTGCGTCCCAGATGGACACACTCTTACAACCTCTGATCAGCTCCTTACAGGAGCATGATCCGAAGGCTGATGTTGTAAAGGTTGAGCGAGCTTACGAAGTTGCAAAGACAGCCCATAGTGGTCAACTCCGTAAATCAGGAGATGCGTACATAACTCATCCAGTTGCCGTTGCACACATACTTGCAGAGCTCGGATTAAATGATTCAACAATCATCGCGGCCTTATTGCATGACACTGTGGAAGATACGCCATATTCACTTGCGCAGCTTAAAAGTGATTTCGGAGATGAAATTTCATCCCTTGTAGATGGTGTAACCAAGTTAGATAAGTTGAGTTACGGACCAACGGCAGAAGCAGAAACTGTTCGCAAGATGGTTGTTGCGATGTCTCGGGATATTCGAGTTTTGGTTATTAAATTAGCGGATCGCTTACACAATGCTCGAACATGGAAGTATGTAGATCCCCAGAGCGCTGAACGCAAAGCGCGTGAAACCTTGGATATTTATGCACCACTTGCTCATCGTTTGGGAATGAATGCGATCAAGTGGGAGTTAGAGGATCTTTCATTTGCTGTACTGGAACCAAAAAAGTTTGAAGAAATATCCCGATTAGTTGCTGAGCGCAGTCCTTCAAGAGATGCGTTAACTGCTGAAGTGATCAAAACAGTTGAAGAAGATCTGGCCAAAGATAGCGTTGAGGCGACAGTTACTGGTCGCAAGAAGCATTTCTTCAGCGTCTATCAAAAGATGGTTGTTCGCGGCCGAGATTTCAATGATATTTATGACCTCGTTGGTATCCGTGTTTTAGTAAATGATGTGAAAGATTGTTATGCAGTTCTAGGTTCAATCCACGCAAGATGGTCACCGGTTCCGGGACGTTTTAAAGATTACATAGCTATGCCAAAGTTCAACTTGTATCAATCTCTGCACACAACTGTAATAGGTCCTGATGGCAAGGCAATTGAAATTCAAATCCGCACTTTTGAAATGCATTCTCGCGCTGAGTTCGGTATTGCCGCTCACTGGAAATACAAGCACGGCACAGATACAAACTCTTCTTCACCGCAGATGTTGTGGTTACGCCAACTCCATGAATGGCAGAAAGAGACAGAAGATCCATCTGAATTCTTAGAAGCACTCCGTTTTGATTTAGGTACACCTGAAGTTTTCGTCTTTACTCCCAAGGGCAGTGTTGTCGCACTACCGGGTGGATCAACTCCTGTTGATTTTGCTTATTCAGTGCATACAGATGTTGGCAATAGATGCGCGGGTGCAAAAATCAATGGTCGTTTAGTTCCACTTGATACACGATTGAACAATGGTGATGTAGTCGAAGTTGTAACGAACAAGAGTGATTCTGCAGCACCTTCTCGCGACTGGCTGAATTTTGTAAAGAGTCCACGGGCTAGGTCAAAGATCAAAGCTTGGTTTAGCAAGGAACGTCGCGAAGAAGCAATTGAAGCGGGTCGCGAATCAATTGCACGGCAAATGCGTAAAGCAGGTTTGCCGCTACAAAAGATCTTTGCAGGGCATGCATTGTTAGAACTCGCGCACGAATTGAGATATCCAGATATTTCAGCGTTGTATTCAGCAGTTGGTGACGGACACGTTTCTGCCGCTGCGATCATCGACAAGTTAGTTCTCTTTATGGGTGTGGAAGATTCACACCCAGAACCAACCATGGACTTAATCCCCGGGGGAGCACCTGTTGCTAAGCGTTCAAGCAGCGCAATAAAAGTTGAAGGCATTGATGATGTTCTTGTGAAGCTTGCACGTTGTTGCACGCCAGTTCCGGGAGATCCAATTATGGGTTTTATAACTCGAGGAAGTGGCATTTCGGTGCACCGAACTGATTGCGTAAACGCAGATGACCTACGTCTACATCAGAGCGATCGCATCGTTGGCGTTAAATGGCTTGATGGAGCATCAAGTTTATTCTTGGTTAATATTCAAGTGGAAGCACTTGATCGAGCACGTTTGCTTGCTGATGTAACCAGAACGCTATCTGAGCAGCAGGTAAATATTTTGAGTGCAGCGGTAAGCACGACAAAAGACAGAGTCGCTATATCCAGATTCACATTTGAAATGGCTGATGCAACGCACTTAGATGCTGTACTAACTGCCGTGCGTTCAATTGAAGGCGTGTACGACGTTTATCGCACTACAAACAATTAATTAAATTCAGCGAGTGATTTCTGTGCTTCTTCTAGCCAGGAACGTCTAGCAGCTGCAGATTCCAAGGCTTCGGCGGCTTTCTTCGCATTACCAGCACTCGTTGCTTTCGCTGCGATCTTCTCGTAATTATCGATTGCACCTTGAAGCTGAGCAACAACTTCTGCAGCGCGTGCTTTAGCTGCAGGATCTGTTTTACGCCAAATCTCTGCTTCCGCTGATTTGATCGCTTCTTCCACTTTGCTTACACGGGCATCAAGGGCCGCGCGCTTATCGCGATTAGTCATTCCTATTTTTTCCCATGAGCGAGCAAGATCTCTGAATTTATTCTTTGCATCTTTAACATCTGTAAATGGCACTAGGGCTTCAATTTGAATAATGAGTTCTTCGCGCTTGGCTAAGTTGGCAGTCATTGTTACTTCGCGCTTTTCTAGATCAGCACCTTTTGCTTGGAAGAATTGATCTTGTGCTTTTTTAAATCTTGCCCATAGTTTTGCGTCATCAGATGGCTTACCGCGACCTGCTGCTTTCCATTGATCCATGAGTGATTTGTAAGCCTTAGCTGTTGCTACCCAATCCGTTGAAGTCGCGAGCTTCTCAGCTTCGGCAACCAAATTCTTCTTGGCATCTGTTACGACTGATGTTTTAGCTTCGAGATTGGCGAAGTGCGTGCGACGACGCTTATCAAATTTGTTTCGAGATGCCGAAAAGCGCTTCCATAAATCTGTGTCGGTTTTCTTATCTAGACGAGGTGCAGACTTCCACTCAGTTAGTAATTCCTTAAGGCGATCACCTGTGGTTTTCCAACTCTCTGAAAGAGCTAGAGATTCAGCTTCTGCAACAATTTTTTCTTTTTCAACAAGAACTTGTGCGCGCTTTGCACTTTTCTCAGCTTCGGCAGCAGCCTTCTTCGCTTCATAGGCACCGCGATGACCTTCGATGAGTGGTTCTAGTTGCTCTACGGAGTTAGCAAGAGCTTCAAGGTCGCCCACTGCGTTTATCTCTTTAACTTGGTCACGTAATTTTTTAACGGATGCAAGGGCATCAGATGGAACCATGGCACCACTTGTAATACGTGCGGCAAGGAGAGCAATTTCAGAAGCAACTGCTTCGAACTTTCGCACAAAATACGCAAGAGCTTCTTCAGCACTCTTGCCTGGATATGAACCCACAGCTTTATCGCCAGTTGAAGTTTTTACAAAGACCGTTCCATCAGGAGCCACGTATCCAAATTTGGCTGGATCACCAATTAATGCAGATGCTGCAGAAGTTGGAATTGAAATAGATGTTGGATTGATGTCGGACACGGTCTTCCCTTCAGCGCGTTAATCGATTTCGATCTTCGCTATTGGACCAGTTCTTAAATCTCTTCAATTCTTTGATTAAAGAGCTTCAAATCGAGTTGGTCAGGCGGCTTGGTGAAGGTAAAAGGTACCCTGTACCCATGAGCGCGGCGAAATTTCCCGCGTAGCAAGCTCCGTAAATAGGCGTAGCTGAAGGGAAATCACCGTGTTCATCACCTCCTTTGCTGCTCCGATGTTTGCAACCAATTGCTGGATTATCGCCGACAAACCTGGTGGTGAATGCGTGATCGTTGACCCTGGAATGCCAGATGTGTCCGACACGGTTGCAATGGTTTTAAGTGAGCACAAATTAAAACCCGTTGCTTCAATCATCACTCATGGACATTTGGATCATACTTTTTCAATTGTTCCGATAGCCAAAGGGTATGAGATTCCCGCCTACATTCATAGCGAAGATCGAGCCTTGTTATTGCACCCAGAACGGGCTCACGGTCCTGAATTTTTAGCGACATTAAGCGCAATGGAGTTTTCCGAACCCAGCGATGTACGAGAATTGCGGCATGGAGCTGAAGTTGAAATGTTAGGCATGAAATTTCAAGCAATTCATGCCCCGGGTCATACTCGAGGCTCTCTCATGTTTAAGGTAGATGAAGAAGTTCTCATCAGTGGTGACGTTTTATTTGCAGGAGCAATTGGAAGAACTGATTTACCTTCGGGCTCTGCTCAATCAATGCAAGAAACTTTAGTTAATAAGGTTTTAACACTCTCTGATGATCTTCGCGTATTGCCTGGACATGGCCCTGATACAAATATTGGACATGAAAGAAAAACAAATCCTTATCTCATTGATGCGGCCAAGAAATCAGGGAAACGATGAGTAAGAGAGATCAAATCCAAGCTCCTAAAGGTGTGAGTGAATATGTGCCGCCACAATCTAGAAAATTTGAATCTGTTCGCGAAGCACTTCTTAAGCCAGCACGTAACGCCGGTTACGAATTAATTGAATTGCCAGTTTTTGAAGATACAGAGTTATTTACACGCGGTGTTGGAGAATCGACTGACGTTGTTTCTAAGGAGATGTACACATTTGAAGATCGTGGCGGTCGTTCAATAACACTTCGACCTGAAGGAACAGCCGGTGTTATGCGCGCAGTTATCGAACATGGCTTAGATCGCGGCCAATTGCCAGCGAAACTTTATTACAGCGGGGCTTTCTTTCGTGCTGAAAGACCACAAGCTGGCAGATATCGTCAATTTTATCAGGTAGGAATTGAAGCAATTGGTGTTCAAGATAGTGCGTTAGATGCAGAAGTTATCGCTATTGCAGATGCAGGATTCAAGGCAATTGGATTGAAGAAATATAGACTTGAAATAACATCGCTGGGTGATGCGCAATCACGTGCCAAACATCGCGTTGATTTGGTTACATACATCGATAAATTGGATTTGGACGAAGTTACTAAAGCCCGAGCCGCCATTAATCCGCTTCGGTTATTTGATGACAAACGTGATGAAGTGAAAAAACAGATGAGTAAAGCTCCTTTACTCCTTGATTACCTGTCAGAGGAATCACGAAAAGATTTTGAATCTGTGCAAAAACACTTGAAGGCACTTGGCGTCGAGTTCACAGTTAATCCAAGGATGGTTCGAGGTTTGGATTATTACACCGGCACAACTTTTGAATTTGTTCACGAATTATTGGGTGCTCAATCAGGTATCGGTGGAGGTGGCCGGTATGACGGTCTTATGTCTGAACTTGGTGGACAAGAACTTTCAGGTATCGGCTTTGGCCTCGGTATCGATCGTTGTGTATTAGCAGCTGATGCTGAAGGTATTTCCTTTGATCAAGAGTTCACATCAGATCTCTTTATTATCCCGCTTGGAGATGAGAGCAAAACTGCCGCATTAACTATTGCCCAGGAGTTAAGAAGTTCAGGTTTGCGCGTTGAAATATCTTTTGGTGATCGGGCCTTGAAAGGTTCGATGAAGGCCGCCGATAAGAGTGGCGCTGCTTATGTAATAGTTCTTGGTGATAGCGAGATTGCTAGCGGAGCCGTAGAACTCAAGGAGATGAGCACGGGTAAGACATCTTCGGTTACTCTTACCTCCTTGCAGAAACATCTTCAGAGCGTTTCTTCGAAGTAATTAATATTAGAAAAAGAGGCTGTTAAATGTTGCGCACTCACGGAGCTGGAACGCTTCGCGCTTCCCATGTGGGACAGAGCGTCACTCTTGCCGGATGGGTTGCTCGTCGCCGCGATCACGGTGGCGTTGCATTTATTGATTTTCGTGATTCAACAGGGTGGGTACAAGTAGTTGTTCGAGATGAAAAAATCGCTGGAGCACTCCGCGCTGAATGGTGTTTAAAAATCACTGGTCAAGTTGTCGCAAGACCAGCTGGTAATGAAAATTCTGCAGTC
Organism: Actinomycetes bacterium; assembly: GCA_014190015.1. Classification (GTDB taxonomy): domain Bacteria; phylum Actinomycetota; class Actinomycetes; order Nanopelagicales; family Nanopelagicaceae; genus Planktophila. The sequence goes on from BJFT01000004.1 coordinate 60,133, forward strand.
CCAACTGGCGCCATTGAAGTTATGGGTGATGACGTTGTTATTTTGAGCGAAGCATCGGCACTTCCATTTCCAGTAGACAGTGGCGATGACGTAGAAATTTCGGAAGAAGTTCGATTGAAGTATCGCTATCTTGATCTTCGTCGTGAAGAACCGGCAGCGAATTTACGTTTACGTTCAAAAGTTACTTCAACTATTCGCCGAGTCATGGAAGATGAAGCTTTTCTAGAAATCGAAACTCCGTATCTGACTCGTTCAACTCCTGAAGGCGCACGAGATTTCTTAGTACCTGTGCGCCTTCAGCCAGGCAGTTGGTACGCCCTTCCTCAATCTCCACAGCTGTTCAAGCAATTGTTAATGGTGGCTGGAATGGAGAAGTACTACCAAATTGCTCGTTGTTTCAGAGATGAAGATTTCAGAGCCGATCGCCAACCAGAATTTACTCAACTAGATATTGAGATGTCTTTTGTTGATCAAGAAGATATTTTGGCCGTCGCAGAAAAAATCTTAGTAAAGGTTTGGAAAGAAGTTCTTGATTATCAAATCTCACTACCAATTCCTCGTATGACCTATCTCGATGCAATGGCTCGATACGGTTCAGACAAACCAGATTTACGTTTTGAGTTAGAACTTGTTGATTGCACAGAATTTTTCAAAGAAACAACCTTCAGAGTTTTCCAAGCTCCATATGTAGGAGCAGTTGTTATGCCAGGTGGTGCTGATTCGCCAAGACGAGAACTCGATGCTTGGCAAGATTGGGCGAAGGCTCGAGGTGCTAAAGGCCTCGCTTATATTCTTGTGGCAGCAGATGGGACACTCGGGGGACCAGTAGCAAAGAATTTAACTGAGAGTGAAGCCGCAAATGTCGCTGCGCACGTTGGTGCAAAGCCAGGAGATGCAATCTTTTTCGCAGCAGGGGAGCGCACCGCTTCATTGAATTTGCTTGGCGCTGTTCGCCTAGAAATCGGAAAGCGCTGCAACCTAATCGATAGCAATCGTTGGGAATTTGTGTGGATTGTTGACGCTCCGATGTTTGAACCAACTGATAACAACGGTTGGACCGCTGTGCATCACCCATTTACTGGTCCAAAGCCAGAGTATGCAAAAACATTTGCAAAAGATCCCGCAAGTGCGCTTGCTTACGCATACGACATCGTTCTTAATGGGACAGAACTAGGTGGCGGTTCTATCCGTATTCACGATCGTTCTATGCAAAAAGATGTATTCACAGTTATTGGCTTAAGTGATGAAGAAGCTGCAAATAAATTTGGATTCTTACTTGAAGCCTTTAACTATGGCCCACCGCCACACGGTGGAATTGCACTTGGATTAGATAGATTATGCGCGCTACTTTCACATTCAGATTCAATTCGAGAAGTTATTGCGTTTCCTAAAACTGCCAGTGGTGGAGATCCGTTGACTGGCGCGCCAACTCCAATTACTCCCGCACAACGCAAAGAGAGCGGAATAGATGGGGCTCCAAAAGAGGGAGCCAAGTAAGGCAATCGGGTAGGCTCTGCCTGTAGGAGTTTCTTACTGCGCAAACAGAGGAGGACGTTATGGGCCCAGGCGGAATTGCAACAATTATTGCCGCGTCATCCCTTCTAGTAATTGCGATAGCAATCAGTTATGCCGTTATACGTGTTGGACGTTTTATTGATGAAGCGAAAGCTTCTCTCAAAGCTGTCACCGAAGAAACGACTCCTCTTATTGAAGAAGTTCACACCACAGTTACTTTGGTCAATGGCCCACTACAAAGTTTTAATCGCATCACTAAAAATGTTGAAGACATTTCCGAGAAAATTACAAGTGCAACAACCGGACTAATCGATAAGAGTGGTCCGGCGTTAAAAGTTGCTGGAGCGCTAGTTACAGCAGCGCAAATGGGCAAGAGTCGCACGAAGAAAAAGAAGAAGAAGGCTGAGTGATCCCCACAAGTGGAATCCGCCGAGATCCGTTCGCGCTGGCTGCGCTTCTTTGAATCTGATAACCGTGAAGGTTTACTGCACACAGTAGTTCCGTCAGCGTCACTGATTGCTGATGACCCCAATTTGTTGCTCGTAAATGCTGGAATGGTTCCATTTAAACCTTATTTCCTTGGTGAAGTAACGCCACCATTTAAGCGTGCGACTTCGGTACAAAAATGCGTTCGAACATTAGATATTGATGAGGTTGGAAAAACCACTCGTCACGCTTCTTTTTTTCAGATGTGCGGAAACTTTTCTTTTGGGGATTATTTCAAAGAAGGTGCAATCGCATTGGCATGGGACCTATTAACTCGCCCCATTGCAGATGGTGGTTATGGTTTTCCGGAATCGAAATTATGGGTAACTGTTTTTCACAGCGATGACGAAGCAGTTCAAATTTGGAATAAGAAAATTGGTATTCCATTAGAAAGAATTCAACGACGCGGTATGGAAGATAACTTCTGGTCGATGGGGGTTCCAGGTCCATGCGGACCATGCTCCGAAATTTATTTCGACCGTGGGCCTGATTACGGTATCGAAGGCGGACCAATCGCCGATGAGAATCGTTACATGGAAGTTTGGAATTTGGTCTTCATGCAAAATGAACGTGGCGCTGGTTCCGGAAAAGATGATTTCCCAATTCTTGGAGAGTTGCCAGCGAAGAGCATTGATACTGGGCTTGGTCTAGAAAGAATGGCTGCACTATTGCAGGGCGTGGAAAATATCTATGAAATTGATACAACTGCACAAATCCTCAAGCGTGCCTCAGAGTTAACCGGCGTTAAGTATGGCAAGGACGAAAAATCAGATATTGCTTTGCGCGTTGTTGCCGATCACGCTCGCACGTCAGCGATGTTAATTGGTGATGGCGTAACGCCAGGCAATGAGGGCCGCGGGTATGTTCTGCGCCGAATGATGCGTAGAACAATTCGTAATATGCGTTTACTTGGATCTGAAGATTCAATTATGAATGAGTTAACCAAGGCTGCAATCGGTGCGATGTCCCCTCAGTACCCTGAGCTCAAAATCGAAAGTGACCGTATCTTGGCCGTAACTAAAGCCGAAGAAGATACTTTCTTGCAAACATTAAAGAGCGGTACATCAATTTTTGAGGTTGAAAGTGCTGCAATCAAAAAAACAAAGGGAAGCAAGATTTCTGGGGATGCAGCCTTTAAATTGCACGATACATATGGTTTCCCATTTGATCTAACTTTAGAAATGGCACGCGAAGAAGGTTTAGAAGTTGATGAAGATGGCTTCCGACGCTTGATGAAAGAGCAACGTGATCGAGCTAAGGCTGATTCAAAAGCCAAGAAGAGCGGCCATACCGACGTAAGCGTTTATCGATCAATTGCTGATGCGAATGGGCTTACTGCATTCATTGGCTATACGCAGCAAGAGAGTGAGTCAATTATTAAAGCTCTGGTTAGTGATGGCACATCAGTGCAATCAGCAAAATCAGGCGATGACATTGAAGTGATATTGGACAGAACACCTTTTTATGCCGAAGGTGGTGGCCAGTTAGCAGATGGCGGTTTGATCACTCTTGCTAATGGTGCGGTTATTGAAATTGATGATGTACAAACACCAGTACCAGGAATCAGCGTGCACCGCGGACGAGTTCGCAGTGGAAGTATTGAAGTTGGTAGTGCTGTATTGGCGCAGATAAATAATGAACGACGTGAAGCTATTTCGCGCGCCCACACCGCAACGCACATGGTTCACAAAGCTTTTCGCGAAATTCTTGGTGAAACAGCAACACAGGCAGGATCAGAGAATTCACCTGGTCGCTTTAGATTTGATTTTCCTGCAACAGGGGCTGTGCCAGATTCAGTATTAAACGAAGTTGAATCTCGAGTAAATACTTTGCTGCTAGATAATCTTGAAGTGAGCGCCGAAGTTATGACGCAAGCAGAAGCTAAGAAACTTGGGGCAATGGCTCTCTTTGGTGAGAAGTATGGTGACCAAGTACGAGTAGTTAGTGTTGGTGATTGGGCTCGCGAATTGTGTGGAGGCACTCACGTTTCCAGATCCGGTCAATTAGGAGTCGTGAAATTACTAAGTGAATCTTCTATCGGAGCTGGCGTACGACGTGTGGAAGCTTTGGTGGGCGCTGACGCATATAAATTCTTAGCTCGAGAACATGTTCTGCTTGGCTCACTCACGGAAATTATAAAAGGGGCTCGCGTTGAAGAGTTGCCCGAAAGAATCTCAGATCTTATAAATAAGATTAAAGAGATTGAAAAAGAATTGGCAACATTACGTACAGATGCTGCCTTAGCAAAAAGCTCAGAGCTTCTTAAGAATGTGAAGAGGATCGGCTCAATTTCTCTTATTAGTTCTCAGTTATCAGATGGAATCAATAGCGAAAATCTTCGAACCATTGCTTTGGATCTAAGAGGGAAGTTATCTTCTAGTGTTGTTGTATTAATTAGCGTTGCTGATTCAAAACCAGTTCTTGTTGTTGCAACTAGCGATGAAGCAAGAGCAGCGGGCGTGAAAGCCGGCGCTTTAGTAAAGATTGGGTCTGCGATTCTTGGTGGTGGCGGTGGCGGCAAAGATGATTTCGCTCAAGGCGGCGGCACGGAAGTTTCCAAGATTGCTGACGCACTTTTAGCAATCGAACAAGTAATTTCTGGAAAATAAATGCTACGAGGGCGACGTTTGGCCTTTGATTATGGCGATGTACGAATTGGTGTTGCGGTTTGCGATCCAGATGGCATATTAGCGACACCAATAATTACTCTCAAGAACAATGATGAACATCTTTGGGAACAAATTGATGAGTTGATTGAAGAATATGAACCAATTCATATCTATGTTGGAGCTCCTAAACATATGTCAGGGGCACCAAGTGCCTCAATGTTGAAAGCAGAAGAATTCAAGGATTCAATTTCAGAACGCTCGGGCATAGCGTGTTCAATGGTGGACGAGAGATTGTCTACGGTTGGCGCCGCGAAACAATTGAAAGAATCTGGCATGAGTACTAGAGAGAGTAAAGCGGCAATCGATCAAGCTGCCGCGGTTGCAATCCTCGAACACGCCTTAGCAATTGAAAAAAGAAAATAGCATGAATAAGCCAGCATTGATTCGAGTGCTGCTCGCCTTTTCTCTTGTCTTTTCCTTTACTTTTATTGCGCATGAAGTTCGCTCTAATGGTTCTAGTTCTGCTAATTTTCCTGATCGTTCAATCTCCTCCGATGAAAAGTTAATTGAAATCGATATAGCACCAGGATCCACAGGTTCGGCAATTGCGAAGCAGCTTTTTTCTGCCGGAATTATTGAGTCATCTCAAAGTTTTTTTAAGTTGGCTATAGCAGATTCACGCGCATCCAGAATCGCTCCTGGAATTCACCTTCTTAATGTAAAAATTTCAGCCAAGCAGGCTCTCGATCAGCTCTTAGATGCTTCTCGAATGCCAAACCTTGTAAGAGTTTTTGAGGGTGCTTGGAATTCTGAGATTTTCTCAATGCTAGAAAAGAACGGTTTTGATCGCGCCGAGATAACAAAAGCACTTTCGGAAGTGAAGTTACCTCAAGGCTATAAAATTCTAGAGGGATTGCTCTTTCCCGCCCAGTACAGCTTTTCAGAGGGAACAACTGCACTGGAAGCTTTGCAATCGATGATCCGTAAATTTGAATTCAAAACTAACTCTTTGCCTCTATCGCAAGATCCGCTCTTGAGTGCTCAGAAGTTATTAGTAGTTGCTTCAATTATTCAGGCCGAAGGTGATATCCAAGATTTTGAAAAAATCTCGCGAGTTATTCGAAATAGATTGAAAATAGGAATGCCTTTGCAAATGGATTCAACTATTAACTACGCAGTTAAGGCAAGAGGAAACATTTTCGTCAGCAGGAAATCAACCTTGGTAAAATCTGATTACAACACGTATCGTAAATACGGCTTGCCTCCCGGACCTATCGGTAATCCAGGCTTAGATGCTCTGAAGGCCGCCCTAAATCCGGCGGACGGAGATTGGTTGTATTTCATTACTGTTAGTCCGGGAGATACGCGATTTACATCCAATTTCGATGAGTTTAATCAATGGAAAGTTTTGTACACCAAGAATAGGAAGGCGGGTGCGTTTAATTGATTAAGGCTGCAGTTCTTGGTTCTCCGATTTCGCATTCGCTTTCGCCACGTTTACACACGGCTGCCTATAAATTTTTGAATATTTCTGGAACGTATTCTTCATTTGAAGTATCGACGGGAAGTTTGCGTGAGTTTTTGGCAGACAAAACTGATTCGTGGAGTGGATTTTCACTCACTATGCCTCTAAAGGAGGAAGCTCTCAGTTGTGTAGATTTCATAGATCCTCTGGTACACAGAATTAAGAGTGGAAATACATTAGTAAATGAGGATGGTATTTGGAAGTTGTATTCAACAGATGTAATTGGTTTCAAAAATGTATGGCAAATGCATAAAGCAGATGATCCCTCATCAGTGGTAATAATCGGATCTGGAGCAACAGCGCGCGCTGCGGCCGCTGCATTTGATTCTGTTTCCACCAACATTAAAGTTCTTCATAGAAATCCGGATCGAGAGAAATCGATGAAAGAGTGCCTACTTCACTCATCTATAAATTTTCAACCATGGGAATTTAGCGATGACCTTCTTGAATCTGATTTGGTAATCAATACGACACCGAAGTTTGCTTTAGATCAATTCGCCCAAAACCTTCTGTCTAAACCAGCAGGAATATTTTTTGACGCACTCTATGACCCGTGGCCAACTGAGTTTGCACATTCATGGAAGCAAGCGGGAGGCAAAATTATGGGGGGACTAGAGCTTTTAATCGCTCAGGGAGTTGAACAAGTTAAGTTCTTCACAGGCGAAGAGGTTCCCACAGATGAATTAACAAGTTTCCTCAGGAATGAGTTCGCAATTTAGCTTGGGTGAGTGAATCATACTGCGCTTCTCATTCTGATTTTCTTTGGATTTAAAATCTCAATCCAAGATCTACGAACATTTCGAATCAAAAACCGCGATGTGTCAGTTCTTTTCTTTTTGCTCTCGATAATCTCGTTACTGCAAGCAAACATAGTTTCTCAGATGGCTACCGGAGTTTTATACCTCTTTATATTTCTTTTTTTGTATGTAATAGGGATCCTCTTGCCTATCCAATCCGGTATCGGTTTTGGTGACGTTAAATTGATATCAGTTCTGGCCTTTGGATACTTGCATGTTGGAGTTCGTTCTATATCGATTTATTTTTTATCACTATGTTGCGCTTGCTTCATGCAGATAGGCCTTCAATACTTGCAACAAAGAAGATTTCCTAATCGCATAGCGATGGCGCCTAGCATTTTTCTTGCTATGGGGCTTTATTTGTACGCCCCAATGGGACTTCTTCTGCCACAATAGGACAATGCGTTGGCTTACTGCTGGAGAATCACATGGTCCCGCTCTTACCGCAATCGTGGAGGGGCTACCTGCGCATATAAAAATTTCTACAGAACAAATTGATAAAGATTTAGCGCGTCGCAGATTAGGTGTTGGCCGCGGAGCAAGACAAAATTTTGAAGCAGATAAAATCACTATTAAAGGTGGAATTCGTTTAGGTATCTCTCAAGGTGGTCCAATAGCAATTGAAGTTGGTAATTCAGAGTGGCCAAAATGGGAAAAAGTCATGTCAGCTGATCCAGTTGATGAGTCGGAACTAATTGGTTTAGCACGCAATGCTCCATTAACTCGCCCGCGACCAGGACACGCAGATATGGTCGGAATGCAGAAATACGATTTTGATGACGCTAGACCAATTTTAGAACGTGCGAGCGCGCGCGAAACGGCGGCACGGGTTGCTCTGGGAGCAATAGCAAGAGCCTTTTTGGAACAAAGTGTTGGAATTAAAATTCTTAGTCACGTGATTTCAATTGGTGGAGTTCGAGTTCCAGACGATGCTGCGCTGCCTAATGAAAATGATCAATCGAAGATCGATGCGAATCCTGTTAGATGTGCTGATGAAAAAACGAGCGAATTAATTATTGCAGAGATAGAAAAAGCGCATTCAGATGGAGACACTTTAGGTGGTGTCTGCGAAGTTCTAGTTTTCAACGCACCTCCAGGACTTGGCTCTCATGTTCATTGGGATCGCCGATTAGATTCACGTCTTGCAGGAGCCATGATGGGCATCCAAGCAATCAAGGGTGTAGAAATTGGTGATGGATTTTTAACTGCTACTCGCCGCGGATCCGTAGCCCATGATGAAATTGAAAAGAATCAATCAGGAAAAATTGTTAGACGTACTGATCGAGCTGGAGGCACAGAAGGCGGTATGTCTAATGGAGAAATTCTGCGAATTAGCATTGCCATGAAACCCATTTCAACTGTTCCAAAAGCGCTGGACACTATCGATGTGGCCACTGGCGATGCTGCCAAGGCTATTAATCAACGTTCAGATGTATGCGCAGTTCCTGCAGCAGGAATCGTTGCAGAAGCAATGGCAGCATTGGTGCTTGCTGAAGCAGTGCTTGAAAAATTTGGCGGAGATAGTGTTTCTGAAACGCGAAGAAACTTTGAGTCTTACATGAAAAATTTACGTTTCAAATAAAATGCCTCCACGCGTTATTTTGATTGGACCACCTGGCGCGGGTAAATCTAGCGTTGGTAAATCATTAGCTCGTCTGCTAAATGATGAATTTGTAGATACGGATTCCGTAATTGCCGAACAAGAGAATCTGAGCATAAGCGAAATATTTGTTGATAAAGGCGAACCGTATTTTCGTGAAAAAGAATTGGAAGTTCTTCTCAATCAAATCAATACTCATTCCGGAGTCCTTAGCCTTGGTGGGGGAGCACCCCTGTCTGATGCTGCACAATCTGCAATTAAGAGTTGTGGTGCACCTGTAGTTTTCCTTGATGTAACACTTGCTGGCGCTGCACCTCGTGTTGGATTTAACAGAGATCGTCCACTTCTTTTAGGCAATCCAAGAGCCCAATGGCAAGAACTCATGAACGTTCGACGTCCAATTTATGAATCGCTTGCGCATCATTGCGTGGTTACGGACAAATTAACGCCAAACGAAGCTGCTACTCAGATTGTTACACTTCTCGCATGAGCGTTATTACGGTTAACTCCGAGCATCAATATGATGTTGTAATCGGTAACGACTGGCAAAGTGAACTAGTTTCAACCTTATCCGGCTATGCTCGAGTAGCAATAGTTTTCTCTGAAACACAAAAAGAATCTATCCCTAAAATTTCTCTAGATTCCGAAGTTCATTACTTTCCAATGCCTGATGGCGAGGCGGCTAAATCAACTCAAACCATTGCAAAGATGTGGGATTGGATGGGTGCAGCCGGGTTCACGCGTTCCGATGTTGTTGTGGGTATTGGCGGGGGAACAGTTACAGATGTTGCAGGTTTCTTGAGTGCGACTTGGATGCGCGGAATAGATTGGATTGCTGTTCCTACAACTCTAGCTGGAATGGTTGATGCATCAGTTGGCGGAAAAACCGGGATAAATAGTGAGTATGGCAAAAATCTTATAGGTGCATTTCATTCACCAAAAAAAGTAATTATTGATTCAAGTTGGCTGAAAACATTGCCTACCCGAGATATAGCAGCTGGATTAGCTGAAGTAATTAAAAGTGGTTTTATCGCTGATTCAAGCATTCTGGAAATAATGATGAATTTTGAGATAGATAGAGATCGCGATAACTCCAATTTACTGGATCAACTCATCGAAAAATCTGTTTCAGTTAAAGCTAAAGTTGTAAATACGGATTTCAAGGAGAGTTATGAACGTGAAGTTCTAAACTATGGACACACTCTTGGCCACGCTGTAGAACGACATTCAAATTTCTCCTTGCGTCATGGGGAAGCCGTATCGATTGGTCTTGTTTTTGCGGCACATCTGTCAGCCAAGCATTGTGGTTTATCTGAGAGTGATGTCTCATTGCACATTGAACTGCTCAAAAAGATAGGTTTACCTATTTCCTATGAACGCGGAGCTCTGCCTCAACTTCATGCTTTGATGAGTGTTGATAAGAAATCACGCGGTAATACGCTGCGTTTTGTCGGCCTTTCATCACCTGGTAAGACACAGCGAATCGAAGGTTTAAGCATTGAAGATCTTTCTGCCGCGTATGAGAAAATAACCCAATGAAGGTACTTGTAATTAACGGACCAAATCTCTCTAGATTAGATATTCGAGACTCCTCGATCTATGGAGATTTGAGTTATCCGCAACTCGTTAATTTGATTGAGTCCTCAGCCTCTTCGCATGGTTTTACTGCTGATGTACGCCAAAGTGATGATGAGTCCGAAATTATCTCGTGGCTTCATGAAGCAGCCGATAATTCCTATCCAGTGATTATTAATCCGGCGGCTTTTACTCACTACTCATATGCGATACGAGATGCGGCTGAATTAGTGAAATCCCCGCTAATTGAAGTACATCTATCAAATCCATTAGCTCGTGAAGAATTTCGCCACACTTCCGTGATTTCTGGTGTAGCCAATGGAACTATTGGCGGGTTCGGTCCTAACTCATACGCATTGGCAATGAGTGCGTTAAAAGCTCTTCTTTAACGGGTATCCTTACACCCTTGACTATCGGCAATCGATAGCCGGGCCAATGAGGCCTGATACTGGAAAAGCGTGGTTATACAAGTGGCAACAACGAATGATCTTAAAAATGGAATGACGTTAGATATCGAAGGTCAATTATGGAACGTTGTTGAATTCCAACATGTTAAACCAGGCAAAGGCCCAGCATTCGTAAGAACAAAACTTAAGTCTGTACTTACAGGAAAAGTTGTCGATAAGACTTTTAATGCTGGCGTGAAGATTGATGTTGCCATTCTAGAAAAACGCGAAATGAATTTCTTGTATAAAGATGGCGAAGACTTCGTTTTTATGGATAACAAGACATTTGATCAAACTAATATTTCATCAGAAGTTGTTGGTGACGCCGTTAATTACATGTTAGAAAATACTGAAGCGATTGTGGCTGTACATGAAGGCAATCCTTTGTATATCGAATTGCCAGCATCAGTTGTACTCACTATTACTTACACGGAACCTGGTATCCAAGGTGATCGTTCATCTGGTGGCACTAAGCCAGCAACGGTTGAAACAGGTATCGAGATTCAGGTTCCACTCTTCATTAAGCAAGATGAGAAAGTTTTAGTTGACACTCGAGATGGTTCGTACCAAGGTCGCGCCTAAAAGTGTCGGCACGAAGTAAAGCCCGAAAACAATCTCTTGATCTTCTCTACGAATCAGACATTCGTGGAAAAGCTTCGGTTGATTTGTTGGCACTTCGTGATGTATTTGAAGAGGGACCTGATGCCAGACCCATACGTGAATATACAAAAACGTTAATAGCCGGTGTTGATACCAATAAGCGCAAGATTGACGAGCTCATCTCAACTTATGCAAAAGGTTGGGATATGGATCGACTACCTGCAGTGGATAGAAATATTCTTCGCCTCGGAATTTACGAAATTTTATGGCAAGAAGATGTACCGGAAGCTGTTGCTATCGATGAGGCATTAGCTCTGGCCAAGGAGTTATCTACAGAAGAATCTTCAGGCTACATTCATGGCGTGCTTGGCAGAATCGCATCTATTCGGGGCGATCTCAATCTCTAGTTAAGTAGAATGTTTCAAATTTTTCGTTTTCTGTAGAGGTTATCATTGATAAAAATATTATGTCACTTGATCGAAGTGAGAGTATCTCGCCATTCCAATCTCTGCGAAGGTTGATAATTGATTGAGTAAATTGATCAAGAACTACACAAACATCTGATTTGGAGTTTTGCATCTCTTTCTGCACTTTCCGTAAATCTATAATCACCCGCTTGTCATTTACTGCGGGTCGATCTGATTTGTCCTTCGCGAAAAAAGCACTTATTGGTATGTCATAAGTTGCCGATATTATTTGTAATTTCGAGACAGAGATAGAACGAGATCCTCTTTCATAGGATCCAAGAACTACATCCTTGATTAGTCCCTTGCTAGCGATTTCAAAATCCTTCAGACTCCATTTCCTGCTCAGGCGAATTTCGCGAAGAATGTGGCCCAGTGATTCAGCGTTTGAAGGTGTATCTGCGTTTGTTGGCATGTCAGCGAATCTAATTCATGCTGGGAAACGCCGAAGTTTTCTATCCACAGACGTTACTGAATTGGTGCTATTCTTCCCCCGCATCCTTTAACGACCCATCCTGCGAGGTGGGGAAGGAGATTTAAATGAGCGTTGCCCTGCCTTCAGCAGATATAGCGAGAGCTTTAACTCGCATTTCCCATGAAATTCTAGAACGCAATGGTGGTTCACATAATTTAGTGCTGTTGGGTATCCCAACGCGTGGTGCGCATTTGGCACATCGAATAGCGGCAATCATCGACGGTATCGAATCAAAGAGCGTTCCAGTGGGTACGTTAGATATAACTCTTCATCGTGATGATCTTCGTCTGCGTCCACCACGTGCATTGATGCCAACAAAAATTCCACCTGCTGGAATCGAAGGTAAAGATGTCGTTCTAGTCGATGATGTCTTCTTCTCAGGTCGAACTATTCGCGCAGCACTAGATGCTCTCGGTGAAATTGGTCGTCCCCGCACAGTGCAATTAGCTGTCCTTGTAGATAGAGGTCATAGGGAGCTACCAATTCGAGCAGATTTTGTGGGCAAGAATTTACCGACTTCACTTGAACAATCGGTGAAGGTTAACCTGAGCGAGATTGACGGAATTGATGAAGTTTTAGTCGGTAAGGCTGAAGAACTATGAAACATCTTCTTTCAATCAATGACCTCAGCGATAGCGAAGCAATCGCGATTTTAGATACAGCAGTTGAATTGGCCCGAGTATCTGATGCGCCTATGAAGAAACTACCAACGCTTCGAGGACGAACGATTGTCAATCTTTTCGCAGAAGATTCGACACGAACTCGAATTTCCTTTGAAGCAGCAGCTAAGAGATTATCCGCAGACGTGATCAATTTCAGTGCCAAAGGATCGAGTGTTAGCAAGGGTGAATCCTTAAAGGATACAGCGCAAACTTTGCAAGCAATGGGCGCTGATGCAGTCATCATTCGACACCAAGCATCAGGTGCCGCGCATCGTTTAGCTTCTTCGCAGTGGATGTCTGGAACAGTGATTAATGCTGGTGATGGAACACATGAACACCCAAGTCAGGCTCTCTTGGATGCGTACACGCTGCGTAAACATCTGATGCATGGTGCACAAAATCTCAAGGGAATTCATGTAGCAATCGTCGGCGATATTCTGCACTCACGAGTTGCCCGTTCAAATGTTCTCTTGCTTTCAAAACTTGGAGCTACTGTAACTCTCATCGCTCCACCAACTCTGTTACCAGTAGGTATCGAAAGTTGGCCTGCGAAAATTTCTTATGATTTCGATGAGTTAATCCCGCAGGTTGATGCAATTATGATGCTTCGGGTACAGAGTGAACGAATGAACGAATTGTTCTTTCCTAACGCACGTGAGTACTCACGCTATTTTGGTTTGAATTCGGATCGAGTGAAAAAGATGAAGAAAGATTCAATCATCATGCACCCGGGACCGATGAATCGCGGACTAGAGATAACGGCTGATGTAGCAGATAGTGCTCGTTCGGTAATTGTTGAACAAGTAAGCAATGGCGTGAGTGTTCGAATGGCAATTTTGTACACATTGTTAACTGGTGAAGGTATTGAGTCAGGAGCACTCGCATGAGCAATAAGTATTTTATTTCAGGTGGAACTCTTGATGATGGAAGCAAAAAGAACCTTTTTATTTCAGATGGAAAGATTAGTGGTTTTGAAAATCCAGCAAATAGTGGTGCGCAAGTTATTGATGCAACAGGGAAAATAATTCTCCCCGGTCTAGTTGATCTGCATACCCATTTGCGCGAGCCTGGTAAAGAAGATTCCGAAACAGTTTTATCGGCATCTCGCGCAGGTGCCAAAGGTGGTTTCACCGCTTTATCTGCAATGCCAAATACATCTCCGGTTGCTGATACAGCGGGTGTAGTGGAACAAGTGCTACGTCTAGGAGTCGAAGCGGGTTTATGTGATGTTTTCCCAATCGGAGCAGTAACAAAGAACCTGCAAGGAAGCGAACTATCTGAAATAGGTGCGATGGCAGATAGCGCTGCGGCGGTACGAATATTTAGCGATGATGGCCATTGCGTTTCAAATCCTGCCGTAATGCGACGGGCCCTTGAATACGTCAAAAAATTTGATGGCGTTATCGCTCAGCACGCACAAGATCCAGATCTAACGGTTAATGCTCAGATGAATGAAGGAGTTATTTCTTCCATACTGGGATTAAAGGGTTGGCCACCGATTGCCGAAGAAGCAATTATTGCTCGCGATGTTTTGCTCACTGAACACGTTCAGTCACGACTGCATGTTTGCCACGTAACAACTGCAGGTGGAGTAGAAATAATTCGATGGGCAAAGGCTCGCGGAATTAATGTAACTGCTGAAGTTACCCCACATCATTTATTGTTAACAGATGATTTAGCTGCTTCCTATGATCCGGTTTACAAAGTGAATCCACCTCTTCGCACAGAAAAAGATGTTCATGCACTTCGGGAAGCTTTAGCTGAGGGCATCATTGACATTGTTGCTACGGATCACGCACCCCATCCTGCTGAGAATAAAGAATGCGAATGGCAGGAAGCTGCTTTCGGAATGCTGGGATTAGAAACTGCACTCTCAATCATTGCTTTAACCATGGTTGAAACGAAGTTATTGGATTGGAAGGGCGTAGCCGAGCGCTTTTCAAGAGCCCCAGCACGTATCGGAGGGTATGCGCACCAAGGAGGCGAGTTAAATGTGGGCGAGATGGCAAATCTCACTCTTATTGACCCTGCTGCTAGTTGGAGAGTGGACCGCAACTTAGTAGCCTCTCGTAGTCGCAATACTCCTTTTCATGGAATGGAACTACCTGGCGTGATTTCTGAAACTTTCTTCAGGGGAGTACCAACCTTGCGCAACGCTGAATTAGTGCAGCAGTTAAATTCGGAAAATAGTCAATGAGTAAAGCTTTCTTAGTCCTAGATGACGGTCGAATCTTCGAGGGTTCCTCATGGGCTTTTGAAGGTACAACTTTTGGTGAAGCTGTTTTTCAAACTGGCATGACTGGTTATCAAGAAACTTTGACTGATCCTTCGTATCACAAACAAGTTGTTGTTATGACTGCTCCCCATATCGGAAATACGGGAATGAATACCCAAGATAATGAATCCAAAAAAATATGGGTTTCAGGTTTTGTGGTCCGAAATCCTTCTCCAATTACCAGTAATTGGCGGAGTGAAAAATCTCTCGAAAAAGAGTTGATAGATCAGAAAATTGTGGGGATTTCAGGGGTCGATACGCGCGCTCTTACACGCCATTTGCGCGATCGCGGCGCCATGCGTGTTGGAATTTTCTCGGGGCAGAGCCTTACACGCGAAGAGATGGTTATTGAAGTACGTAAGCAACCGCAGATGTCTGGTTCTTATTTAAGTCAAGATGTTTCCACTAAAAAGAGTTATGTAGTTGCGGCCCAAGGAGAAAAGAAATTTACAGTTGCAGCCATTGATCTTGGAATCAAAGGCGCAACTCCTCGGGCACTTTCAATTCGTGGTGTTGAAACACATGTAATGCCATACAACGTCTCTTTCAAGGAAATTTCAGATCTCAATCCTGATGGAGTATTTCTATCAAATGGTCCCGGAGATCCAGCAACTATGACCGCCACAATTGATTTGGTTCGCAAAATCTTGTTGGCAGAGATACCCATCTTTGGTATCTGCTTTGGTCATCAGATATTAGGTCGTGCCTTGGGTTTTGAAACTTATAAATTGCAATTTGGTCATCGTGGAATTAATCAACCTGTTATAGATAAAAACACTAACAAGGTAGAGATAACTGCTCACAATCATGGTTTTGCCTTGAAGGCTCCCACTGATGGAATTTTTTCAACTGTTTTTGGCACCGGAGAAGTTACTCATGTCTGTTTAAATGATGGAGTTGTAGAAGGTTTGCAATTGTTAGAGCGTGCCGCCTTTAGCGTTCAGTATCACCCTGAAGCTGCCGCAGGTCCACACGACGCGGATTATCTCTTTGATCGATTCATAGATTTAATGCTGAAATATCCAGTAGCCCAGAGGATTAAATAATGGCTAGAGATACTTCAATTAAAAGTGTTTTAGTAATTGGAAGCGGACCTATAGTCATCGGACAAGCTTGCGAATTCGATTATTCTGGAACACAAGCCTGTCGTGTATTGCGTGCCGAAGGTATTCGGGTAATTCTTGTGAATTCAAATCCAGCAACGATCATGACGGATCCAGAATTTGCGGATGCAACATATATCGAACCAATCACACCTGAATTTATTGAACAAATCATCATCAAGGAAAAACCAGATGCAGTGCTGGCAACCCTTGGAGGACAGACGGCTTTGAATGCAGCCATTGGTTTATACGAGTTAGGAACACTAGCTAAATACGGGGTTAAGTTAATCGGTGCTGACGTTGATGCGATCAAACGTGGCGAAAACCGTGAATTATTCCGTGCAATAGTTGAAAAGATTGGGGGCGAAAGCGCTCGTTCAATTATTTGTCACACCATGGAAGACTCTCTAGAAGCCGCAAAGAAGCTTAATTATCCAGTGGTAGTTCGACCTTCATTTACGATGGGCGGCTTGGGATCAGGAATTGCGTTTTCCGAAGATGAGTTGAAGCAAATTGCGGGCGCTGGTTTACGTCACAGTCCAACATCAGAAGTTCTGCTTGAAGAGTCCATAATTGGTTGGAAAGAATACGAATTAGAAGTGATGCGCGATAAGACCGATAACGTCGTGATTGTCTGTAGCATCGAAAATCTCGATCCGATGGGCGTTCATACCGGTGATTCAATTACTGTTGCGCCGTCAATGACCCTAACCGATGTTGAATATCAAAAACTTCGAGATCTTTCGATTGCAATTATTCGCGAAGTAGGCGTTGATACAGGTGGCTGCAACATTCAATTCGCTGTGAATCCAGATAATGGAAGAATAATTGTTATTGAAATGAACCCTCGCGTTTCTCGTTCAAGTGCACTTGCTTCAAAGGCAACGGGGTTTCCTATCGCAAAGATAGCGACCAAGCTTGCAATTGGTTATACATTAGATGAGATTAGAAATGATATTACTCAGGTAACTCCAGCTTCCTTTGAGCCAACTCTGGATTATGTAGTGGTTAAGGCCCCACGCTTTGCTTTCGAAAAATTCGCTGACGCAGATCCTCGATTAACCACAACGATGAAGAGTGTTGGTGAAGCCATGGCTATCGGTCGGAGCTTTCCTGAAGCTCTGATGAAAGCTCTTCGCTCTCTTGAGAGAAAAGAAGCAATATTTACTTTTCCATCAAAGAAAAACGATATCCCTATAGATGAATTGTTAAAGAAGATGCGTACCCCAACTGAGTATCGCTTACAGCAAGTTCAATTAGCCATGTGGGCGGGTGCAACCATTGAATCTGTTTATGAGGCATCAAAAATTGACCGATGGTACTTAGAACAAATCTCTATTATTAATGAACGTGCTCAGTTAATCGCCCAGCCAGGTGAGTTAAATGCTGATGTAATTAGGAGTGCTAAAAATATAGGTTTGTCAGATTCACAGATTGCACAATTAAGATCGATTACCGAAGAAGACGTGCGCAGAAGTCGAAATCATCTGGGAATTCACCCGGTCTATAAAACAGTTGATACATGTGCTGCGGAATTCGAAGCGTTCACTCCGTATCACTATTCAAGTTATGAAGAAGAAACAGAAGTAAAACCACGCACTAAATCTGCAGTAATTATTCTTGGCAGTGGTCCGAATCGAATCGGTCAAGGCATAGAGTTTGATTACTCCTGCGTTCATGCAAGCTTTGCTCTGCAAGAGAGCGACTTTGAAACAATTATGATTAACTGCAATCCTGAGACAGTGTCAACTGATTATGACACTAGTGATCGCTTATATTTCGAACCACTAACTCTTGAAGATGTTCTTGAAGTTATTCATGCTGAAACTCTTGCTGGTCCAGTATTGGGAGTTATTACGCAATTGGGTGGACAGACTCCGCTTGGTTTAGCAGCAGGATTAAAAGACGCGGGTGTCACCATTTTGGGTACTAGTCCTGAAGCTATTAATTTAGCTGAAGAGCGTGGAGCTTTCGGAGAAATTCTTAAGCAGGTAAATCTCTTGGCACCTGAATATGGCATGGCATCGTCAGAGCAAGAAGCGCTCACGATTGCTCAGCGAATTGGTTATCCGGTTTTAGTTAGACCCTCTTTTGTTTTAGGTGGTCGAGGGATGGAAATTGTCTACGATGATGAATCACTTGCAGGGTTTATTTCTCGCGCTACCGATATAACTCCAGATCATCCTGTTCTTGTCGATAGATTTTTAGATAGTGCAATCGAAATTGATGTCGACGCTTTATTTGATGGCCAAGAACTCTTCCTAGGTGGAGTAATGGAGCATATTGAGGAAGCAGGGATTCATTCTGGCGACAGCGCTTGTGTGCTGCCAGCAATGTCTTTGAGCCGAGATCAAATTGCAACAATAAAAGAGGCGACAACAAAAATTGCTAAAGCTGTTGGTGTTGTGGGACTTATAAATATTCAATTTGCAATGAGTGATTCTCAGCTCTTTGTTCTGGAGGCTAACCCGCGTGCATCTCGTACTGTGCCTTTTGTAAGTAAAGCAACGGGTGTTCCTCTAGCAAAAACGGCGGCCCGATTGGCAGTTGGTTCTTCAATTGCCGCTTTACGCGAAGAAGGATTATTACCAAACAAGGGTGACGGAATTGCAAAGGGTATCTCGGTTAAAGAAGCCGTATTGCCGTGGAATAGATTCCGAAGAACTGATGGTCGCGGAGTAGATGCAGTTCTTGGTCCAGAAATGCGATCAACTGGTGAAGTTATGGGTATATCAAACTCTTTCGGACAGAGTTATGCGAAATCGCAAATAAGCGCTTTTGGAGCGTTGCCTAAGAATGGAACTGTCTTTGTTAGTTTGGCCGATAAAGACAAGGCACAAGGTATTCAAGCAGCGCATGATTTATCTCGTATTGGATTTCAAATCTTGGCAACTGGTGGAACGGCGGACGCGCTATCTGCAAAGCAGATTCCATGTACACGAGTTCGCAAACATTCAGAAGGGACCGGTCCACTTGGTGAAAAAACCATCGTTGAATTAATCAATTCAGGAAGTATCGATTTGATTATCAACACACCAGTGGGACGAGGAACCCGACAAGATGGTTGGCTTATCCGCACTGCTGCAGTCCAGAGATCAGTTCCATGCATAACTACTACTGCTGGGTTTAAGGCCGCAGTAGAGGGAATCAAATCGCTGCAACGTGAAGAGTTATCAATTCGATCCATTCAGAGTTGGTTGGCTTAGTTATGTCAACAATCAATAAAAATGCAGGCCGAATCATTGCAACAGTTGTGTCGAATAAACGGGTAGGTCAATACCATCAGATTCTTTTAAATGTTGGTGAAATGGTGAATAACTGTAAACCGGGAAATTTCGTTGCCATGAAAGTTGGTGGCGAGAATGCAAAAATGATCCTGAGAAGGGCATTCGCAATCTCTCGAGTTTCATTAACTGGTCCTTATGGCGGATCAATGGAGTTAATCGTTGCTCCATTTGGTCAAGGCAGTAAGTGGTTATGTTCACAAATTGAAGGTGCAGAAATTGATTTGATTGCTCCGCTTGGCACCGCATTTGGAATCCCAACACAACCTGTTCGTGCTTTATTGGTAGGTGGTGGTTATGGTTCTGCGCCGCTCTTTGGTTTAGCAGAAGTTTTAAAGAATCGTGGATGCCGCGTAGATATGTATTTAGGAGCGAGCACAGGTGGAAAGATTTATGCCCCAATGGAGGGTAAGCGGTCGGTAAATGTTCTTCGTATTTATACAGAAGATGGATCCATGGGAGAGCGCGGTCGCGTAACAGAACCAATTCCCGGATTAATAGCCGATGGTTTAATTGATGTCATTTATTCATGTGGACCAATGCCTATGCTCCAAGCTATCTCGGAAATAGTTGCAGGAAGTGATGTGGTGCATCAATGTGCTGTTGAAGAATCCATGGCTTGTGGTGTCGGAATCTGCATGACATGTGTTCTGCCGGTTGCCGATACTGACGGAAATGTATCCATGAAGCGTTCTTGCATCGATGGGCCCGTGATGGATGGTTCGCATGTGCTTTGGGATCAAGTTGGTAAAGTTCCAGAGGTTCATTCATGATTGATTTATCTACAACTCTAGGTAATGCGTGGTTTCCTTCTCCGCTTTTCACCGCAAGTGGTTGCGCCAGTTCCGGCAAGGAATTGGCACAATTTATCGATTTACGTGAAATCGGTGCAGTTGTTACTAAATCTGTAATGAGTAAACCTCGTCATGGGCGTGCAACTCCACGTATGGCTGAAACGCCAAGTGGAATGATTAATTCGATCGGGTTACAAGGCCCCGGTATAGATCAATTTTTAGCACACGATTTACCTTGGTTAGTAAGTCAAAAAGCTCGAGTAATTGTTTCAATAGCTGGTGAAACTGTTGAAGAGTACGCAACTTTGGCGCGTAAGGTTCGATCCGCTCCAGGAATAAGTGCGCTGGAAGTAAATATCTCATGTCCCAATGTTGAAAACCGTGGTTTAGTTTTTGCTTGTGATCCTGATGCTTCGCGTCGCGTCATAGATGGAGTGCGAAAAACGTTAGGGGGAGAATTACCAATCATTGCAAAACTATCTCCTGATGTTACTGATTTAGTATCAATTGCAAAGGGCGTTGTCGACGCTGGCGCAGATGGGTTAGCGCTAATCAACACGGTACTTTCTATGGTAATTAATTTAGACACAATGCGACCACATTTGGGCGGCAAAACCGGTGGGTTATCAGGACCTGCAATTAGACCCATAGCTGTTCGAGCAATTTATCAAGTACACGAAGCGTTGCCCACAGTACCGATACTTGGAATGGGTGGAGTTGCAAGTGGCAGAGATGCCCTAGAACTAATCCTTGCAGGTGCTAAAGGAGTATCAGTTGGAACAGCATCTTTTGGCGATCCTGCAGCGATAATCACTATTCAGAATGAATTGAAAGATTTATTAAAAGCACGTGGATTCACCTCGGTTGCGCAGGCTGTTGGTTATGCACATCGCCCAGCCGAAGATATCGAGAAATAAATATGAGCACCAAAGCGCCAATTATTCTGGCTGTAGACACCTCTGATTTAGAATTAGCAAAATCCTGGATTTCTCATACATCAGAACACGTAAGTGTTTTCAAATTGGGTCTTGAATTTTTTCTTAACTTCGGACGTGAGGGTGTTCGAGCTGTAACCGAGAATTCCGATGCCAAAATATTCCTAGATCTGAAGTTACATGACATTCCCAATACCGTGGCTCACGCAGCACAGAGTGCTTCAATATTGAATCCCTTTTTTCTCACGGTTCATGCCAGTGGTGGTAGCGCAATGATTGAAGCCGCCGTGCAAGCAGCACCTCAAACCAACATCACTGCAGTCACTGTTTTAACTTCAATGTCGGAATCAGATGTCAGATCTGTTGGTTTTAGTGATGATGCCTTAATCACCGCTACCCGTTTAGCGCAGTTAGCCGTAACAGCTGGTGCGAAAGCAATAGTTTGTTCTCCTTTAGAAACAACCACTATTCGACGCGCTATAGGAGAGGAGCCCATAATCATTACCCCAGGCGTTCGACCTCTGTCGATGGTTGGCAAAGATGATCAGACACGGACAATGACCCCTTCAGATGCAATTGCTGCTGGTGCGAATTATGTTGTTATTGGTAGACCAATCACCAGCGCTTGGGAACCTACCGGTGTGGAGATAGGCAAGCGCGCACGTGAGATTGCATCTGAAATCCTTAATTCTTAATTTCTAATTCTTCCACTAGATTAAGCACATGGGATTGCCGCCTCAACTAAGTGCTGAAGAAAGAAGTGCGGCGCTCGAAAAGGCGAAACAATCTCGACAAGTGCGATCATTAGTCAAAAACAGAGTTAAAACGGGGGAGTTATCACTCTCAGATGTTTTCAAATTAGCTCAAGATGATCCAATTGTTGGGAAAATGCGAGTAGCCGATTTGTTGGCAGCCCTCAGTGGTGTTGGAAAAATTCGCGCGAGTGCCATTATGGAACGTTTAAGTATTGCTCCAACAAGAAGGATTCAAGGATTAGGTAAACATCAAATTTCTGCTCTAACTGCAGAATTTGTCCCTGGAAACAAACGTGGAAAGTTAGTTGTTCTCTCTGGCCCAGGTGGAGTTGGTAAAAGTACGATTGCCGCGTATGTCCGTAAGCACCAAAGTTTTTGGGTGAGTGTCTCTTCGACAACTCGCAAACCACGTACAAATGAAAAAAATGGTGTTGATTATTTCTTCCTAACAGATAAAGAGTTCGATGAAGAGATATCTCGAAATCATTTCTTAGAATGGGCACATTTCGCAGGTGCCAGGTATGGAACGCCCCGCGAACCTGTTGAGAAGGTTCTATCTACTGGTGCAAATGTTTTATTAGAAATCGAAATAGAGGGAGCTAAGCAAGTAAAAGCTCATGCACCCGAAGCCATTTTGGTTTTCCTAGAACCACCATCATGGGAAGAACTTGTTTCTAGACTAGAGAAACGAGCAACTGATTCAGAGCAGAGAAGGGCCGAAAGACTGGCTCTTGCCCAAGAAGAGCTTGCAGCAGCCTCATTTTTCGATCATCGCCTAGTTAATGACCAGGTCGAAAACGTAGTAAAGAAACTGTTATCCTTAGCCTCTGCCCGATAGGGCCAATCTCGCACTGATGCACGTTATAGGGAGTTAAACAATGGACGGAATCACAAATCCACCTATTGATGAATTGCTAGATAAGAGCGGTTCGAAGTACAGCCTTGTGCTCTATGCAGCTAAGCGTGCTCGTCAGATCAACGCTTACTATTCTCAATTAGGTGAAGGCCTTCTTGAATACGTTGGACCACTCGTTGAAACTCATGTGCACGAGAAGCCTCTCTCTATTGCGCTGCGCGAAATCAACGAAGGTCTTCTTACAATCGAAAACCTCGAACCAACCGCTTAACTCTGGTTCATGAGCGGTACCAAACGAGAAATTGTTCTCGGAGTTGGTGGCGGAATAGCTGCCTATAAAGCGTGCGAATTGTTACGTCGACTTCAGGATTTGGATTTTTCAATTACGGTTGTTCCAACACCTTCGAGCTTAAACTTCGTCGGAGCTGCAACGTGGGAAGCGCTCTCTGGAAGAAGCGTAAGTACAGAAGTTTGGCAGGATGTTGACAAAGTTAAGCATGTTTCATTAGCAGATCAAGCTGAAGCAATAATTATTGCTCCAACAACTGCTGATCTCTTAGCTCGACTGGTTCAAGGTCGAGCAGATGATTTGTTAACAAATGTTGTATCAGCTAGTTCTAAACCTAAATTTCTAGTTCCTGCTATGCATCCTCAAATGTGGTTAAACCCAACCACTCAGGCAAATGTTGAGATTTTGAAATCCCGAGGATTCGCAGTTATGCAACCAGCTACGGGACGTTTAACTGGAGAAGATTCCGGTGTTGGTAGATTTCCTGAGAGCCAACAAATCATCGCCGCTTTCCTCGAACATATTGGCTCCACTCAAGATTTATTAGGAAAACGAATCCTCATCTCCGCTGGTGGCACGAGAGAAGCTATTGATCCTGTTCGTTATATTGGTAATCGCAGTTCTGGCAAACAAGGTCAAGCTCTGGCAATAGAGGCTCGTAATCGTGGAGCTCACGTAACTATGGTTCTGGCTAATTCAAACATTGCTGATGTAGCTGGAATTCAAACGCTCAGAGTTGAAACTGCCGCCCAAATGCACGGTGCTTTAAAAGAGAATATGCACGATTGCGATGTCCTGATCATGGCTGCCGCAGTCTCCGATGCGAGACCTACATCAGTAGCACAGGAGAAGATAAAGAAGGCTGATTTACAGAGTATCGACTTAGTTTCAAACCTAGACATCCTCAAGGATCTCAGTGCTGATGCAAAAGATTCGCAGATCATTGTTGGTTTTGCGGCTGAAACATCAGATCTTGAGAATCTGGGTCTAGCTAAATTGAAATCTAAGAAATTGAATCTTATATACGTCAATGATGTCTCAAATGGAGCAGTCTTTGCATCCGATCAAAGTGCTGGATTCTTGATAAGCGATGATGGCCAGAGCACCTATATTGAGCAAACTTCTAAGGCAAAAGTGGCTAGAAATATTCTAGATAAGGTCGTTTCTAGGTTAAGTTATGCCAATGGCTAAACGACTCTTTACATCTGAATCCGTGACAGAAGGTCACCCAGACAAGATTGCTGATCAAATTTCTGATGCAATTCTCGACTCATTAATTGGGCAGGACAAGAAATCAAGAGTCGCTGTTGAAACACTCATCACAACTGGACAAGTCCATGTTGCTGGTGAAGTAACGACAGATGCGTACGCAGATGTAACAGGGATTGTTCGCGAAACAGTTTTAAACATTGGATACGACTCATCAGTTAAGGGTTTTGATGGAAATTCATGCGGAGTTTCTGTATCGATTGGTCAGCAATCACAAGATATTGCCCAGGGCGTGGATGATGCCTATGAAAACAGAGTTGCATCCTCGGTTGATCCTTTAGATTTACAAGGTGCTGGCGATCAAGGTTTAATGTTCGGTTACGCCTGCGATGACACAAAAGAGTTAATGCCACTTCCAATATGGCTTGCACACGAATTAGCTGCTCAACTCTCTAAAGTGCGTAAGTCTGGTGCGTTGCCTTATCTACGCCCTGATGGAAAAACACAAGTAACAATTGAATACGAAGGTGATAAAGCGGTAGCGCTCAATACTGTCGTAATTTCATCTCAACATAGCGAAGAAGTTTCGGTAGAAAAGCAACTCACTCCAGAAATCATCGAACAAGTAATTAACCCAATTCTTTCAAAAATTGATCTTCCTAAGAATGATTTACGAATTCTTATCAATCCAACAGGACGATTTGTAATCGGTGGTCCTATGGGCGATGCAGGCTTAACAGGTAGAAAGATCATTGTTGATACATATGGTGGTATGGCACGTCATGGAGGCGGGGCATTTAGCGGTAAAGATCCTTCAAAGGTTGATCGCTCTGCTGCATATGCGATGCGTTGGGTTGCAAAGAATGTGGTTGCTGCTGGTTTTGCAAAACGCTGTGAAGTTCAGGTTGCTTATGCAATCGGAAAAGCTCAGCCAGTTGGACTCTTTGTTGAAACTTTCGGAACCGAGACAGTTCCAGTCGGCAAAATTCAAGATGCAGTTCTTCAAGTTTTTGATTTACGTCCAGCGGCAATCATTAGAGATCTTGATTTGCTTCGTCCAATTTATTCTAAGACCAGCGCATATGGCCACTTCGGTCGTGAATTAAAAGAATTTACGTGGGAGTCCACTAGTCGCGTAGATGCTTTACGCGCTGCCATTAAATAAATACCAGTTAAATATATGCAAAGCGTCAAACCGCTTCGATTAAAACGAGAAACTTATCGTTTAGATCGCAGGGCTGACTCTCCCAACGTGGCCCATGTTTGGGTTGATTCGGGTTTATCTCATCTAGATGGGTTGTACACATATCGGATACCTAATGATCTTTTGACAGATGTTGCTGTTGGGTCTCGGCTAAAAGTTCCTTTCAATTCTAGAAGCTGTGAAGCAATAGTTGTTGAGTTGAGTACTTCCCAGGAATCTTTAGGCAATTTAAAAGTAATAGAGTCATTGTTGGGTGAATATCCCGTCGCTAACAAATCCATGATTGCCTTCTATTCAGATATGGCGAAATTTTGGGCCGGTGATCCATATTCACTCATTAAATCTGGCATTCCTTCACGTGTGGCTGCAGTAGAAAAAACTATTCAACCTTATCTATTTGATGCAACCCAGAAAAATTCCCGAAATTCTAGGAAATTGGAATATTCGTATTTCATGCATAGTCCACATATTTCGGCTTATTCCGAACTTGCGGATTTAGCTGTTGGACGATTAAAACAGGGTTCAGTCTTGCTCTTATTGCCTGATGTTAAAGACGTTTCACGCATGATTGCGCATTTAAAAAAACTGTCGATGGCTTGTCCAGTTTTTCGACTTGATTCATCGCTCACTCGTTCAGAGCGTTATGCAAGTTATCTTCAAATCGCGAATTCCGAACAAGTACTTGTATTAGGTACACGGAGTGCTCTATTTGCTCCAATTAATGGTTTGGATTCAATCATTGTTGGATTTGAGAAATCAGAACAATTCTATGAACAGAAACATCCTTATTGGAATGTACGAGATAGTGTTTTCTTGCGATCAAATATCGAATCAACCAATCTCTATTTCACAGGGTATGTTCCATCGGCGGAAATGGCTTATCAGATTGAACAAAGGAGAGTTAAATTCGTAGGTCAAAAACACACTTTAAAAACATTGGCATATCCGCAAGCAAAAGGTGAACTCCTTCCAGATCGAATTGTTTCCGAAATACGCAAATCTTTAAGTCAGGGAACAGTACTTTTTCTTGCACCGCGAAAAGGTTATGCAAATGCGCTGCTATGCGCCAAATGTAAGAATATTGCTTTATGTGAATGCGGTGGAAGATTATTGATGAGCAGCATGACTGCTGATCCAATTTGCTCTCTCTGTTCAACTGAAGATAAGAATTGGAAGTGCAAATGGTGTTCAGGCACCAATAGGTATGCAGCAGCACGGGGGATAGATAGATTTCATGAAGAAATTGGAAGAGCTTTTCCAAATTTGGCAATTCAACTATCAAATTCTCCAAATATCCTGGAAGAGGTTTCGCCCAAAACTAAGATAGTTATAGCTACTCCTGGAGCAATTCCTGTGGCGATGGATGGCTATTCATCAATTGTTATTCTGGAAGGTCAAAGATTTCTTGCGAGCGGATCGTCCACTTACGAAGAGATGGTGTACGAATCATTTTTTGATTCTGCGGCAAGGGTAAAAAAGAACGGAAACATTCTTGTGGTTCTGGATTCTTCCCATCCATTGATTTCATCAATCACCCGTTGGAATCCGAGCGTCCTAGTTAAGAAAATCCTACGTGAAAACAATGATGCATTGCTCCCTCCGTACGCTTCGTCGGCTCTTCTAAGAGTTCCGATAACTGATGCTGTAATGCTCAGAAATGGAATATTGAAAAGCATTAAGGATGGTCGGTTGCCTATTTCTTCGAAGGTTTATCTCACAGAGAATGAATCCAAAAATGAGTCCAGATTGCTCATCAATGTACCCAGAGAAAATAGAGAAGATTTGGCGAATTTCGTCCTGGAACTTAGTCGTAAAAGAGCAATATCTAAGAAGAGTTTTATCAGCGTAGCTTTAGATCCTTACGTTCTTTTGGGTTAGTCCCATTGGTAGACTTCCACCATGTCTTTACAGCAAATCCGTTTATTTGGTGACCCAGTCTTGGTTTCGCCTGCTTCTCCTGTTGTTGATTTTGATAAAGAGCTCCGCAAACTTGTTGAGGATCTGACTGACACGATGATTGCCGCTCCGGGAGCGGGATTAGCAGCGCCTCAAATAGGAGTTCCTCTTCGAGTATTTGTCTGGGATGTTGATGAAGAATTAGGACATCTAATTAATCCATCCTTGAATTTAAGTGATGAAGAGCAAGACGGAGAAGAAGGTTGCCTATCGTTTCCTTCTCTTTCCTATCCAACGAAACGAGCGATGCGTGTTGTAGCTAAGGGTTGGAATATGCATGGGGAGCCGATAACGGTGGAAGGTTCAGAACTATTAGCTCGTGCGATTCAACACGAAACCGATCATTTAGATGGAATAGTTTTCATTGATCGGTTAGACGAGCAAACACGCAAAATAGCAATGAAGGACATCAGAGAATCTGATTGGTTCTCCGAATCTTTAGCTAAAGGAAATGCTCCAAAAGTAAAAATTTCCCCACATAAAACATTCGGAAAAGGTTTATAGTGCGTGTTGTTGTGGCTGCTACAGCAGAGGTAGCAATCCCAACTCTAGAATGGCTCAAAGAATCTGAGCACGATTTGATTCGAGTTATAACAACTCCAGACTCCAGGGTTGGTAGAGG
The DNA here is from genome assembly GCA_014190015.1 of Actinomycetes bacterium. Lineage (GTDB taxonomy): Bacteria > Actinomycetota > Actinomycetes > Nanopelagicales > Nanopelagicaceae > Planktophila. The sequence goes on from BJFT01000004.1 coordinate 88,169, forward strand.
AAAAATTCTCGCCCAATCACCTATAGCTCAATGGGCTGATAAGAATCACATTCCTATTGAAAAGCCAATCACTTCAGCTGAAATCGCTACGACTTTCGAGAATGCAGATGTTGTTATTGCTATTGCTTATGGGAAAATTTTAAGCGCCGAAATTCTTTCAATCCCCACATATGGATGCCTTAATCTTCATTTCTCCTTGTTACCGGCATATCGTGGAGCGGCTCCTGTACAAAGGGCTTTGCTCAATGGTGAAAGCGTTACGGGTATTTCTATTTTCAGAATTGATGAAAATTTAGATACGGGACCTATATACATCCAGAAGAAGTACGAGATTAATGCAAACGCAAATAGTGCGGAGGTTCTTAGAGATCTTTCATATCTAGGCGCAGAGTCGTTTTTCCAAGTGTTAAACGATATTGCAAATGGACTTCAACCTAAAGAGCAGGAAACTACTGGAATTAGTTTGGCACCGAAAATATCCAAAGAGGAAGCGCGAATCAGTTGGGATAAATCATCTGGTTCGCTAGCAAATTTAGTGAGAGCTTTTACTCCTAATCCTGGGGCATGGACTACTCATAAAGGTTCGGTGATAAAGATTGTTGAAATTGGTTCAGGTTCAATTCAAGAAAAATTGGCGCCAGGGTTTATTCATGTCATAGGCAAGAAGATTTTTGTGGGCACTGCAGATGAGCCGGTTGAAATTTCTAAATTGGTTCCTGCCGGAAAAAAAGAGATGCTATCAGCAGATTGGTTAAATGGAGCACGTATTGCTCCAGGAGAATTCTTTGAGTAATCCACCGGGTAAGAAATTCAGCGCACCACGTCCAGATGCACCTCGTTTGCTGGCTTATGACGTACTGCATGAAGTTAATCGCAACGGTGGCTATTCGAATTTATTGTTGCCAAAAGCTCTTGCACAATCATCGTTAGAAGATCGCGATAAGGGATTCGCCACAGAGTTGGTTTACGGAACTCTTCGTATGCAGGGAAGACATGATTGGATACTTTCGCAAGCTAGTGATAGACCTTGGAATGAAGTTGACCCCGCGCTAGTAGATGTTGCTCGCTTAGGAGCGCACCAGTTATTTGAAATGCGAGTACCCACGCACGCAGCTGTGTCTGCAACAGTCGAGCTTGGTCGAAAAGTATTGGGAGAATCTAAGGCTTCATTCTTAAATGCAATTCTACGCAAAATTAGTCAAAAATCTCTGGATGATTACGTATCGCAAATCTCGAGCATCAAAGACGGTTTCGAAAGATTGGAAATACTTCACTCTCATCCTCAATGGATTATTACTGCGTATATGGATCAACTGGGCAATCTTGAAGAAGTTGAACAACTTTTAATCGCTAATAACATTGCACCCCGTCCAACACTGGTTTCTTGGCCTGGGTTAAGTTCACAGCAAGATTTGTTAGATATTGGCGCGACAGCGACTCATTTCTCACCTTACGGAGCAGTATTCGATGGTTCACCAGCGTCGTTAGACCTGATTATTTCAAGAAAAGCGGGTGTTCAGGATGAAGGCTCTCAACTCGTTGCAGATGTGTTTTCTAAAATATCCCAAGATCAACAATCTTGGTTGGACTTGTGTGCAGGTCCTGGTGGAAAAGCCGCTCTTTTATCAGCACTAGCTAAGAGAGATTCAATTGATTTTGCTGCAAATGAAATCTCAGAGGTTAGAGCAAAATTAGTTAGTCAAGTGGTTCAAGGTGGTGCGGTGACAACCGTTGATGCTCGGGAGATTGATTCACTCGGTAAAACTTTTGGAGCCATTCTGGCGGATGTGCCATGTACAGGTTTGGGAGCGTTGCGTCGTCGTCCAGAAGTTAGATGGCGTAGAACGGTGGCTGATTTGAAAGCACTGGTAATTTTGCAATCAGAGATAATTGATGCGGCCGTGAAAGTTTTGGCTCCTGGTGGAATTTTTGGATATGCAACGTGCAGTCCTCATCTTTCTGAAACACGCATTGCAGTATCAGAAACACTCCGACGTCATCCCGACCTTGAAGTTGTTGATGTTTCGCCATATTTGCATCAAGATCTGCGTTCCACAGGCGTAGATAGAGGGAGCATGACTTTGTGGACACACCGACACGGCACGGACGCTATGTTTCTAAGCGTTATGCGTAAGAAGAAATAGTATTCGTCCATGAAAAGCTCTGTCAGGATTCATCCGAGTATTTTAAATGCCGATCATTCAAAGATACTTTCTGAAATTGATCGCGTAGCTAAGGTTTCAGATTTTCTTCATTTAGATATTTTGGATGGAAAATTCGCACCAAATACATCCTTTTCTTGGGCTGAAGCTCAAAATATTATTTCGGGTTCATCTATACCCGTCGATGCCCATTTGATGGTTATAGATAGTGACGTTCAAGGACCACGCTACGCGGAAGCTGGATGCACAAGCGTTACGGTGCATGTTGAATCAACTGCAGATATTAGGAAAACTATAAAAAATATCAAATCCAATGGGGCGAGAGCGAGCTTGGCTTTGAAGCCAGCGAGTCAGATTGAAACGTATATAGATCATTTGGATGAAGTGGATATGTTTCTAATCATGACTGTTGAGCCAGGATTCGGTGGACAATCTTTCATGCCGGAAATGATGGAGAAAGTTTCAAAAACTCGAGATTTGATTGGTGAAAGACCGATTTGGTTGCAGGTAGATGGGGGCATTTCAAAGGAAACTATTGAAATTGCTCGAGCAGCTGGCGCTGATACCTTTGTTGCTGGAAGCGCTGTTTATAAGTCAGATAATCCTGCTGCAATGATCAATACTTTGCGCACCCTTGCCGAGCACGTACAACCAAATTAGCAGATATGAAAAGGTATCCATCTAGTAAACTAGAGGTATGAAATCCTTTGAATCTTTGTGGAGTGAATTAGAGAACATCGCTTTAACTCGACCTGAAGGTTCTGGAACAATAAAGTCGTTAGACGCCGGTCTTCATAGCATTGGAAAGAAGATTATTGAAGAAGCAGG
>BJFT01000005.1 GCA_014190015.1 Actinomycetes bacterium
AGTGCAACTGATGAAGAGATTCTTCTGGTTTTAAAATTAGTTGAACTTGATTCTTTAGTCTCAGAAAATGTGCAAGGGTTAAATACTGTCATCGGAGAGTTCGGCAGACACATTTCGGGGGGCGAAGCGAAACGTTTAAGTTTGGCTCGCGTTCTATTGTCTAAAGCCCCAATCCTGATCCTTGATGAACCAACAGAGCATCTCGACCTGGAGTTAGCGCTTCGAATCGAAAAACGCATATTGGAATTCACATCACACAAAACATTAGTTGTAATTACCCACTCGGGTTGGCATGAAATTGGCAGGACTTTAGAACTTTCTCGTTAGATTCCATGCGCCCAATACACGCTCCACAGCTTTAAACAGTGGAGAATGTCGCCATGGCATCCCTTGATAGCAAAGTCAGTAGCGTTCTGGGGGATCGCACATCAAAAGTTCTAGAGACTACCTTTGGAATCAAGAGCGTTGCAGATTTATTGCGCCATTATCCGCGTCGCTACGCCGTACGTGGCGAACTGACAGATATTTCTACTTTGCAAGAAGGCGATGAAGTCACGATTCTCGCCGAAGTTTTTAGTGCATTAAATCGACCACTCCATGGTCGCAAGGGAAGCATTTTCGAAGTCATTGTCACTGATGGAAAAGCAAAACTCTCACTCACATTCTTTAATCAAGCCTGGCGTGAAAAAGAGTTAAAGGTTGGTCGCCAAGGATTGTTTGCAGGAAAAGTTGGCGTGTTTAAAGGTAAGCGCCAATTAGCTCACCCAGATTATGAATTGATTCCAGATGGAAGTGATGTAGATAGCGCAGTTGATGAATTTGCTGGAAAGTTCTTAGCTGTGTATCCAGCGGCAGCAAAGATGCCATCGTGGAAGATTGCACAATGCATCGATCTAGCCATTGATGGTTTAGATGAAGTGCCTGATTTCTTGCCCGAAGATATCCGCGAGAAACATGGTTATCCGACTCTGCATCAAGCGTTAGTTCAACTGCACAAGCCAGCTGATTTAGAGCACGCCGAAATTGCTCGTGAACGTCTAACTTTTGATGAAGCATTTTTGCTGCAATTACTTCTGGCCAAAAGAAAGGCCGCCCTTAGATCACTCGATGCAATTGCACGGCCACGAGTATCTGGGGGATTGTTAGATGCATTCGATAAGTTGCTGCCATTTGAATTAACTGCAGGACAGAAAGAAGTCAGCGCGGAAATTGAATCTGATTTAGCAAAATCTCACCCAATGCATCGATTACTTCAAGGAGAAGTGGGATCTGGAAAGACAATTGTTGCACTGCGCGCAATGCTGACAGTTATTGATAATGGTGGTCAAGCAGCACTTCTTGCGCCCACGGAAGTTTTAGCTGCACAGCACATGCGAACAATTACAAAACTTTTGGGAGATTTAGCCCATGGTGGAATGTTGGGTGGCGATGAAAAAGCTACACAAGTAACTCTAATTACGGGATCACAGAGTGCTGCAGCTCGAAAAGAAGCACTTGCATTGGCAGCAAATGGTGCCGCCGGGATTGTTATCGGTACCCATGCGCTGTTAGGGGAGTCAATAGTTTTTAAAGATCTCGGGTTAATTGTTGTCGATGAACAACACCGATTTGGTGTTGAACAACGTGATGCACTTAAGAGCAAAGCACATACCCCTGCACACTTATTAGTAATGACTGCAACACCAATTCCACGAACTGTGGCTATGACTGTTTTCGGTGATTTAGACATCTCGACGCTTCGAGAATTGCCACTTGGCAGACAACCAATTACTACGCACGTAATTGCTGCACAAGAAAAACCTGCACACTTAGAACGTGCATGGCAAAGAATTGCTGAAGAGGTATCGCAAGGACATCAGGCATACGTAGTGGCGCCTCGAATTAGCGCTACCAATAATGAAGATGCGGATATGGATTTTCTCTTTGGAACTGAGTCACAGAGCATTGCAAGCGTTGAAGAGTTAGGACCAATGCTTCACAGCGGACCTTTTTTTGGATTACGCGTTGCACCTTTACATGGTCGCCTCTCCACCGAAGTTAAAGATTCAACAATGTCCGCGTTTTCTGCCGGAGATATAGACGTTCTTATTTCAACAACAGTTATTGAAGTTGGCGTAGATGTACCAAATGCCACAGTAATGGTAATAATGGATGCAGATCGATTTGGTGTTTCTCAGCTACATCAGCTTCGTGGACGTATTGGACGCGGATCTTCTCCGGGACTCTGTTTGCTAGTTACTAATTCATTGCCAGAGACTCCTGCACGCATACGCCTGGATGCAGTTGCTTCTACGCTAGATGGTTTCGAACTCTCAAAGATCGATTTAGAACAACGCAGAGAAGGAGATGTGCTGGGCGCAAGCCAATCCGGAACTCGTTCGCACCTTAGATTGCTGCGCGTATTGCGAGATGAAGAGCTGATTGAAAGTGCACGAGAGAGTGCAGAAAAAATAATCGAAGCAGATTCAAGTCTTACAGGATTTAAGCTACTCAATGATGAAATAAAATTCCTAGAAACAGATTCCGCGACTGACTTCATAGATAAGGGTTGATGCAATGAGAATTATTGCTGGCATCGCTAAGGGTCGCTCGTTATCTAGCGTGGCAGGTGCAACGAGACCAACTTCAGATCGTGCCCGTGAAGCGATTTTTTCAACGTTGACTTCCGAATTTGGAGATTTTCTGGGGTTACATATTTTAGATTTATTTGCTGGTTCAGGTGCAATGGGGCTAGAGGCTCTCTCGCGTGGAGCATCCCTTGTTCACTGCGTAGAAAAAGATGATGCTGCGGCAAAGACAATTTCAACAAATTCTGCACTTGTGCAAAAGTCACAACCTGTTGGGGTGTTTCACTTATTTCATATGGCAGTGCAAAAGTTTGTAGAAGGCTCTCCAGAGAATCAATATCACTTCGTTTATATAGATCCACCTTATGATTTTGCGGATTCCGAACTCACAAATATTTTGGAAAAGCTGCAATCAAATAATTTCTTCAAAGATGGTGCGGTCATTGCAGTTGAAAGGGCATCAAAATCTGCACAACCTAAGTGGCCACAGGGATACGAGCCATCTCGCACCAAGGTCTATGGGCAAGCGAGTATTTATTACGCCAATTACGCTAAGAATGGATAAGCGCAGAAATCGTTGCTAGCGTTTGACCCATGAGACGCGCAGTTTGTCCGGGATCTTTTGATCCAATCACATACGGTCATTTAGACATCATCGAACGCGCAAGTCGCCACTTTGATGAAGTAATTGTGGCTGTACTTGAAAATCGAACGAAGTCCAGTTTATTTACAGTCGATGAACGCATTTCAATGATTTCAGAAGTGACTAAGAAATTCTCAAATGTTCGAGTTGATTCATGGAGCGGTCTGCTAGTGGACTACTGCAAGTCAAACTCTGTGCAATCAATCGTTAAGGGTTTGCGCGCTGTTTCGGATTTCGATTATGAATTACAGATGGCGCAGGTCAATCTTCAGGGATCTGGTGTCGAAACAATGTTTATGGCGACTTCACCAACTCACTCCTTTTTATCATCCTCACTTGTGAAAGAATTAGCCCATTACGGTGGAGATGTATCCTCTATGGTTCCACCGAGTATTAACGAAGCACTAAAACGTCGAGTAGCAGGGAAGTGATCCATGGATTCGATTGAGAAGTTAACAACCGCAATATCAATAATTGAAGAGGCGCGCGGAGTGCCGTTGTCTGCATCATGCGTTTTGCACCGTGGCGAAATTTTAGAAGTTCTAGATGGCGCCCGTGCCGCACTGCCAAATGATTTAGAAGCGGCGAGAAAAATTCTTGCTTCACGTGATTCTTTAATTGAAGAGGGTCGTCTGAGCGCTGAAGCTTTGATCGCAAGTGCTCGCGAAGAAGTTTCACGAATGATCGAACAGACTGCAATTGTTTCCGCTGCTCGCGAGGAAGCTCAACATATTCTGGATGATGCACACCTTGAGGCAGAGCAAGAACGTGAAGAAGTTGAAAAATACATTGACTCACGTCTGGCTACTCTTGAAGTGATTCTCAATAAAACATCAGATGCAATCGCCCGTGGTCGCGAAAGACTTGCTGGCGCTGGCGATAAAGATGTTTTGTCACAACTCGCTAACGATAAGTAAAGCGTTACTCGCATGTCTCGAGATCTCTCACCCTTTCGCGTAAATACACACGAGCTTCCACGCCGTGCAGGTGAGATGAAAGAGTATTCAATTGACTTTGATCTCACCGAAGCATTTGGTGTTGAACTAATCAGTGTTCCGCCAGGAGAAGTTATTGAAGTTGATCTTCGCCTGGAGTCAGTTACTGAGGGGATTCTCGCTACTGCCGATGTCTTTGCAACAGCAATGGGAGAGTGCATCCGCTGTCTTGATCCGATAGCAATCGATATTGATAGAAGTTTTCAAGAGCTATATCGATACGAAGTGCATCATGAAAAGGGTTCAAAAGGATCTAAGAAGCGTCGTCCAAGTGAAGAAGCAATTGATGATTTAGATGTTGAAGATGACCTGTTAATGCAAGGCGATTACATGGACTTAGAAACTCCTCTACGAGATGCGATTGTGTTAGCTCTTCCAGTAAACCCACTCTGCTCAGAGGATTGCTTAGGGCTCTGTCAGCAGTGCGGCGAAAAATGGTCAGAACTTCCAGAGGGACATGCTCACGCGCTAATAGATCCTCGCTGGGCTGCCCTTGGCTCTCTCGAGGCGGATAAGGGCGAATAGTTCATAACCCTTGCTCGATTTTAAGAATTCGTACTTTTAGGGGATACTTTCACCCATATCCGCACTCCTTGTGAGGGCGGTATCTCAGATGAGATTTAAGAAGAGATTAAGGACGCCACCGTGCCAGTACCAAAGCGAAAGATGTCTCGCTCAAAGACTCGTTCTCGTCGTAGTCAGTGGAAAACAACTGCGGCAGCACTAGCGGCGTGCCCACAATGTCAGCAACCAAAATTGCAACACACTGCATGTCCAACGTGCGGAACATATAACCGCCGTCAGGTTATTGAGGTCTGATCTGTACTCTGAATTAACACAGCACTTAGGTGTTGACGTTGATCCAAATCTTTTAGCCTTAGCTTTTACTCATCGTTCATTCGCTTATGAATCTGGCGCAAAAGAAACCAACGAACGTCTTGAATTTCTAGGTGACTCAGTTCTCGGATTAATAGTTACTGAAGAGTTATTTCTTCGCTTCCCTGATTTAGATGAGAGCAGACTCTCACCACTTCGCTCCGGTGTTGTAAACATGAGAGCCCTTGCAGATATTGCTCGCGAACTTAATCTCGGAAAGTACATTCGTCTAGGTAAAGGTGAGGAAGTCACCGGCGGACGGGATAAAAACTCACTATTGGCAGATGCGCTAGAAGCTCTGATTGGCGCTATTTATCTACACGCTGGTCTTGCAACCACTGCGACCGTTGTTCGAAAGTTAATTGATGCAACATTGACGCAAGCAATGGCGCGCGGTGCAGGCTTAGATGGCAAAACCGCACTTCAAGAGTTAACTGCTCAACTCGGTAAAGGCGCTCCCGAATACATTGTCACCGAGACGGGTCCAGATCACGACAAGAGTTTTAGCGCCGATGCGATGGTCGCTGGGGTCTGTATCGCTAGCGGCACCGGAAAGAGCAAGAGAGAAGCCGAGCAAGTTGCTGCCAGAATCGCCTATGACATATTAAAACCTCAAGTTGTGGATGAAGGTAACTAGCTCTAGATACTTTCGGAGCCGCCGTGTTACTTCGCTAATTAACGCGCTCGCAAGGTAGGTTTACCGCGTGTATCTAAAGAGCATCACGCTCAAGGGCTTCAAGTCCTTTGCTTCAGCGACCACTCTGCGCCTTGAACCCGGGATCACCTGCGTCGTCGGTCCAAATGGTTCTGGAAAATCAAACGTTGTTGATGCACTCACATGGGTTATGGGTGAGCAAGGTGCTAAATCTCTTCGCGGCGGAAAGATGGAAGATGTCATCTTCGCCGGTACCAGTGGGCGAGCACCGCTTGGCCGCGCTGAGGTTTCAGTAACAATTGATAACGCTGATGGCGCACTCAATATTGATTATTCAGAAGTAACAATTTCACGCATTCTTTTTAGAAATGGTCAGAGCGAATACCAGATAAATGGTGAAGCATCTCGACTACTTGATATTCAAGAACTATTAAGCGATTCAGGTATCGGCCGAGAAATGCACGTAATCGTCGGCCAAGGACAACTTGATGCAATTTTGATGGCTAATCCAGATGAACGTCGTGGATTCATTGAAGAAGCGGCGGGCGTACTTAAGCACCGCAAGCGAAAAGAAAAAGCGCTTCGCAAATTAGATTCGATGCAAGCCAACTTAGCTCGCGTGCAAGACCTCACTGTGGAATTACGTAGACAACTTCGCCCACTCGGCAAGCAGGCAGAAGTTGCAAAGAAAGCTGCCACAATTCAAGCCGATCTTCGAGATGCCAAACTTCGTTTGTTAGCAGATGACTTTATCTCGATGACTAAAACTCTCGATGCCGAAGTTGCAGATGAAACAGCTCTTCGTGAAAGACGCGCCATAGTCGATGCCGAATTAGACAAAGTACGTGCGCGCGAAGAAGCACTCGATGCACAAGCTGCAGTCGATGGTCCATTACTTGTTAAAGCACAAGAGACGTATTACCAACTCAACTCTTTGCGCGAAAGATTTCGAGGAACAGCCTCACTTGCACAAGAGCGCTCTCGTTTCTTGGCTGAAGAAGCAGAAGAAGCACGCACGTTAGGTCGCGATCCAGAAGCTCTCGAACGTGAAGCACAAGCACTTCGAGTAGAAGAAGCTGAACTGCGTGCAGCAGTTGCCAGTGCAAATCTTTCTCTCACTGAAGCAACTAATGCATTAGCGCAAGCAGAAAATTCACTGAAGAGCGAAGAAGACAGAGTTGCTGCAGCAATGCGCGCGATTGCAGATGCTCGCGAAGGTACAGCGAGACAAGAAGGACATATTAAATCTTTGCGTGCTCGCCTTGAAGCTATAGCTGAAGAGATTGCTCGATCAGAAAAATCACGAAATGAAGCACAGCAACGTGCCGATGAAGCTTCACGTGCTTACTCAACATTTGAATTAGAAATAGCGAGTGCAGATTCCAGCGAACTTGGTTTGGATTCACAATTCGAATCAGCTAAGTCCAAGTTAGATAGTGCAAAGAAGACACTCTCTGATCTTGTAGATAATGAACGTAACACCGAACGAGAAAAGAACGCAGTAGAGGCAAAGCTTGAAGCGCTTCGAATTACGTCAAAGAGCAATGACGGCGCAGCGGCGTTACTTTCAAATTCTCGTGGCGTAAAGATTCTTGGCAGCGTTAGCTCTTTGATTTCAATTGAAAAAGGATATGAGAGCGCAGTGGCAGCAGCTCTTGGTTCACTCGCTGATGCCATCGTTGTTCAAGATTTAAATTCAGCAGTGAGTGCACTCACAACCATGCGTTCAGAGAATCTGGGCCAAGCCGATGTTCTAGTCTTTGACGAGAATTCCAGATCAGCAGAATCAATCCCATCCGGACTCACTTCTCTCAACAATTATGTGCAGTCCAGTTCAATCGCATCATTAGTTACTTCGTTACTCAGTGCTACCGCAGTAGTTGATTCAGCCCGAGATGCAGCAGATGTTCTTCGTAATCATCCACAAATTCGAGTTGTCACGCGAGATGGCGACATCGTCACATCTACTCGTGCACGCGGTGGTTCTAAGTCCACTTCATCATTGATTGAAATCAATGCACTGATTGCAGACCTAACAACTAAACTAGAAGAGATCAATCACAAGGCAGACCGAATTCGTTTCGAGATTTCTACTGCAACCAACGAGTTAGCTTCACGTCAAAGTGAATATGACCAAGCACTTGGAAAACTCAATGAATCAGATGCGCGAATTGCAGCTCTGACTGAGCAACTTGCAGTCGCGGGACAAAATGCGAAATCTGCTGCAGCAGAAGTTGATCGCCTAAATGTTTCAATAGCAGAGGCAACTTCAGCAAAATCCCGAGATGAAAATGAATTGAACATCGCCTCAAACCAACTATCTATGCAAGGTGAGACTCCAGAGCCTGATCACGCGCAAGTAGAAGTAATACGCGCACAAGTTTCAACTGCTCGCAGCACAGAAGTAGAAGCACGTTTGGCAGTTCGCACAAGTGAAGAACGTGTGGACTCACTCGCTGCTCGCGCAAAAGCACTTGAAGATGCAGCGCAAGCAGAACGTGATGCTTCCGAGCGAGCAATTTCTAGACGTGGAGCTCGTGCACGTGGCGCAGTTATTTCACAATCTGTCGCGGAAGCAGCTTACGAAGTTTTGATTCATATCGAACGCTCTATTGCAAAGGCAGCAACTGAACGAGCACGTCTTGAAGATGCTCGTGCACAACGAGAAGGTGAAACTCTGACCATTCGTTCTCGTGGTCGCGAATTGTCAACAGAATTAGAGCAATTAACAAACAGCGTTCACCGTGATGAAATTGCACGAGCCGAACAGCGTATGCGTATCGAAGCTCTCGAACTCAAAGCTGTTGAAGAACTCGGTGTGGACACAACAATTTTGGTCAATGAATACGGTCCACACAATGACGTACCAACATTTCTTGAAAATGAAGCGGGCGAGATTGTTACAACTGAATTGATTCCGTATCGTCGTGATCAACAAGAAAAGCGTCTGGCAGCAACCGAGCGTTCGCTCACACTACTTGGAAAGATTAATCCACTTGCACTTGAAGAGTATGACGCCCTTGAAGAGCGTTTGAAGTTCCTTGCTGAACAACTAGAAGATTTGAAAAATACTAAGAAAGATCTTCTCGATATCGTTAAAGAAGTTGATGACCGAGTTCAACAAATCTTTATGGAAGCGTACGAAGAGACAGCAAAGCACTTTGAAGAGATCTTCGCTCGCTTATTCCCAGGTGGAGATGGTCGCTTAATTCTTACCAATCCAGATGATTTGCTCTCTACAGGTGTTGATGTTGAAGCACGTCCACCAGGAAAGCGCGTAAAGAGACTCTCATTGCTTTCAGGAGGAGAAAAATCTCTGACTGCTGTTGCAATGCTTGTAGCAATTTTCAAAGCTCGCCCAAGTCCGTTCTATGTACTAGACGAAGTTGAAGCAGCACTTGATGATGTAAACCTAGGACGCTTGCTTGGGGTGCTTGAAGAGTTACGTGCAAGTTCACAGCTGATCATCATTACTCACCAAAAGCGCACGATGGAAATCGCAGATGCTTTGTACGGCGTAACAATGCGCGGAGATGGCGTGACTGAAGTAATTTCTCAGCGTCTTCGTGAATCTGAAACTGCCTAAAAGATAGGTACGTTGTACATGGGGATTTTTTCTAAGTTTTTATCAAAAATCAAAGTAACAGAGTTACTCCACAAGCCAGATCTAGATGAACTAGCAGATGAACTTATTGCAGCCGATATTGGGGCTGATCTTGCTCATTCAATTATCGAACAGACACGAAAAGTTAAATCTGCCACTCCTGAGGAATCACTTCATACGGTTTTGTTATCGCACCTATCAAAAAAAGAGCGAAGTATTTCAACTGCTTCAGGCGTTACAGCGGTAATGGTTGTTGGAGTTAACGGAACTGGCAAAACAACTTCTGTTGCAAAATTAGCGCGTAATTTCCAAAGCCAAGGTACAGTTGTATTGGCAGCTGCGGATACTTTTCGCGCCGCAGCAGTTGAACAGTTGCAAACGTGGGGCCAGAGGATAGGCGTAGAAGTAGTTAGCGGTAAAGAGAACTCCGATCCAGCATCAGTTGCTTTTGATGCGATTTCGAAAGCACAGCAACTCTCAGCAGCCTTTCTGCTCATAGATACTGCCGGGCGTTTACACAATAAGAGCGATCTCATGAATGAACTTGGAAAAATAAAACGCGTTATCGAAAAAGTCACTCCAGTTAGTGAAGTACTTTTAGTTATAGATGCGACAACGGGTCAAAATGGGCTGCAACAGGCAAAGATTTTTGCCGAGGCTGTCCAAGTTACAGGCATTGTGCTGACTAAGTTAGATGGCAGCGCACGAGGTGGCATCGCACTTGCGATTGAAGATTCACTCGACATTCCAATCAAATTTGTTGGGACGGGCGAGTCGATCGAGGACCTGGCACCTTTTAATCCTGATGAGTACGTCAAAGGCTTAATCTCTTAACGTAGATGTAACACAAGTGCCTATTAGGCCGAAAAATGTGACGTGTTTGAAACCTTGATTGCCATTGCCTGTAACTCACCTGGGGCATTTTTACCCTCATCTCAAAGGCGAGAATCCCACATGTTATTTGCAACCACATTATTGAAAGCAGTTACTTATGGATCAAATGGTTATTAACTCTGGAGACACGGCATGGATGTTGGCAAGTACTGGACTAGTACTTCTTATGACTCCCGGTCTCGCCTTTTTCTATGGAGGAATGGTACGAACTAAGAGTGTTTTAAATATGATGATGATGTCGATGATTTCGATAGGAGTTGTCAGTGTGCTCTGGGTTATTTACGGATTTGAATTAGCATTTGGATACAAAGCGGATTCTCCCTGGTACGGATCCTTCTCATTCTCTGGCTTAGGGGGAGTTGTAAATGACTTCACCAATAATGGTGGTCTGTATCCGATTCCAGTCTTAGTCTTTGCAGCCTTTCAATTAATGTTTGCAATCATTACTCCAGCAATAATTTCAGGTGCGATTGCTGATCGCGCCAAATTCACTTCGTGGGCTATTTTCGTTGCTATTTGGTCAACCCTTGTTTATTTCCCAGTTGCACATTGGGTTTTCGCTTTTGGAAATAAGGTTGGCGACACCGTTACCGGCGCAGGCTTCCTCGCAAAACAAGGTCTTGAAGATTTTGCTGGTGGAACTGCGGTGCACATCAATGCTGGTGCTGCCGCTCTAGCTCTTGCGATTGTTCTCGGCAAAAGAGTTGGTTGGCGTAAAGAATCCATGCGACCTCACTCACTCCCTTTGGTGATGCTCGGATCCGGATTGCTCTGGTTTGGTTGGTTCGGATTTAATGCAGGTTCTGCTCTTGCTGCAAATGGAATAGCAGCACTTGCTCTGATGAATACACAAGTTGCAGCTGCAGCAGCACTAGCCGGATGGTTACTTGTAGAAAAAATTCGTCAGGGACATCCAACATCACTTGGCGCAGCATCTGGCGCTGTTGCAGGCTTGGTAGCAATTACTCCTGCATGTGCTTTCGTCGCACCGTGGGCAGCCGTAGTCATTGGTTTACTTGCCGGAGTTCTGTGCTCGCTCGCAACTGGCTTGAAGTATCGATTTAATCTTGATGATTCATTAGATGTTGTTGGAGTCCACTTAGTTGCGGGAATCTGGGGTTCGTTAGCAATTGGTTTCTTCGGCGCAAGCTCAGTTAACAGCGTTGGAGTTGATGGATTGCTCTACGGTGGCGGCGCTACATTGCTTGGAAAACAAGCATTCGGTGTTGCATTTGTAGCCGCATATTCATTCATTGCAACGCTGATCATTGGGTATGCAATTGAAAAAACTATTGGCTTTAGAGTTAAGCGTGATGTTGAAGTTGCAGGAATCGATCTCAATGAACATGCTGAAACTGCCTATGAAATGACAAGCTCATCACGCGGAGGTGTAATTCTATGAAACTCATAACAGCAATTCTTAAACCACATAAGTTAGAAGATGTTAAAAATGCTCTCCAGGAACATGGCGTCAAAGGAATGACGGTCTCTGAAGCGAGTGGGTTCGGTCGCCAAAAAGGTCACACAGAGGTGTATCGCGGTGCCGAGTACACAGTGGATTTAGTTCCAAAAATCCGACTCGAAGTTTTGGCTGAATCCAAAGATGCGCAAGCAATTATTGATGTCATCGTTGCTAGTGCCTCAACCGGAAGCATTGGTGATGGAAAAGTCTGGGCCATTCCAATCGAGCAAGTTGTTCGTGTACGCACTGGCGAGCAGGGGTCCGAAGCTATCTAAACTTTTTGCATACCTAAAGTAGGCTCTGCACATGTTTGATGCGCTCTCGGCTCGCTTTGCCAAAACTTTTGGCAATTTGCGATCAAAGGGAAAGATCTCATCTTCGGATATCGATTCAGTACTGGATGAAATAACTAGTGCACTTCTTGAAGCAGATGTTGCCAAAGAGGTAGTAGATCTCTTTACCGAGCGCATCGGTGCGCAAGCCGCTGCACTTCTCCCAACTCTGCAAGCAGGCAGCAATCAGGCACAGGCAATTTTTGATGTTGTTAACTCAGAGCTCATCAAAATTCTTGGCTCTGAAGGTAGAAGAATTAGATTTGCAAAGAATCCTCCAACGGTAATTATGTTGGCTGGTTTACAAGGCGCTGGTAAAACAACTCTCGCGGCAAAGCTTGCTAAGTTTTATAAAGACCAAGGCAATACTCCGCTCTTGATTGCCGCAGATCTTCAGAGACCAAATGCGGTTACACAGTTGCAGGTTTTAGGCGAACAAATCGGCGTGCCAGTTTTTGCTCCTGAGCAAGGAAATGGTTCTGGAAACGCAGTTGAAGTAGCACGCGATGGTATTGCATTCGCTCAGTCAAAAGTTCATAACATGGTCATTGTCGATACTGCTGGCCGATTGGGCGTTGATGATGAATTAATGGATGAAGCAATTGCAATCCGCAATCAAATCCAACCGCATGAAATCCTCTTTGTAATCGATTCAATGATTGGACAGAGCGCGATTGCCACGGCTCGCGCATTCGAACAAGGCGTCGGTTTTGATGGATTAGTTCTGACTAAATTAGATGGCGATGCTCGTGGTGGCGCTGCGCTTTCAATTACAGAGGTACTTAAACGACCAATCATGTTTGTTTCTACTGGTGAAAAGATCAGCGATTTTGATCTGTTCTATCCGGAGCGAATGGCTTCACGTATTCTCGGACTCGGCGATGTTGCTACCTTGGCAGAGCAAGCAAAGAAGGCACTTAACCCAGAGACGAGTGCAAAACTAGAAGAAAAGTTTGCTCGCGGTGATGATTTCACATTAGAAGATTTCCTAGAACAACTAGAAGCTATGGCCAACATGGGCTCAATGGGCAAGCTACTTTCAATGTTGCCAGGGGCGGCATCAATGAAGAAACAAATTGAAAATTTTGATGAAAGCGAAATAGTTCGAACAAAAGCGATCGTTCAATCAATGACACCCCATGAGCGTCGTGATGTGAAAGTACTTAATGGAACTCGGCGCGCACGTATTGCACGCGGAAGTGGCAGAGCTGTTTCAGAAGTTAACTCACTGGTTGAAAGATTTTCTGCTGCGCAAAAAGCTATGAAGCAAATGCGCAATGGATCGATGCCGGCAGGTATGCCTGCGGCAATGTCAGGCATGCCAGCAATACCGGCGTCCAAAAGCGCGGTGGTACACAAGAAGAAGTCCAAGTCGGGTAACCCCGCTAAACGGGCTGCAGAAGAGCGCGGATAGGCCTTAATTTCGCATCCTGCCTAACTGATGGCAAGATTGGGCACCTGTGACGGGGCCCTCTACCCCCGAAACATCCAAGTCCATCGCTTGGCCAAAATGATTGCGCACCCCGCTGCGATCGAATTGGCACGGCACACATTTACAGGAGCACTAGTTACTTGGCTACAAAAATTCGCTTAATGCGCATGGGAAAAATTCGCACACCTTATTTCCGTATTGTTGTTACAGATTCACGCAAGGCTCGCAATGGTTTATCCATTGAAGAGATTGGTCGTTACGCACCAGGTCAAGAACCATCACTGATCGAAGTTAACTCTGATCGTGCTCTGTATTGGCTCGGCACTGGCGCACTTCCAACACCAGCAGTAGAGGCGATTCTTAAAGTTACTGGCGATTGGCAAAAGCACAAGGGACTTCCTGGAACAGAAGGAACTCTTCGCGTTGCAGCACCTAAGCCACCTAAGAGCGTTGCTTACGAAGCAGCTGTTAAGCAAGCAATGGATGAACCAAAAGAAGGCGCAACAACTCTTAAGAAGAAAGCACAAGAGAAGTTAGCTGCCAAAGCAAATCCAGTTGTAGAAGAAACCCCTGCACCAGCTGCTGAAACAGTTGTTGAAGAAGCACCTGCTGTAGAAGCAGAAGCTCCAGCAGTTGTTGAAGAAACTCCAGCAGCAGAAGTTGTTGCTGAAGCAACTCCTGAAGCGGCAGCCGAATAACAATGATGGATGAAGCTCTCGAGCATCTCGTAAAAGGGATCGTTGATAATCCTGAAGATGTCATTGTTAAGGAAAAAACTCATCGTCGCGGAACAACGCTAGAAGTTCGAGTTAATCCTGAAGACATTGGCAAAGTTATTGGTCGCAACGGCCGAACAGCTAAAGCACTGCGCACAGTCGTAAGTGCAATTGCAGGTCGTACAGTGCGCGTCGATCTCATCGAGACCGACGAGGCACGCTAACAACTCTTTCGCATATGCGTTTACTCGTGGGCCGCATTGGTCGCGCTCACGGAATTCTTGGTGAAGCGACGATTGAAGTTCGCACCGATGATCCAGATATTCGCTTTGCAATTGGTGCAACCGTAAACACAGATAAGCATGGTGATCTCACAATTGTTTCAGGACGGGTCCATAACGGAATTCTACTCTTGGGATTTAAGGGCATAACCACACGCAATCAAGTCGAAGAGTTACGTAACGAAATGCTTTATTCAGATGTTGATATCAATGAATCAACTGGCGATGACGATGAATATCATGTTCTTCAGTTGATTGGCTGTATCACTTATTTAGAGTCCGGGGAAGAATATGGCGAAGTATCTGATGTCATTAATCTTCCAGGACAAGATTTGCTAGCCATTAAAACCCAAGAAGGTGAATCTCTTATTCCATTCGTGCATCAATTAGTGCCAGAAGTTGATGTAAAAAATAAACGCATTGTGGTTATCCCTCCAACAATCACAGGGGAGATGAAATGAAATTAGACGTAGTCACTATTTTCCCGGATTATCTTGCACCTCTTAAGTTATCCCTGCTTGGCAAAGCGCAGGACGAAGGTTTGCTAGAAATCAATGTTCACGATTTGCGTGCACACGCAACCGATAATCACCACAGCGTTGATGACACTCCGTATGGCGGTGGTGCTGGCATGGTTATGAAAGCAGAAGTGTGGGGCGAAGCGCTGGATCCATTGTTGGTTAAAGATGTTGATCTCATTGTTTTAACACCCGGCGGCAAGAGATTTAATCAACGAATGGCTGAAGAATTTTCACAGCGCACGCACCTTGTTTTTGCGTGCGGTCGATATGAAGGTATTGATGATCGCGTTCGCCAGTATTACTCGCAAGAATCATTCGCCCAGAAAAATGTTCGTGTGCACGAAGTTTCCATCGGCGACTATGTATTGGGTGGGGGTGAGGTAGCTGCCATGGTGATGATTGAAGCAATCACCAGATTGCTTCCAGGTGTACTTGGAAATCCAGAATCAATCGTTGAAGAGTCACATATGCTAGATGGATTCGCTGAATATCCAGCATTTACGAAGCCGCAAACATGGCGTGACATCAGTGTTCCTGAGATCTTGCTTAGTGGAAATCACGCACAGATTGCTGCGTGGCGTACTCAATCTGCAAAAGATCGAGCAGAAAAGAATTTCTAACTCGTCAGTAATACAGAAATTACCGTAGGGTTCTTCCATGTCTGAAGAGTCCGCGCAAATCCAATCTCGATTGATTCGCGACCTCGAACCAGTTGTTGCTGTAGAACTTGAGCGACACCTAGCAATTCAAAAGAACTGGTATCCACACGAGTATGTCCCATGGAGTGAAGGACGCGATTTCGCAGGCCCACTCAATGGTGACGCGTGGGAAGCTAAAGACTCTCGCCTGAGTTCAGTTGCACAAGATTCACTTATTCTAAATTTGTTAACTGAAGATAACTTGCCGAGCTATCACACTGAAATTACTCTCTCGATGGGCCGCGATGGCGCATGGGGTAATTGGATTGAACGATGGACCGCCGAAGAAGGCCGCCACGCAATTGTGATTCGAGATTACTTAATGGCTACTCGCGGAGTCGACCCGTACGAATTAGAAGATTTGCGTATGGCTCATATGTCACTGGGATATCAAACTCCTTATGAAAATGACATGTTGCATACGATTGCATACGTATCTTTTCAAGAGTTAGCCACTCGAATTTCTCACCGCAATACTGGCAAAATTTCTGATGATCCAATCGCTGAAGGCATGATGCAGAGAATTGCTTTGGATGAAAACCTTCACATGATTTTTTATCGTAATACTCTCAAGGCAGCACTTGAATTAGAGCCAAATGCAGCAATGCGAGCAATTGCAGATGTTGTGACAAATTTTGATATGCCTGGTGCCAACATGCCTGGTTTTGGTCGCAAAGCTGTGCAGATTGCTCTGGCTGGAATTTATGACATGCAGCAACACCTAGAAGAAGTTATTGCTCCGGTTCTTCGCGCATGGGATGTTTTTGAAAGAAATGATCTATCAGGTGATGGTTTAGTAGCGCGAGATGAGCTCACTGCCTTCTTAGCAAAAACGACTGAAGAATCTGATCGCTTTAATGAAAAACGTGAACACCATTTCGAGCGTTTGATTGCACGCGGTCAAGAGCCAATTCGCATTCAAAAATGAGCAAACGCGTAATTTTCATCGAGCATGACCACGTCAGTGAAGGTGGTCCTATCTGGCATCAGTTTAAAGTTCGTGGATATGAAATTACTCGTTTCATAATCGTTGACGAAGAACATCAAAAGAGTCCAAATGTCACAGTTGAGTGGCCCGATCTACTTTCATTCGACGTTGTAGTAGTTATGGGTGCACCGTATGCCGCATATGGCGATGACGTTGTCGGGAATTGGTTGTTACCCGAGTTAGAAAAAATGAAAGAAGTTCACAACGCGGGGATACCTGTGCTTGGAATTTGTTTTGGTGGACAGCTAATGTCGCGCGTACTAGGCGGCACCGTTTCTCGTTCACCTCGGGCTGAGCTTGGTTGGTATGAAATCGAAAGCAATGATGAATCACTTATTCCACGTGGACCGTGGTTTCAATATCACTGGGATCGCTTCACGCTGCCACCAGAAGCCACTTTGATTGCAGAAAATGATTTATGCCCGCAGGCTTTTTCATTTGGGCGCACGCTCGGATTGCAATTTCACCCAGAAATCGATCCACACGTTCTGGATTTATGGTTGGAAATGGAAGGCGGATGCGCTGAAGTTGAATCAGAGGGCGTTGACGTTAAGGAGTTACGCGCAGAGACAAAAGAGATTGAAGCGCAAACAAATCAGCGCGGTTACGATTTAGTCGATCAATTTCTTGACCGCATCGCAACCGCGCCAATTAAGCGGATCTAGGTTTATTTAGACATCAAGCGGAGTTACATACGCTCCAGAGATTCCACCATCTACTAAGAAGTTCGCTGCTGTAATAAATGATGAGTCATCGCTAGCAAGGAATGCCACAGCTGCAGCAATTTCTGTGTCATCAGCAAAGCGACCCATTGGGATGTGCACTAGGCGACGAGCAGCACGCTCTTTATCTTTTGCAAAGAGCTCTTGTAGAAGTGGTGTGTTAACTGGTCCAGGAGATAGAGCATTGACGCGGATACCTTCGCGAGCAAACTGAACTCCAAGTTCGCGAGACATTGCTAGAACGCCACCCTTTGATGCTGTGTAAGCGATCTGAGATGTAGCAGCGCCCATAGTTGCAACGAATGAAGCAGTGTTAATGATCGAACCTTTTCCAGCTTTTTGCATGTACGGGATTACGTACTTGCAGCAATGGAAAACACTCGTTGTGTTAACACGTAAAACTCTTTCCCATGCATCAAGACCCGTGGTCAAAATTGAATCATCATCTGGAGGAGAGATACCTGCGTTATTAAATGCAATATCAATTCGTCCATAGGTATCAAAGGCAACCTTGTACATGTTTTCAACATCTGCAGCACTAGTAACATCTGCCTTTACGAAGATTCCGCCAGTTGCTTTTGCAGCAGCTTCGCCAGATTCAGGGTTCATATCTACTGCAACAATCTTTGCGCCTTCACTAGCTAAACGCTTGGCTGTTGCAAGACCGATTCCGCTACCTGCTCCTGTGATTACTGCTACGCGTCCTTCGAGACGTTGCGACATGTTATTTCCTTTTCTGTATGAGTGTGCTAGTCGTTAGAAATAAAGACGTTCTTTACTTCGGTAAATGAATCAAGAGCATCTGGTCCAAGTTCGCGTCCAAGCCCTGATTGTTTAAAGCCACCAAATGGAGTCCAGAAACGAACGGATGAGTTTGAGTTAACTGAGAGTGCGCCGGTTTCAATACCGCGAGAAACGCGAAGCGCACGGCCAACATCTCGTGTCCAGATAGATCCGGAGAGTCCGTATTCGCTGTCATTTGCCATAGCAATAGCTTCTGCTTCATCTTCAAATGTCATAACAGAGACAACTGGTCCGAAGATTTCTTCTCTCCATGAACGTGATTGCGTATTTTTTGGCAACAGAACTGTAGGTGGCATCCAGTAACCAGGTCCGCTCGGAGCAGAACCCTTAAATGCAACTGGTTCATCCAAGAAAGATTCAACAACGTCGAATTGCTTCTTTGAAATAAGTGGTCCCATATCAGCTGTTGCAAGGTTTGGATCTTCCACGCGGAATTTCTTGACCGCAACTTCGAAGTGCTCCATGAAAGTGTCGAAGGCAGATTTTTGAACAAGGATGCGTGAACGTGCGCAGCAATCTTGTCCAGCGTTATCAAATACCGCACCAGGTGCACCGGCCGCAGCCTTTGCTACATCGGCATCGGCAAAGATGATGTTTGAAGATTTGCCACCAAGTTCGAGAGTTACTCGCTTAACTTGGTCTGCGCATCCAACCATGATTTGTTTTCCAACTGTGGTCGAACCAGTGAAAACAACTTTTCTTACTAGGGGATGGGTTACGAAACGATTTCCTACGATGCTGCCTTTGCCAGGAAGTACGTTAAACACGCCTTCAGGAATTCCAGCCTTAAGCGCTAATTCGCCTAAACGAATTGCTGTCAGTGGTGTGTATTCAGCTGGCTTTAATACAACTGTGTTTCCTGCAGCAAGTGCTGGTGCGAATCCCCAACCAGCAATCGGCATTGGAAAATTCCAGGGAACGATTACTCCGACAACACCAAGTGGTTCCTTGAATGTGACATCTATTCCACCAGGTACTGGAATTTGGCGACCGAATAAACGCTCAGGAGCAGCCGCGTAATACATCAGAGTATTTGCAACGTTGTCTGCTTCCCACAACGCATTTCCGCGAGTGTGACCAGAGTTTGTAATTTCTAGTTGAGCTAACTCTTCACGATGATCGGTGACAATTTGTGAGAATGCGCGGAGCAAACGTGCACGCTCTCCGGGTGCGACATTTTTCCAACTCTCGAAAGCTTTTGCCGCCTTTGCAATGACAGCATCCGTTTCTTCTAAACCTAAAAGGTTTACAGTTTCTACGATGCTTTCATTTGCTGGGTTTATTACTTCATACGTGGATGGCACTTATTAGAACCTTTCGAAGTTTCGGAATAATTCCCAGTCAGTTACTGCTTTGCCGTAAGCGGCGATTTCAACACGAGCCATATTTGCATAGTGAGCTTGTACTTCTTCGCCGAAAGTTTCCTTTACCCACGCGCTCTTTTCCCAAAGATCAAGAGCTTCGTTCATAGTTGAAGGCACTCGTGGAGAATCTGAAACGTAGGCATTGCCTGTAAATGCTGGTTCTACCTTCATCTTCTTTGTGATCCCATCAAGGCCTGCAGCGATAATTCCTGCAACTGCCAAATAAGGGTTCACATCGCCACCAGGAATACGGTTTTCAAGACGTAAACCTGCTCCGCGACCTACAAGGCGGAACGCACATGTGCGGTTATCGCGTCCCCAACGAATAGCAGTTGGAGCAAAAGATCCTGGCACGTAACGCTTGTATGAATTGATATTTGGTGCGAACAAAAGTGAAAGCTCACGCATGTGGGCGAGTTGGCCAGCGATGAATTGGCGACCAAGTTCTGACATGCCGTGCTCTTTATCTGATTCATCAGCCATCACTAATTCACCGTTTAGACCACGGAAAGATAAGTGAATATGTGAAGAGTTTCCTTCACGTTCATTTGGCTTAGCCATAAATGTCAGCGCGTAACCTGCTTCTGCTGCGATCTCTTTGGCACCATTCTTGTAAATAACGTGTTGATCGCAATTTGAAAGAGCATCTGAATACTTAAATGCAATTTCATGCTGGCCAAGGTTGCACTCGCCTTTGACTGATTCCACAGTCATGCCAGCAGCAGCCATACCAAGTCGAATTTCACGCAGCAATGGTTCAATGCGAGATCCGCCCAGAATTGAATAATCAACGTTGTATTGATTTACAGGAGTTAGATCGCGGTAAGCCTTGTTCCAAGCTTCCTCGTATGAATCCTTGTAGACAACGAATTCAAGTTCGGTACCGCACATTGCTTGCATGCCAGCTTTTTCTAGATTAGCAATCTGCTTGCGAAGAATCTGGCGAGGAGATGCAACAACAGGGGAGTGATCGAGCCACTGCACATCTGCAAGCACTAGTGCTGCGCCTTCTTGCCATGGAATCAGTCTGAGTGTGTTGAAATCTGGTGCGAGTTCAAAGTCGCTATATCCACGTTCCCAGGATGACATTTCGTATCCCTGAACTGTGTTCATGTCCACATCGACTGCAAGAAGATAGTTACATCCTTCTGTGCCGTGTTTCAAAACTTCATTGAGAAAGTGATCTCCATGAATTCTTTTTCCTGTTAGTCGACCTTGCATGTCTGTCATAGCTACAACAACGGTGTCGATAGCACCTGATTGGATTGCAGCCGTTAACTCTTCAATTGATAGTGAACTCATAGCGGTGAGTATTCCACTTAAAGGGCAAAAAAAGAACTCCCTCTCATCATTGCGATGAGGGGGAGTTCTTTTATTTTTAGATTAGATAGTGCTCTTAGGTCCTGTGAACCACTTCTTGACTGATAGGTGCCACCAGATCCATAGAAGTAGCATCGAGCCACCAACTAGCACAGGTGCGTAGTTGACGAACTTGATGTCGAATGAATCACTGGTTGGCCAACCCATTGGAGTCGTTGGCATGATGAAGTAAATACAGATGATCACAATTTCTGCAATCGCAATTGGAGCCATCCACTTGTACTTGCTACCAAGATTCCATGATCCTGTCTTGAACTTATCGCCCATACGTAGACGTTGGTAAATTGGAACCAAGAACGCCAAGTACAAACCGATAACAGTTATTGAAGTAACTGCATAGAACGCAGTAGGTACAACGATTGGTGCATCAGCTGAACCAATGTTTACTTCAACAAGTGCTGGCAAAGTAATTGCGAGAGCAACAACAGCGCATGCAAGAACAGCGTTCTTTGGAACCTTGTTCTTATCTACTTTTGACCACAACTTAGATCCAGGAACCGCTCCGTCACGACTAAATGCGAACATCATTCGAGAAGCACTTGTAAGTGCTGATGTAGCACAGAACATTTGACCGAAGCTTGCGATGAGTAGAACTACGCCTGCCCACTTAGCACTGAGTGCTTGAGCAAAGATAACGGCAACGCCGCCACCGCCTGCAGTAACTGCTTCTGCATCTTGAACTGCATAAAGGAATGCAAGTAGCAAGATCCATCCACCGATAGCTGAGTAGAAAATTGCCTGCCACAAACCACGAGCTGCTGAATGTTCAGCACCCTTTGTTTCTTCTGACATGTGTGCACATGCATCGAAACCTGTGATTGTGTACTGAGTTAGCAAGAAGCCAAGCGGAAGAACGTAGAACCAGAATGTTGTTCCACTTGTTTCTCCGCCAGCTAGTCCTGCAGTGTTATTGACTCGCATTGAGAACATGTCATAAACAGACATGTGATTCTCAGGAAGAATAACTAGTACGCCTACGATGAATGCAGCACCGAATACGTGCCACCATACTGAGATGTTATTTAATGTTGCCATCAAGTGACCGCTTCCGATATTGAGAGCGGCGATAATTACTAGCAACACGATAAACATCACGAATACACGTTGTAATGAGTATCCCTCTGCCCACGATGGGCTCAATGATGAGAAGGAGAGATCAAAGAACGTCGCGCATCCGTAGGCAACTGATGCTACGCAACCAAATAGACCAAGCAGATTGAGCCAGCCTGTGTAAAAACCAACTTTGGCTCCACCCATTTTGGAAGCCCACCAGTAAATTCCACCTGATGTTGGCATCGCTGAAACGAGTTCTGACATACAAAAACCAATGATCAGAATAAATAGAGAAATAAGCGGCCAGCCAATTGAAATTGCAATTGGTCCGCCGTTATTCCAAGCCTGACCAAATGTTGTAAAGCAACCGGCCAAGATTGAAATGATTGAGAAAGAAATTGCGAAGTTTGAGAATCCGCTCCATGAACGATCAAGCTCTTGCTTGTAACCAAGTTCAGCTAAGCGTTTTTCATCACTTTGTAAGTTTGACAACTCTTACGCCTCCTAAAGCCTCTTCATATTTAAGCCAGGCGGCTTAAATAAGGTGGTGCTGGTTCGGTGTGGGGTACCGAGGTACTCTTTCTACCTCATAGTGTGACCTGAGCGACAGGGGTTTGACGATAAATGTGCCGACTTTTGGGTTACGTGTCGCAGGAGAAGCAGAGCTTTAATCAAGCCGTCGGGTCCGATTTCGCCGAGTTTGTGACCCTTTCCTCCGTCCATTGCGATGGATGGGGTGTTGCGACTATCGATCATGATCAAAGCGTTGCGCACGTTAGTCGCGCACCCGAGGCTGCCAGCAAGAGCGAAGAATTTTCAAAGACTATTGCCGCATCAATTTCAGATGGCGCACTGCTTCATCTTCGGTGGGCTACCGCTGGTTTACCGGTAAGTGAAAACAACACACATCCATTTGCGTATAAAGATATTTCATTTATTCATAATGGAGCGACGTATCCACCTGTCGCACTCGAGTCAGTTATATCTCCTGAATTGATTCCACTTATTCAAGGTGACACAGATAGCGAACGTTACTTCTATTTTGTTATTACAAAGATCAAAGAACTCGGATTTGTAGAAGGGTGCAAGGCTGCAGCGAATTACATTAGAAGTAATATTGATTATTCGAGTATAAACGCAATGATCATGAATGAAAAACAATGGGTCGTTGTTTGCGAGCACCATCCAGATCGTGCACCTGATTGGGCTCCAGCAGATTATTACGAGTTGAAGTACAAGGCTGATTCACACGGAGTACTAGTTGCATCCACCGGATGGAACCAACCAGGATGGACAGTGCTTCCTAATCATCACATGCTGGTCATAGACCGAGCCACCTTTGCCGTACAGGTCTTACCTCTCTAATAACTAGTAATAGCGAACTAGCATTAGGATTGGCGCATGGAGCGCACATATTCTGTAGAAACCTACGGATGTCAGATGAATGTTCACGACTCCGAACGTATTGCAGGTTTGTTAGATGATGCGGGTTACGTACCAGTTACAGAAGGCGAACAAGCAGACATAGTTGTTTTCAATACGTGCGCAGTTCGCGAGAATGCTGACAACAAACTTTATGGAAATTTGAGCTTCTTAGCCCCAATAAAAAAATTGAATCCCGGTATGCAAATTGCAGTTGGTGGGTGTCTGGCACAAAAAGATCAATCAATAATCTTAAAGAGAGCACCATATGTTGATGTTGTCTTTGGAACTCATAATGTTGGTTCACTTCCTGCCTTACTAGAACGCGCAAGAATTGAAGAAGAAGCTCAAATTGAAATTAAGGAAGCACTAGAACACTTTCCATCGACTCTGCCCGCCCGCCGTTTATCAGCCTTTTCTGCGTGGGTTTCGGTCTCAGTTGGCTGCAACAACACTTGCACTTTTTGCATAGTTCCAACGCTACGTGGAATCGAAAAGGACCGAAGCGAAGAAGACATTTTGCGTGAGATTCGCGCTCTAGTCGCGCAAGGCGTTATCGAGATTACCCTGCTTGGACAAAACGTAAATGCATATGGAGTCGATTTTGGCGACAGACAAGCATTCGCAAAGTTACTCCGCAAATGTGGAGATGTTGATGGCCTTGAGCGGGTCCGATTCATGTCTCCACACCCACGTGATTTCACAGATGATGTCATCGAAGCAATGGCAGAAACTCACAACGTTATGCCGCATCTTCATATGCCATTGCAATCCGGATCGGATCGAATATTGCAGAGCATGCGCCGTTCATACAGAAGTGATCGTTATTTAAAGATTCTTGAAAATGTTCGTAGCGCTATTCCACATGCATCAATTACGACTGACATCATCGTTGGTTTTCCAGGTGAAAGCGAAGAAGATTTCCAAGCGACATTAGATTTGTGCACAGAAGCGCAGTTTGCTGCCGCATACACATATCAATATTCAATTCGTCCGGGAACTCCCGCGGCCACTATGCCTGATCAAATTTCAGCTGCCGTGGTTGGCGAGAGATACACGCGATTACACGAACATCAACAACTAATTTCTTTAGGTGTAAATAGGAAAGCAATTGGAAAAAAGATGCGCGTCTTAGTTGGAGAATATGAAGGCCGACGTGACGCTCGAGAGTCTCGACTTACTGGAAAGAGTGAAGATTTCCGATTGGTCCACTTTGCGGATTCGAGTAATGCTCGTGCAGGTGATTTTGTTGATGTTCAAATAACAGATGCATCAGCTCACTATTTAATTGGTGAAGAGCTACAAACAATTGCAACTCGCGGGGGAGATGCACACGAATTACGAACAGTTGAGAAGAAATCTTCCGGAGTTTCACTCGGAATCCCAACAGTGCGGGCATGAAACTCGTAGTTATTGCTGGCGCCACCGCCACAGGGAAAAGCGCTTTGAGCGTTGCTCTGGCCGAAGCAATCGGAGCCGAAATAATCAATGCTGACTCGATGCAGGTGTACCGAGGAATGGATATTGGTACCGCAAAGATAACTCTCGAGGAACGTCATGGCATTGCACACCATATGCTCGATGTATTAGATGTTAATCAGGATTCAACAGTTGCTTGGTATCAAAGTGCTGCGCGAGAAGCGATTGATGAAATACATACACGCGGAAAAAGCGTTGTCATGGTGGGCGGTACTGGTTTATATATCAAAGCGGCAATAGATGAATTAAATTTCCCAGATACAGATCCAATGGTGAGGCATACATTAAATAAGGAAGCCGAAGAACTCGGAATAGATGAGATGTTCGCGAGACTAGAAAAATTAGATCCAGCAGCAGCTCTGGCTATAGATCGAGCAAACTTGCGAAGAATTATTCGCGCCCTCGAAGTTATTGAGATAACTGGTAAACCATTTACTGCCAATTTACCCAGAGAAGAGAGTGTTAGATATCCGCACGCCAGACAATTTGGGTTAGTTATGGATAGAGAATTGCTCTCTGAAAGAATTGATGAACGCGTTACTACAATGTTTGATCAAGGTTTGGTCGCAGAAGTTCAGCAACTAATGAATGCAGGATTACTAGAAGGTCGCACAGCTCAAAGGGCTTTGGGGTACGCGCAAGTTCTCTCTCATCTGCAAGGTGAGATCTCTTTGGATGCAGCAATTGAAGAAACTAAACGAGCGACGCGCCAATATGCCAGACGACAGGAAACCTGGTTCTCACGAGATGCTCGAATTAAGTGGATTTCACCTCGGCAGCCGCGTCTAGAAAGTATTTTGGAATCCCTGTAACGATAAAGAACTACTAAACTAACTCTTATATGAATACTACAAAGTCGATTCCAGCAACGTATGGGCACGGCACTCATAATGACTTTGTAATTATTTTTGATCCAGATGATCAGCAATCCGTGACTACTGCTCAAACGCAAGCAATCTGTAACAGACAAACTGGTATTGGCGCTGATGGACTTATTCGCATCCTTAAGCGCGAGGGTAAATGGTTTATGGATTACAGAAATTCAGATGGCTCTCTTGCTGAAATGTGCGGCAACGGTATTCGAGTTATGGCTAAGTACTTAGTGGTTCATGGCCACCAAGGCGAAGGCATATTTGCAATAAACACTCGAGATGGAATCAAACACCTGCGCGTTCCAGCTGAAGGAGACATCTCCGTCAATATGGGCAAAGTTCAAGACGAGTCTGAAGAGATTACTGCTTCGCAAAATGGTCATATTTGGAATGGTTTTAACATCAGCATAGGAAATCCGCATGCAGTTGTTTTTGTTGAAGATTTGAATTTAGTTGGCGAACTAACGGATGCCCCAATCGTTCGCCCGAAAGAGAGTTATCCAGAAGGCGTTAACGTCGAGTTCGTGGAATTCATAAGTGATTCAGAGTTAAAGATGCGAGTTTTTGAACGCGGAAGTGGCGAAACTCAATCATGCGGAACAGGAACTTGCGCTGTTGCGCTAGCTGCAACGTTAAAGAAAAACAAAAGCCTTCCCGCGAAATGGGTTATTTACCCACCAGGTGGTCGTCTTGAGGTAGATATTGATGGACATTCAAATGCAACCCTCATAGGTCCAGCTGAATTAGTGAGAGATGTAGATTTGGCTAAGTTCTTTTAAATGAGCAAAGAACTGCCAATTGATAGAAGTGAAGGATCTTTTGAAGCACTTTTGCGTGAGAGTGCGCGCATAACAGCTGATTACGATGCAGATGAGCAAGATTTAGAGACGTCTTCACAATCTGAGATTTCAGATCGCGCGGCGTTGCGAAGAGTTAAAGGTTTTTCAACCCAGCTACAAGATATTTCAGATGCTGAGTATCGCGAACTTCAATTAGAGAGAGTTATTTTAATTGGAGTGTGGACTGAGGGTACAGCAGAGATGGCTGAAAATTCCCTCGATGAATTAAAAGCTTTGGCGCAAACTGCTGGCTCTGAAGTACTAGATGGATTCATTCAGCGGCGCGACAAGCCAGATCCTGCTACTTATATCGGCTCGGGAAAAGTGGAAGAACTTCGAAACGTGGTCGCATCCAGTGGTGCAGACACAGTCATTTGCGACGGAGAACTTTCGCCATCGCAGTTACAACAACTTGAAGCAAAACTTAAGGTTAAAGTTGTTGATCGCACCGCGCTGATTCTCGATATTTTTGCACAGCATGCAAAGAGCAAAGAAGGAAAAGCCCAGGTTGAATTAGCTCAGATTTCATATTTGCTGCCACGTTTGCGTGGATGGGGTGAATCTCTCTCTCGCCAAGTTGGTGGTCGTGCAGCTGGCGGTGCTGGTATTGGTGGTCGTGGTCCAGGTGAAACGAAGATTGAAACAGATCGCAGACGTATCCGTGACAAGATGGCAAAACTTCGCCGAGAGATAGCCGAGATGAAGATATCTCGCGACACAAAACGTCAAGAACGTAGACGAAACAACATCGCATCAGTTGCAATCGCTGGTTATACAAATGCTGGAAAATCTTCGCTTCTCAATAAGTTAACTGGTGCTGGTGTATTGGTTCAAAATGCACTCTTTGCAACCCTTGATCCAACTGTGCGCAAAACCCACACCGCAGATGGACGTATTTACACACTGACCGACACAGTTGGATTTGTTCGTCATCTGCCCCATCAATTAGTGGATGCATTTAAGTCAACGCTTGAAGAAGTATCTGATGCCGATGTCATCGTTCACGTAGTAGATGGTTCACATGCTGATCCATTCGAACAGATTCGTGCAGTACGGACGGTTTTTAACGAAATTGGCGCGCAAGAAGTTCCTGAGATTATTGCGATTAACAAGGCAGATGTTGCAGATCAAGAAGTGCTCATGGAAATTTTGCGCAAAGAACCAAATAGCTATGCAATTTCAGTTAAGACTGGCTTCGGCATTGATGCGCTCATTCACGCAATTGAAAAAACATTACCGAGACCAAAAATTGAAATCGATGTTGTTATTCCGTATAACCGTGGTGATCTCATTAGTTCCATTCACGAAAGTGGCGAAATTTTGAGCGAAGAGTATGTAGCCGAAGGAACTGCCATCCATGCACGAGTTGACGGGGGATTAGCCCGTCAGATTCAAAGGATGCAGGAATAAATCCCTTTCTTGGCGTGTTGTAACAGGCAGTAACCCCTGAAATAGGCGATTATGCGCCCGTTCAGTAAATAACCGACGAGTTTAGTGAAGGTAGGTGAGAGCAGTGGCAACGGATTACGACACCCCCAGAAAGACCGATGAAGAACTCCATGAAGAGTCGTTAGAAGAGTTAAAAGCGAAGCGAGTAGATGCTCAATCCGGCCAGATCGATGTGGATGAAGCAGAAGCTGCTGAAAACCTAGAACTCCCTGGTGCAGATTTATCTGGTGAAGAACTTGCAGTGCGTGTTGTTCCAAAGCAAGTAGATGAGTTCACATGCTCACGTTGTTTCTTGGTACACCACATCACCCAGCTTTCAAAGGGTGAAGGCGCAAAAGCAGTATGTAAAGAGTGCGCTTAACCAATCGCTTTTGCTAATTCATCTCCACGTTTGGATGAAATTAGCCAATATGGCGTGGAATCTCTCGAGTCTTTTACTCTTACTAAAACTCCGCGCGGACTCCAAAATCTAATTGCTAAGAAGGCCGATGGATCAGCATCTCGACCGCGGGCATAACGCATTTCCTGTATGTCTAGGACTTTTACTTCACCAAGATACTTATGCTCTATGTGAGCTGCATTGATTCGCACTTCATTCTCATCAATCTCAATAACCATGCGCGAACGCACTGCTATGTAAATCAATACACACGTAAGAATTATCTGACACCAAAGCGCTGGTGTATTTCCAATGGCTGCCCAAAGCGAGATGCTAATTGAGGAGAATAGGAAGTAGATGAAGGCCAAAAGCCAGATGGGAGGGGCAATAACTTCGCGAAATCGCACGGGAGTCACGCTACCTCATTAAGTATTAACTCGCTTCGGCAGTAAACTAAATGCATGAGTCGAGTTGCAAGTACAACGCCACCGGAAGGGTCAATAATCCCTTCACGCCATCCTGAGGCTCCTGCAACTGGTTCAAGAATTCCATCCCACTTTGCGCATTGCTTTGGTTGTGGAGAAAAACATCCGACTGGTCTACATCTAGTTGCTCACGTTGGCAACGAAATGAACATCACTGCTGAATTCGTTGTTTCAGAAAATCATCAAGGTGCACCAGGTCTTGCACATGGTGGACTGCTCTCATTGGCATTTGATGAAGCACTCGGAAAATTGATGTGGCTATTGCGCGCACCAGCAGTAACTGCGCGTCTTGAAACTGATTTCCTGAAGCCAGTACCAATGGGATCAAAGCTATTTATTTCTGCCGAAATAACTGGTCAGGTAAGCCGAAAAGTTTATTGCTCAGCTGTTGGACGTTTGAATTCACCCGATGGAGAAATTGCCGTTCGAGCCGCTGCCCTCTTTGTAATTGTTCCGATGAGCCATTTCTTGCAAAATGCACCTGCTGAATATTTAGAAGCTATAGCCAAAACTCCTGAAGTTTTGGCATTTGTCGATCCGAATTTTAATATCAACCCATGAGCGTACAAGTTCTAATTAAGCGCCTTGATCCAGGTGTTCCTTTGCCAAGTTATGCCAAGGGTGGCGACGCCGGTGCGGACATAGTTACCGCAATTGATATCACCTTGGCACCAGGTGAACGTTCTTTAGTTCCAACTGGAATATCTATTGCCCTTCCCGATGGATATGTTGCGTTAGTACATCCACGTTCTGGTTTAGCAATTAAGCATGGCGTCACCATGGTTAATTCACCAGGAACAGTTGATGCTGGTTACAGAGGCGAACTTAAGCTCATCCTCATAAATCACGATCCAAAAGAATCAGTCTCATTTAAGCGCGGAGATCGAGTGGCACAACTTGTAATTCAACAAGTTGAACGTGCACTGTTTGTAGAAGTTCAAGAGCTTCCTGGTTCCGGACGTGGAACTGATGGATTCGGATCGACGGGACGTACATGAGTCAAGAAAATGAAGAACGCGCCAAGGTTGTAAACGCACTAGGCGGTAAAAAAGGCTTAATTGACTCTGGTCTACCCTCAATTCTGTTTTTAATTGTTTTTAACGTGGCAGATGATTTACAAATTGCGCTCTATGCAGCCGTTGCTACATCAGCTCTCTTAACAATTATTCGCTTGGCAAAGAAAGACACTATTCAGCATGTGATTTCTGGCTTTATTGGCGTTGCTTTTTGCGCGTACCTTGCCAATCGAACCGGAAATGCAAACGATTTTTTCTTACCTAAGTTTTTAACCAATTTGGTATACGGAACGATCTATTTAATTGCTAACGTCGTTGGTTGGCCAATTCTCGGGTTGGTACTGGGTCCAATTCTTGGTGAAAACCTCACGTGGCGTAAACATCCTGAACGCAAGAAGGCATATATCCGTGCAGGTTGGTTATGGGTGGCAATGTTTTATATTCGCTTGCTCGTGCAGGTACCGATTTATTTAAGCGGACCAGAAAATCTAAATTTATTGGGAAGCGTAAATCTGGCTATGGGTTATCCACTCTTTGCAGCAGCAGCATGGGGATCGTGGTTGATATTAAAGAAGGTTCCGAGCGTTAAAGCAGAGGATTAACTCTGGATAAAACAGGCTTTAATTTGCGCTTCAGCTGTAGCGGATGCAACAAAGAGTAATTCATCTCCCGCAGCGAAAACATCGTGTGCTGTGCATGCAATAACTTGTCCATCACGAACAATTGCCGCAAGGGATGCGTTATCTGGTAATTGAATTTCTTCTACTGTTTTGCCAATGCACGAAGAGTTATCAGGAAGCGTAAGTTCCACAAGGTTTGCTTGACCTTTTCTAAATGAGAAGAGGCGTACAACATCGCCGACACTGACTGCTTCTTCAACGAGTGCTGAGATAATTCGTGGAGTAGATACAGCAACATCAACGCCCCATGAGCTATCAAAGAGCCATTCATTCTTTGGATGATTAATTCGTGCGACCACACGTGGAATTCCGTATTCAGTCTTTCCAAGAAGTGATGCCACGAGATTAACTTTGTCATCTCCTGTAGCAGCGACTAAAACCTGACAATTATTTAGCTTGGCATTATCGAGGGATGTAATTTCGCAGGCATCGGCCATGAGCCATTCAGCATCAGGAACGCTCTGCATCTTCATCGCTTTTGGATCTTTGTCGATGAGCAATACTTGATGACCGTTATCGAGAAGTTCGCGTGCTATCGCACGACCGACATTTCCTGCTCCAGCAATAGCAATTCTCATGAGGCGGTCTCCGGAGCGTGAGAGAAGGATTTCTCTACATTCGCTAAATCTTCATCGCGCACCATCATGTGCAGTAGATCGCCTTCTTGAAAAACTGTGTGTTCATCTGGAATCAAACCTGCGCCGAGTCGTGTGATAAATGCGACGCGCGCGCCAGTGATGTTTTCAATTGTTGAAACTGGGATGCCGAACCAATTAGATACAGGATGAAATTCACAGAGTTGAATTGCACCACTTGCATCGCGCCATTCAGATTTGGATCCTTCTGGAACAATTCGGCGCAGAATCTGATCTGTAGTCCAAAGAACTGTCGCTACGGTAGGAATACCTAGACGCTGATAAATCTCTGCACGACCTGGGTCATAAATTCGGGCTACTACATTTGCAACTTTGTATGTTTCTCTTGCTACACGTGCAGCCAAAATATTTGAATTATCACCATTGCTCACTGCTGCAAATGCATCAGCTTTTTCAATACCAGCTTCTAAGAGTGTGTCTCGATCAAAGCCCATTCCAGTAACAGTGTGACCTTTGAAGTTTGGACCTAGTCGGCGAAAGGATTCACGAGCTTGATCAATAACAGAAACTGAGTGACCAGCGGATTCCAACTCAATAGCGAGGGAAGATCCAACTCGACCGCAACCCATAATCACTACGTGCACGTAGTACAACTTACACCCTTACTCTTAGATACATGGAATCAAAGGCACAAATTGGGCTGCACGTGGGTCAACGTCTAACGGTGGACATCGAAAAAATTGCCCACGGGGGACACTTCATTGCGCGCCACGAAAGCGAAAATGGCAAGAAGGCCGTGATATTTGTTCGCCATGCGATTCCCGGAGAAAAAGTAGAGATTGAAATTACTAGCACAAGCTCAAATTTTATTCGTGCAGATGTAGTTAACGTTATTTCACCGAGTCCAGATCGAGTGCAAGCACCGTGTGCGTACTCCCATCGTGATGGATGTGGTGGATGCGATTTTCAGCATATTTCTATTGCACGCCAACGAGCACTTAAATCAGAAGTCATCAAAGAACAATTCGAAAGAATTGCAAAGATGGACATCTCTGTTGAAGTTGAAGAAGTTGGTGAACCATTGCACTGGCGAACTCGCGTAACTGCGACGACTGATAGCAACGGAGCCCTAGGTTTTTACTCATCACGAAGCCATCGTGTGATACCAGTTAAAGATTGCCTTATCGCACTTCCAGAAATAGGAATTGCGGCGATGTCCAAGCAAAAGCTATCACCCGATGTTCGTATTGAAATTGCTTACTCATCAGAAGGCGAGCGAATGGTTGCAGAAGCGCCAAAGAGTGGGGATGGAAAGTTTCGACAAAATACTGGCCCTGCGGTTCTCCATGAAAGAGTTGGCGAAGAATTACTTCAAGTAAGTCAGAGATCATTTTGGCAAGGACACAAACGAGCGCCAGAAGTATTAACTGAGGTTGTTCGCAATTTTGCACAGTTACAAGAGGGCGAAGTTGTGTTGGATTTGTATGGCGGGGTTGGTCTATTTACATCGGCATGTTTGAAAGATGTGGGCACAAGCGGTTCAATTCACTTAATTGAAGGCAGTAAAGATGCAACAGCAGATGCGAAAAACAACTTTGCTTCACAATCAAATGTAGAAATCTCAACTGGTGATGTTGCAAAAATCATTACTCGAATTAACCGCGCTGACGTTGTGATTTTGGATCCACCGCGTGAAGGAGCAGGAAAAGAGGTTGTGCAGGAAATCACGCGTTTATCTCCGCGTTCAATTGTTTATGTCGCATGCGATCCCGCAGCCCTCGCTAGAGATACGGCTTATCTGAAGGAAAACAGCTATAACCTAGAAAAGATTCGTGCCTTTGATTTGTTTCCCATGACGCACCACATTGAATCTATTGCGCTCTTCAGCTCAAGTAAGGTATCTTGACGTCAAGATACTTTTAGCTGGGAGCGACGATGAGCACCAACTCTTTTGATTCCAAGAGCACCTTAAGTGTTTCTGGAAAAACCTATGAAATTTTTGATATTTCAAAAATCGAAGGTGCGAGCTCCCTTCCATTTAGCTTAAAAATTCTTTTAGAAAACTTATTACGAACCGAAGATGGTGCAAACATAACTTCGGCGCATATCAAAGCATTAGCACAATGGGACCCAGCCACAGAGCCAGATACTGAAATTCAATTCACTCCTGCACGAGTTGTAATGCAGGATTTCACCGGAGTTCCTTGCATCGTAGATCTTGCAACGATGCGTGAGGCAATTGTGGCTCTCGGGGGCGATCCAGCAAAAGTTAACCCGTTAGCACCTGCAGAATTAGTTATTGACCACTCTGTCATCGCAGATGCTTTTGGCACAAAGGATTCCTTCGAGAAGAACACAGATATTGAATATGAACGAAATCGTGAACGTTACAGATTCTTGCGCTGGGGACAAGGTGCCTTCGATGAATTCAAAGTTGTTCCACCCGGAACAGGAATTGTTCACCAAGTAAATATTGAATACCTAGCCCGAGTAGTAATGACTCGTAATGTAAATGGTGTTTTGCGCGCATATCCCGACACTGTTGTCGGAACTGACTCTCACACAACAATGGTTAATGGACTCGGCGTACTTGGCTGGGGAGTAGGTGGCATTGAGGCAGAAGCAGCTCTGCTTGGCCAGCCAGTATCAATGCTCATTCCTCGTGTAGTTGGTTTCAAACTCAAGGGTGAATTACCGCTTGGAACAACGGCTACAGATTTAGCTCTGACGATTACAGAAATTTTGCGAAAGCATGGCGTAGTTGGAAAATTCGTAGAATTCTACGGTCCTGGTGTTGTTGCAGTGCCGATGGCTAATCGCACAACCATTGGAAACATGAGTCCTGAATATGGATCAACATGTGCAATTTTCCCAATAGATGAAGAGACACTCCGTTATTTGAAACTTACTGGTCGCAGTGCCGATCAAGTTGCACTTGTCGAGCAGTATGCAAAATTACAAGGCTTATGGCACAACCCGGATATTTCTCCACGTTTTTCCGAGAACATCGAGTTGGATCTATCAACAGTTGTTCCTTCTATTGCAGGACCTAAACGCCCGCAAGATCGAATCTCACTATCAGATTCCAAGAGCGCCTTTGAAAAGGTTTTACCAACGTATTTCGGTGATAAGACAGCGAAGAGTGCAATTGACATTAAGGTAAATGAGAAAAGCACAACCATTAAGAATGGCGATGTAGTTATTGCATCCATTACATCGTGTACAAATACATCCAATCCTTCAGTCATGATCGGTGCTGCGTTACTGGCCAAGAAAGCAGTTGAAAAGGGACTTCATTCCAAGCCGTGGGTAAAAACAACACTTGCTCCTGGTTCAAAAGTGGTCACCGATTATTACGACCGCGCTGGATTAACTCCGTATATGGAAAAACTTGGTTTTAATCTTGTTGGCTATGGCTGTGTGACATGCATCGGAAACTCTGGACCATTGCCAGTAGAAATCAGCAAAGCAGTCAACGAAAATGATTTAGCAGTGAGTGCAGTACTTTCTGGTAACAGAAACTTTGAAGGTCGCATAAGTCCCGATGTGAAGATGAATTATTTAGCATCCCCTCCGCTAGTTGTTGCATACGCACTCGCAGGAACGATGGATCATGATTTTGTTAAGGATTCTCTAGGTGAAGGAACTGATGGAAAGCCAGTTTATTTGGCAGATATCTGGCCAACACCACAAGAAATTCAAAGCGTGATTGACTCATCAATCTCATCAGAAATGTTCAGTAAAGATTATGCAAGCGTCTTCGATGGTGATCACCGCTGGAAATCACTTGATACTCCAACAGGTAAGACCTTTGAGTGGGATGCAAAATCTACGTATGTACGCAAGCCTCCATACTTTGACGGAATGCCGTCGCAACCAACTCCAGTCACAGATATTTCCGGCGCGCGTGTTCTTGCAATTCTTGGTGATTCAGTGACGACAGATCACATTTCACCTGCAGGAAATATTAAAGCTGATTCGCCTGCGGGTAAGTATCTCCTAGAAAATGGCGTTGATCGTAAGGACTTTAATTCTTATGGTTCAAGACGTGGAAATCACGAAGTAATGATTCGTGGAACATTTGCAAATATTCGTCTAAAGAATTTACTTTTAGATGGCGTTGAGGGTGGTTTCACACGTAACTTCTTAAATGAAGGTGTGCAAGCAACAATTTATGACGCATCCATTGATTATCAGAACGCTGGTGTTCCACTCGTGATCTTGGCTGGAAAAGAGTATGGCTCTGGATCCTCGCGAGACTGGGCAGCAAAAGGAACAGCGCTTCTCGGTGTGCGTGCAGTAATTGCTGAGAGTTTTGAAAGAATTCATCGTTCAAATCTGATTGGTATGGGCGTACTTCCGTTGCAATTTAAGAATGGAGAAAGCGCTTCCACTCTTGGATTAAAAGGTGATGAAGTATTTGAAATCATGGGAATTACTGATCTCAATTCAGGCAAGACACCCAAGGAAGTCACGGTCAAGGCTGGAGATAAAACATTTAGCGCCGTGGTGAGAATTGATACTCCAGGAGAGGCGGATTACTACCGCCACGGTGGAATCATGCAGTACGTATTACGTTCACTTCTCGCTTAGTGTGCTAATTCTGTATTCGCGTTCTAGAATAAGAATGTGATTTCAGATATTAAATCGCCCCAGGATTTAGGGCGCCTTAGCCACGATGAGCTCAATACTCTCGCGGCTGAAATCCGTGGTTTTCTCATTGAAAAAGTTACAAAAACGGGTGGACATCTAGGTCCAAACTTAGGTGTTGTTGAATTAACAATTGCAATTCACAGAATATTTAAATCGCCTAAAGATGTCATTCTTTTTGATACAGGACACCAGAGTTACGTTCATAAGATTTTAACTGGCAGAAGCGAAGGCTTTGATTTACTGCGCCAACGCGGGGGACTCGCCGGGTACCCAAACAGATCCGAAAGCGTTCACGACGTTATTGAGAATTCACATGCATCGACAGCACTTTCTTGGGGAGATGGAATTTCTCGTGGATTTTCTCTAAGCGGTCAAGATGATCGATCAGTGGTCGTCGTAGTTGGCGATGGCGCTCTTACGGGCGGAATGTCTTGGGAAGCACTTAACAATATTGCTACTTCAAAAAATCAGAGATTAGTTATTGTTGTCAATGATAATGAACGTTCATATTCGCCCACAATTGGCGGATTAGCAACGTATCTCTCTACATTACGAGCAACTCGCGGATACGAAAAATTTTTGGATTGGGGCAAAGAAGTACTTGCTCGCACCCCTGTTGTTGGAGGTCCTATTTATGACACTCTGCACGGAATGAAAAAAGGAATTAAGGACATTGTTGCTCCACAAGGAATGTTTGAAGATTTAGGATTGAAATATCTTGGTCCATTTGATGGCCATGACATTGAGGCCATGGAAAAGGCTCTCCTTAAGGCAAAAGAATTCGGTGGACCGATTTTGGTACACACAATTACAGAAAAGGGTCGCGGATACGCTCCTGCAATTGAAGATGAAGCTGAAAAGTTCCATGCTGTTGGAATTGTCGATGCTGAAACTGGAATGCCAGTTAAGAAGTGTGCGGCAACATGGACCAGCATTTTTGCAAATGAATTAGTTGAAATAGGCCGCGAACGTAAAGATGTTGTGGCAATAACTGCAGCCATGCTCGGGCCAACTGGGTTAGATAAGTTTCAAAAAGAGTTTCCGGAACGAACAATTGATGTGGGTATCGCCGAACAACATGCGGTTACGAGCGCGGCTGGCCTGGCTTTCGCCGGAATGCATCCCGTGGTTGCCGTCTATGCCACATTTCTCAATCGAGCTTTTGATCAGATGCTTTTGGATGTGGCACTTCACAAGGCCGGAGTTACATTTGTTTTGGACCGCGCTGGCGTTACTGGCGATGATGGTCCTTCACATAATGGTATTTGGGATCTTGCTCTGACCGGAATTGTTCCAACGTTGCAAGTTGCAGCGCCGCGAGATGGTGCGCGTGTGAAAGAAACCCTGCGCGAAGCAATGCAAGTAAAAGATGCTCCAACTCTTATTCGATTCCCTAAAGGCGCTGTAGTTGCTGACATACCAGCGTTTGAACAACGAGATGGTGTTGATGTTTTGTATCGCGGCGAGAGCGCTGATGTATTGCTCGTAAGTATCGGAGCAATGGCACATATGGCTGTTGAAGCAGCATCCCAGGCATATCGTGAAGGTGTCGGCGTAACAGTAATTGATCCACGTTGGGTAAAACCGTTGCCAGAATCATTAATCACTATGGCGCAACGTTATAAGAGCGTCGTAGTTCTTGAAGATGGAATTCGCCATGGTGGAATTGCAAGCACTGTTTCTGAGATGTTCAGAGATGCAGGATTGCAGGTGCCAATTCACTCAATTGGTGTTCCACTTGAATTTTTGGAACACTCAAAACGCGATGAAGTTTTACAAGACCTCGGCATAACCGCACAAAATATTACGCGATCAATTGTTGAGTGGAGCAGCTCCCTTAAGGAAGGGATGCAATTCCCGGTTGATGAAAACGTTTCCCGCACACAGCTTCGCTAATTCCTTCACGATCTAGGTAGGGCAATATTCCACCAAGGTGCATCGGCCAACCTGCACCGAGCAACATGCATAAATCAATTTCAGCAGGTGTTGCAACAACGCCTTCATCAAGCATCATGCGCGCTTCTTCTGCCAGTGCTGTGAGTGCGCGAGAGCGAACCTGTTCTGCTGTAGATGATTTGCTCCCAGAAACAATCAATGCAACTGCTTCAGGGTTAGCGATCAAGCCACCTTTGTCATCTTTGATGTAGAAGGTACGAATACCAGCTTTAACCATGGCAGCCATAGTTGGAGAGATCTTGTAGCGAGGCCCAAGGTTCTTATTCAAAGTTTCAGAGACATGTAAAGCAACTCCAGGACCAACTAGACCAAGTAATTCAAATGGCGACATTGGAAAGCCAATAGAGCGCATTGCATTATCGGCAACATCTGGGGGAGTTCCTTCATCCATCGCATCTGTAATTTCACCCATAAAACGAGTGAGTAGACGATTAACGACGAATCCCGGAGCATCTTTTGTGATGACCATAGTTTTCTTGAGTTCTTTACCTACGTTTACAGCTGTTGCAGTCGTTGCATCATCTGTCTTTGTTGTACGTGCAACTTCTAGTAGCGGCATAATTGCAACAGGGTTGAAGAAGTGGAATCCAACCACGCGTTCAGGATTTTTCAATCCTTCGCTCATTGCTTCAACAGATAGTGATGATGTATTTGTCGCTAGAACGCACTCAGGTGAAATTATGGTTTCTAATTTCTTGAACAATTCCTGCTTGAGTGAGAGTTCTTCAAAGATAGCTTCGATAACAAAGTCACATCCTGCAAAGACGCTCTGATCTGCTGAACCAGAAACAAGGGCTGAAAGTCGGTCTGCACTCTCTTGTGACATGCGACGTTTTTCAACAAGTTTCGCTAATTCTGCGCGAACCCAAGCAACACCTTTATCTGCGCGCGCCTGATCGATATCAGTCATGACTACAGGGCATTTCAGATTTCGAACAAATAAGAGTGCAAGTTGCGAAGCCATTAATCCTGCGCCAACGACTCCAACCTTGGCAACTTTTCTACCGAGAGCTGGCTTTGGTGCGCCCTCAACTTTCTTACGCTTCTTTTGAATGAGATTAAATGCATACAAGGACGCGCGCAATGGATCTGACATCGTGAGATCAGCCAAAGCTTGATCTTCGGCATCAAAACCACTTGATCGTGTAGCAGTTTTTGCAGCCGCTATTAGTTCGAGTGCGCGAGTAGGTGCTGCAATTTCAGCCCCACCATACTTCTTGAGAGCAGCTGCGCGGCCAGTAGCAATTGCGCTATCCCACGCAGGATCATTTGAGAAATCTTTGCGATCAATCTTTGTTGAGCCACTGAGAACGGATGCTGCAAATTGAACAGATTTTTCTAAGAAATCTGCTGGTTCATATACGGCATCAACTACACCAAGTGAAAGTGCATCTTTTGCCTTCATCATTGTGTTGTTGTTAAGTGCATTGAGCATGATTACTTGAACTGCTTTTTCTGGTCCAATCAATTTAGGAAGAAGTGTTGCGCCACCCCAACCCGGAACCAAACCAAGGAAAACTTCAGGCAATCCTGTAAAGGCTGTTGATGCAAGCGTTCTGTAATTGCAGTGAAGACCAACTTCAAGGCCTCCACCGAGTGCTAAACCATTAATGAATGCGAATGTAGGAATTTCGATTTCACCGAGTCGGCGGAATACATCGTGACCGAACTTTCCAATAGCTAATGATTGTTCACGTTTATTTAGAAATGCCAGTGCAGATAAATCTGCTCCCGCAGCGAAAATAAATGGCTTTCCAGTGATTGCAATTGCAGCCGGGGCGGTTGCAATCGCTGCTGTGATTGCTTCATTAAGCGCTGCAAGTGATTGTGCGCCGAAAGTATTTGGACGGGTGTGATCCAATCCGTTATCCATAGTGATTAAAGCAAGCGTGCCCTTAAATCCAAATGGTGTGAGATCAACTGGGCGCAGGATTGCATGAGTGATGACTTCTTCAGGAGCACCTTCTGGAAGTGTTAGATCTACAGAAGTAGTCATTACTTAGCACCCTTCGTAAAGTGTGGGTTTTCCCAAATTATTGTTCCGCCCATACCAAGTCCAATACACATTGTTGTGATTCCGTAACGTACTTCTGGATGTTCTTCGAAGCCGCGAGCCAAATTAAGAGCTAAGCGAACACCCGAAGATGCAAGTGGATGTCCAACAGCGATTGCACCGCCAACTGGATTAACACGAGGGTCATCATCTGCAATTCCAAAGTGATCGAGGAATGCCAGAACTTGCACAGCAAATGCTTCATTGATTTCAAATAGACCGATATCTGAAATTGATAAGCCAGCCTTCTTCAAAGCTTTTTCAGTTGCAGGAACCGGCCCGTAACCCATAACTTCTGGTTCGACTCCAGCGAAAGCAAAAGTTACAAGACGAGCTTTAATTGAAAGTCCTTTTTCTTTTGCGAACTCTTCACTTGCTAACAAGGAGACAGTCGCTCCATCGTTTAGACCAGCGGCATTTCCTGCAGTTACACGACCAGCAGGACGAAACGGAGTCTTAAGGGCCGCAAGTGCTTCCATAGTTGTACCTGGACGTGGTGGTTCATCAACTGTTGCAATACCCCAACCAAGTTCGGCACTTCGAGTTGCAGTTGGGATTAAATCTTTCTGAATTGTTCCTGCTGCATAAGCCTTGGCTGTTTTTTCCTGAGAACCGAGTGCATATTTATCAGCGCGCTCTTTTGTAATTGCTGGAAAGCGATCGTGCAGACGTTCTGCTGTGTTTCCCATAGCAAGTGCATCTTGTTCGACGATTTTTTCTGCAAGGTAACGCGGATTTGGATCCATGCCTTCGCCCATTGGGTGATTTCCCATGTGCTCGACTCCGCCAGCAATTCCGACTTCGTAAGCACCCATCGCAATTGATCCAGCAATTGTTGTCATTGCAGTGAGGGCACCAGCGCACCAGCGATCGATTGAATAACCAGGTACAGAATTTGGGAGCCCAGCAAGAAGTGTCGCACTTCTACCAATATTCATTCCTTGGTCACCGCTCTGTGTTGCAGCAGCGATTGCAACATCATCAATGTCAGTTGGAGCGATCTTTGGATTACGTTCCAGCAAGCCACGCATTGCGCGAACGATTAAGTCATCGGCGCGGGTACCGGCATATAAACTTCCGGCTTTTCCAAATGGAGTGCGGACTGCATCTACTAAAACCACTGAACGTGACATCTAAAACTTCTCTCTATGAGCTCCTGTATTAGGTGCTCCTAGGTTACTGGTCAGTAGACAAAAGTAAAAGATTTAGGCTGAAATCAGATCTTTCTTCGATGCTCGGGCAGGCTTGAGATAGAGCCAAAGAATGGCTCCGATGTATGCGCCGGCAACAATGAACTGCAACCAGGATGTTGTCGTATCAAATCCAATTGAACCCGCAAGTACCGTGGCAAGGATCGAGTCTTTAGCCATCCAGCTAGTGACATCCCAAACATAAGCGTCTACACCTGGAAGCCAACCGAGCTCTTGGTATTCGTGAATTCCATAGGAGAGAACACCAGCTGCAACAATGACGAGTGCAGTGCCAGTTACTTGGAAAAACTTGCTGAGATTAATTCGCACTGAACGGTTGTAGATCAAGTAACCGAGTGCAACAGCTAACGCCAAACCAAGGACTAATCCCACAGTTGCTGATGATGCTGCGCCCACAGTTTTGAAGTTTGTATATACAAATAACGCTGTTTCTAAGCCTTCGCGAACAACTGCGATGAAGGCTGTAACGGCAATAGCAGTGCGCCCAGCACCGATGGCTGCATCAACTTTTCCATGAAGTTCATCGCGCAATCCGCGCGCTGCGCGCTTCATCCAAAAAACCATCCATGTTACGAAACCAACTGCTAAGAACGATGTTGTACCTGCGAAGAACTCTTCACCACGAGCTGATAACTCAGCAGATGTGAATGAGAGGAAACCACCGAGAGCAAGACTTGCCGCAATCGCCACGGACACACCAAGCCACAGTGGAGCCAGTAAATGGTTGCGTCCAGTTTTGACCAGATAGGCAACCAGGATTCCAACGAT
This sequence comes from Actinomycetes bacterium, assembly GCA_014190015.1. GTDB lineage: Bacteria > Actinomycetota > Actinomycetes > Nanopelagicales > Nanopelagicaceae > Planktophila. The sequence continues at coordinate 41,846 of BJFT01000005.1, forward strand.
TAGGGCGGCTTCTAGGCCCTCGCGTAGCGCGATTAAGAATGTGCTCAACATGGGAATAACTTAGAACAGGGTTTGGATTTACGCAACTCAAGTGTTGCGTAATTCAGGGGGTTTCAGGGAGCGTTTCAGAGGCCTCTTCGGCCGGAATTTCTCGTGGTTCGCGCTCAAGAAGGGCGTTTGCCACAAGCGGGGCAACGAGATCAACCTGCCATTGGCGGGCACCGAGTCCGAGCATTGCTGTAGCAACGGCCTCGGCATTGAGGTTCTGCATGGAGTCAGCAGGCGGTGCCCAACAGATGCGTCGGATGATTTCTGGAGAGATTAAATTTTCCGCAGGAATTGATAACTCCTGCGCTAAAGATTCAACAGCAAAACGTGCATGTGTAAGTGGTGCGTATTTATCAGCAAAACGTTCCCGCCATAATTTAAGTGGAGGCAGAGTGGCGGCGCCAGATTTCATAGGTGGCCATTCGTCTTCAGGAGTATTTAGCGCAGTTTCAGTTGCAGATAACCATGTAGGCATATTCTCAAGCCATCGCGCTCGCATGCCGATGGGACGTAGAGCTTTTTCTGCATCTTTTTTGGTCAATGGTTTATGAATTGCAAACTCAATAATTGCCGCGTCATTGAGTAACTTGCCACTTGATACATCGCTTGCTCGTGCGATCTCATCTCGCGCATGCCATAAATTTTTTATAACGACTAGTTGATCTCGTTTTTTAATTTTGTGCATGCCAGAAGTTCTTCGCCAAGGATCTATCCGTGGGGGAGCGGGCGGTGCAATCAAAATGGATGCAAATTCAGCCTCAGCCCATTTCCATTTTTTGGATGCGCTGAGAAGTTCATAAATCTTCTGACGTAATTCAATGAGCAATTCGACATCTAAAGCGGCGTAGTTCAGCCACTCTTTAGGCAATGGTCGAGTGGACCAATCAACAGCTGAGTGCTCTTTAGCGAGTGAGACTCCCATTAATGATTCAAGAAGTGGCCCTAATCCAACTCGTGGTAATCCAGCAATGCGACCGCCTAATTCAGTATCAAATAGGCGAGTGGGATTTATTCCAACTTCTCTCAAGCACGGCAAATCTTGGGTGCTCGCGTGCAGGATAACTTCATCAGTATTGAGTAAATCATTGAGTTTTATAAAGAGTTCGTGGCCTGGACCAAATGGGATTGGATCAATTAGATGGAGGCCACCATTAGTGCGTTTTATTTGAATTAGATAAGCACGCGCACTGTATTTATAACCAGATGCGCGCTCGGCATCAATGGCAAACGGGCCGTTACCTTTTTTTAACTGAACTAGCGCGGATTCAAATTTTTCAGGTGTATCAATTACATCCGGCACTCCCTGTGCTGGAGCCAGCAAAGGCACAGCAACATGAACATCAGGCGTTGTTTCACTCATAACTATTTACGTTTAGCAGATGTAATTGCAGATACGCCTTCAGGTATTGGTGGCAAGCCAGAAACTTCTGCAATCAAGTTACACCAGCCTTCGATGTGTTTGATTAGCTCGCAAGGATCGGTAACGATTGGACTCCACGAAGCACGTATTTCCATTTCAGATTCATCATGACGTGGCGATAATTTTCCAAAGGATGCACTAGAAACTCGAGTAACAGTTCCACTTGGGGCGTTGAATTCACATCCCGCGTTGCTAATTGATTCAAGGAACCAACTCCAGCCCACCTCAGGCAATAGCGGATCCTCTTGCATAACAAGATCAACATCTGCCCGCACAAAAGTAACGCAGCGGAATTCACCTTCCCAGGTGTCCTGTCCACCTGGTTCGTGCAAGAGTACGAAGCGTCCGGATGCGATTTCATCTTCAGCATCACCTAGCAAGCCATTACTTACATCGGCTGAAAAAGCGAAGGAGTAAGCAGCAAGTTTCTGAGGAGCAGGAACTTCCTCGAGAATAATTTCTGACCGTGGAGTAAATGAACGTAAGTGATCAATTAACTTATCAAATTCAAATGATTCCACTGGCTAACTCTAAATCGCGCAATCCCAATTGCGTGGGAGGCGGGGCTGTACTCTGCGTTAATGGGTTCACTGCTAGCACTCTTGTCCAGCGCTCTATGGGGTGCAGCTGATTTCTTCGGCGGAAAATTAAGCAAGAAATATGCGCCGATTGTCGTACTCGGAATGACGCAAGCAATTGGGTTGTTATTTGGAATTACATTGGTGTTATTAAGTGGTGAATTATTTGGATCTAATCCACCTAATGCTTTTGGAGATGGTGGATATTTCTTTGCTGGTGCTATCGCAGGTTTGATGGGTTACATCGGATTGATTTGCTTGTACGCAGGTTTATCAACTGGGCGCATGGGCGTTGTATCTCCAATCAGTGCTTTGAGTGCTGTAATTCCATTAACAGTTGCACTCGTCTCAGGTGAAGTTTTAACACGCAATCAAGGTATCGGCGTAGTCATTGCATTGGCTGGTGCATTTTGTGCAAGTGGACCCGAACTCTCTCAAGGTTTATCTCCCAAGCCAATATTACTAGCACTTGGCGCTGCTGCCGGCTTTGGTACTGCATTAACTTTTATGTCAATCGGCTCTGAATCCAGTGCGCTTATGACAATGGTCATGATGAGAGCAACAACCTTCATCTTTACAATTGCCTTAGTCATTAAATTTCGAAACGTTGGAAAATTTGAAAAATCAGAGATTCCAGTTTTGGTTTTCATCGGAGTTTCTGATTTTCTTGCGAATTTACTTCTCGGGGCAGCAACTAATTTTGGATTAGTTTCACTCGTTATGGTGCTTGGGTCGCTCTATCCCGTAGTAACCGCTTTGATGGCATTTAAGTTTTTAAACGAACGTTTACACCGAGTCCAGTACGTAGGCATAGCTTTAGCTGTTACTGGAGTTGCTCTTATTTCAGCGTCTTAAACTCCGCGGTATAAAAAGTTGTATCGGATACAACTTTTTCAGTAACCCTGTGGGCTAAAGATAAAAACTTTTTGTAGTCGAAGATATCTGCCCCACCAGTTGAATTAGTAACACTGAGTTCAAGTACATCAACTAGATTTTGTTCAAGTAGGTGTGAAATAAAGAAAGCGCCACCCTCGATAAGAATATTGTCGCCGAATTCTTGGCGCGCTCTAGTTAAGGCATCCTTAGGATCTAGATCCCACACGTGTGCTGAAGGCAGCTGAGGATGCTCTTGTTTTGAAACAACGACAAGTGGCGCAGGAGTCTTTGAATATGGTTCGTTGCGAGCGGTATTTCCACCGATGATGATGCAGTCGACAAGACGGCGTCGTTGCAGGAAAGTGGCCCTATCGGCAGCTGAGGTTACTTCTGACGAAGATCCGTTTATTGTGCTTGAGCCATCAGCGCCTACGACGATTGTGGCAACGATGCTCACGCCTGGCCCCTTTATCTCGGAAAGTAAATGTCAGTCCCTATCTTTATCGTAAGGCTCATGATCATTGACTGCGATACATGTATTAAAAAAGATATTGAGTGTTCAGAGTGCGTCGTCTCATTCTTTATTGGTACACCCACAAAATCAGAGATATCTCCACAGATAATCGGTGCCATCACGCTTTTGGCATCACGAGAAATAAGTAAAGAGCTCAAATTCATGCCCCTAAATGATGAGGCCCAAACGGGGTAATCACCCGCCTAATTCCCTCATTCTGCGCAATTTCTCAGGCTTGTAGGTGCTTTTGAGGTTGAGGCGCGCTCTTCTGACAGGTTAACCTCATAACCATGTATTTCATGGGCAAGCGAGTGGCAATCATTGGTGGGCTTACTAGCGCGCTGATTTCCTCGTTACTCCTTGCTCCAGAAGCACAAGGAGCTCCAACTCTGGCTGAAGTTCAAGCCAAGGTTCGTCAACTTGAAGAGGATGCAACGGCTGCCGCCGAAGGCGCCCAGGAAGCAAAAGTTAAATTGGCTTCTCTGACTAGAACTCTTACAGGGATTAAACAAAAGGCAGCCGTCCAAGGTCAAAATGTTTCCCAACTCTCTAAATCACTTGGTTTAATTGCAATTGATCAATACAAAAATGGTGGATTAAGCCAGAGCCTCGAGCTTCTCTTTTCATCCGATCCAACTCTGTATCTATCAGCCGCCGGTTCCCTAGATGCGTTAACACGTCGCAAATCCATTCAACTTAATAAATTTGAAGCAGCTGAACAACGGCTCAATGCAACAACGCTGACAGTTGCTGACAAAGTTGCACTTATTGCAGCCACGCAAAAAAAGTATCAAGCGCAAGCCCGCTTGGCTCAATCAAAATTAGCCGAAGCTGAACAATTACTCGCGCAACTTAAAAAGGAAGATAGAGAACGCTTGGCGCGTTTGGCCGAAGAACAAGAAAATGCCGATCAAGCTTCTTCTTTAGAGGCGGCCAAGAGTGCGAACCGAGTTTCGGGTCGTGCGGGTGTTGCTTTGAAGTATGCACTCCAGCAAATCGGAGATCGATATGTTTTTGGTGCTGATGGAATGACAACGTGGGATTGCTCTGGACTGACAATGAGAGCATTCCAAGCAGCGGGCGTTTCTCTCCCACACTCTTCAGCCGCGCAGTTTCGTTATGGAAAATCTGTCAGTAGATCAAATCTGCGTGCAGGCGATTTAGTCTTCTTTGGTTCGCCAATTTCACACGTTGGAATTTATCTTGGCGGAAATAAAATGGTTCATGCCCCACGATCAGGATCCCGCGTCAAGGTAGCGACCATGGATATGGGTCGTAAGAAATTTAGAGGTGGAAAACGTTTATAAAAAAATTCTCCTAGTAACAAATGATTTTGGTCCACGCGCTGGTGGAATCGAAACTTTTGTTATTGGATTACTGGAGAGAATCAAGGGTCACGAAGTCACAGTTTTTACATCGCAACAAGGTGACACTTCTGTATATGACCAACAATGGTTAGATAAATTCGGAGTCAGAGTTGTTCGCGATAAAAGCAAGATTTTGCTCCCTTCCTGGCGCGTAACACGAGCCGCAAAAAAAATCGTTGCAGTAAAGAACATCGATGTCGTAGTTTTCGGTGCTGCGGCCCCACTTGCGTTAATGAGCCCTTCGTTACGAAAATCCGGCGTCAAAAAAATCATCGCACTTACTCATGGTCATGAAGTGTGGTGGGCGAAAATCTTTCCATTTAAGCTCGCTATTAAACGAATTGGCAAGAACGTTGATCACCTTACATATTTGGGTGAATTTACCCGCCAGGCAATCTCTGAAGCTCTCAGTAGAAAAAGCGCCACAGAGATGGTGAAAATCGCTCCGGGAATAGATACTGCACACTTCATTCCTCAACCGGATGCAATGCAAAAAAGAAAAGAATTAGGGCTACAAGATAAAAAGATAATTATTAGCGTAGGTCGATTGGTGCATCGAAAAGGTCAAGACAGTCTCATACAAGCGATGCCTGCGGTCTTGAAAAAAATTCCTAACGCGCATCTCCTGTTAGTAGGTGAAGGTCCTTACAAAAAACACCTAGAAAAACTAGTGATGAGGTTATCGCTTAAACAAAATGTTACTTTTGCAGGCAGAATCATGTATGACAGATTGCCTAGTTATTTATCTGCTGCTGATCTATTCGCAATGCCATCGCGCTCAAGATTTTTTGGATTAGAAGTTGAGGGATTAGGAATTGTTTACCTTGAAGCCAGTGCTTGTGGAATTCCGGTTGTGGCAGGTAATTCAGGGGGAGCACCCGATGCGGTACTCGAAGGCGTTACTGGTTTGTGTGTTGACGGAACCAACATTGAACAGATTACAAGGGCAATAGTCGAAATCTGTAGAGATGCCGAGCGCGCATCGCATATGGGGGCAGCGGGACGTAATTGGATTGTCGATCAATGGCGATGGGATATTTGGTCTAAAGAATTTAATGCGTTACTGGTGGAGCAATAAACCGATCTTCTTTGCAGCAATAATTGCTTGAATTCTGTTTTTTGAATCTAGTTTTCTATAGATAGATGCTAAGTGAGTTTTTACTGTTGCTTCCGTAATGAATAATTCAAGACCAATAGAACTAGCGCTTAAACCATCCGAGAGCTTTTCTAAAACCTGTATCTCGCGGGTAGTTAGAGCATTTGCCTCATGATCTTTCTTCATTACGCGGGAAATTCCTTGCGCGCTAAAGGATAAAGGCGCGATGAATGAGTGTTCAATGGCCGAAATTAACTCTGCAAGGGGAGCGCTTTTTTCAACAAAAGCACTTGCTCCTGATTTCATAACTGTGAGCAAGAAATCTTGCGCAGGATTGAGTGTGAGAACGACAATCCCAATTCTTTCCGAGATTGAACGAGCCCATTGAACTATTTCTAAACCATTTCCATCAGGCAAAGAGAGGTCGACAACAATTACTTGAGGATTCGTATGCGCAATTTGTGCTCGGGCTTCAGAAATGCTGCCAGCTTCACCAACACAAATATGACCCGCTCGTGAGAGCGCAGCTTTTATTCCAGCACGCACGCTTTCATGATCATCAATTACTAATACTGATAGCGGTTGCTTCATGAAGGAATTGAAATTAAGTAATTTGTTCCTAAATCATTAGTTGACACAGTGAGCTCACTTTCGATTGATAAGCATCGTTCCCGAATACCCTGAGTACCGAAACCAGAGGGAATGAGTGGATTGATTCCCTTTCCATTATCTCGATATGAGTAAGTGCTTCCATTCTCACTTTGTTCAATCGTAATCTCTATAACGCTAGCCCCAGAGTGCTTTACAGAGTTGCGCAGAAGTTCTCTAGAGATGGCAAGAATCTGTATTGCCACGCTTTCGGAGAGCCTGAAGTCATCCAGAGCGAGCTTTAGTTCAATGGAAGTGTGCAATTCTGCTAACAAAGTGCGAAGAGAAGTTTCTAACCCGTTTAAATCAGCACTGCGGAGATTGAATATTTCTCTGCGAACTCTTTCGATCATCGTGGAGACGGAAAAGATCAACTTACGAAGTTCGATTCTGGTGCTGGCGGGCGTATCTACTTCAGATAGCAAGAGATCAAGCGAGTATGAAAGCGCAACAAGATCTTGTGCGATTCCATCATGTAACTCTTGAGCGATTTTTACTCGCTCAGGTTGCGTCAATTACTTTTCAAAGAGGGCGGCAATTTCTGCTGCGAATTCTTTTCCAATCACATGGCGCTTCAATGAGAGTTTGGCTGTGAGTTGTCCACCGGCGATAGTGAAATCGGTAGGCAAAATAGTGAATTTACGAATTGATTCCGCTTTACTCACTGCTTTATTGGCTTCATCAACAGCAGTTTGAATTACAGAAATTAGGTCTGGATCATTAGCAAGATCAGCTAAGGATGCACCATCTTTCTTATTCGCAGTGATCCAGGTTTTTAGCGCATCTTGATCGATTGTGATCAAAGATGCGATAAATGGTTGGTTATCTCCAACCACCATGCACTGACTAATTAGTGGATGAGCGCGCAATCTATCTTCAAGAACGGCAGGAGCAACATTTTTTCCACCTGCAGTAACAATGAGTTCTTTCTTGCGACCAACGATGTAAAGGAATCCTTCATCATCTAACTTGCCAAGGTCGCCGGAGTGAAACCAACGTTCTCCGGAGAAAACTTCCGCGTTTGCTGCTTCATTCTTCCAATACCCCTGCATAACAATTGGACCTTTAATAAGAACTTCGCCATCTTCTGCGATTTTAATTGTTGTGCCTGGAATTGGACGACCAACAGAGCCAACCTTAATTTTGTTAGTGAGATTAAGTGTTGCGCCAGCAGTTGTTTCAGTGAGTCCATAACCTTCAAGAATTGTTATTCCTGCGCCACGATAAAAGTGCCCAAGGCGTTCTCCAAGTGGTGCTCCACCAGAAATAGCTGCTTCAACTCGACCGCCAAGACCGGTACGGATCTTTGAATAGACAAGTTTGTCGAATAAACCGTGCTTTAGACGTAGTGAAGTAGAAATTTTTCCACTTTCAATACCTTGGCTGTATGCGACTGCAATATCTGCTGCCTTTTTAAAGATTTTGCCTTTGCCAGCGGCTTCAGCTTTTGCTGCCGCGCCGTTGTAAACCTTTTCAAAAATACGGGGAACAGCAAGAACGAATGTTGGCTTAAATGAAGCTAGATCAAAAGGCAAACGACCAACAGGATCACTGCAATGTGCCAAATGTAATCCTGCCGCAACTGATCCAATTTGAACCATGCGCCCGAATACGTGTGCGACCGGTAAGAACAACAATGTTGATCCACCAGGCTTTAAGAACAAATCGCTAGCACCTTGCACAACATTTCCACACTCAGATAAGAAGTTTGAGTGTGAGAGCTGTACGCCCTTTGGTTTTCCAGTTGTTCCAGATGTATAGATAAGAGTCGCCAGTGTTTCAGGGACCAGAGAATTTCTGCGCTTTTCTATCTCTTCATCACTGATCGATGCGCCGTCGTATTCTAGAGTTGCAAGGACATTTTCTGTCATTGTCCATACGCGCTTTGTATGTGCTGGTTGGACTGTTTTTACTAAATCACGAAGAGCAGGTGTTTCAACAATAATCGCAACAGATCCTGAGTCATTTAGAATCCAATCAATCTGCTCTGCAGAAGATGTGTCATAAATTGGAACGACACAACCACCGGCATACCAAATTGCGAAATCTAGAATCGTCCATTCGTAACGCGTACGTGACATAATCGCTACACGATCACCAACATTGATACCCGAAGCAATTAGTCCTTTCGCAGTGGCGCGAACTTCAGCTTCAAACTCTTTAGCAGTAACGCTTTGCCAACCGTCTCCAAGTGGACGTGAGAGCATGATGCGTTCAGGTTCAAACCATGCACGTTCAGATACAAGGTTTGTGAGGTTTCCAGCGCTGGCAATTGGCACGATGGCCGGGATTGAGATCTCGTTCATGCGGCTAACGCTAGCGCGAACGGGTTATTTTGTGGAAGAGGGGTTACTTAACGGTAGCCTGTGCCCATGAGCGAATTAAGCACTTCAACAATCACGATTGACGCACCAATTGATGCGGTTCGAGCCATCCTCTTTGATTTGGCCGCCTATCCCACCTGGTCAACTGCGATTAAGAGCGCAGAAGTTAAAGCCACCGATAATCAAGGTCGAGCGACAAGTCTCAAGGTTTCTATTGATGCGGGAATGATGAAAGACCGCGTGCTGCTTAATTACGACTGGAGCGCAGCGCCAGATCGTCTTGAATTTTCTCTCGAGGATGCAGACCTCCTAACTGCGATGAATGGCGCATACATAACTAAGGCAATCGATGCGGATACAACTTCAGTGACATATGAATTAGGTGTTGAAGTTTCAATGCCAATTCCAGCGATGATGCGTACAAAAGCTGAGAAAGCGACGATTGATCAAGCACTCGCGCAACTTAAAGAACACGCTGAAAACTAACTCTCGTATCTGACACCTATGTCGCTAACTATTGGAATTGACGTTGGTGGCACCAAGTTATTAGGTGGAGTTGTAGACGCTGAAGGTAATGTCCTCACGCACATTCGAAGCGAAACCCCGCGTGAAGGTGGACGCAAACTTACTCAGAGAATTGCAGATCTCGCCAAAGAGTTAATCGCAGATCACTCTATTCAAGCAGTTGGATTATCTGCTGCAGGTTTTGTTTCTTCAGATCGAAAAACAATGCTCGCTGCTCCAAATATTGCAGATTGGAATGGCGTTAATCTCGATAAAGAATTGCGCGAACTAATTGGCTTGCCAGTAATAATTGAAAACGATGCCAATGCAGCAGCGTGGGGTGAAGCAAAGTTTGGAGCAGGCAAGAATCAAGATCACGTCATGTTGCTAACTATTGGTACGGGTATTGGTGGAGGATTAGTTGTTAACGGGGATCTTCATCGTGGAGCATTTGGAGTGGCTGCAGAGTTTGGACATTTACGTGTAGTTCCAGAGGGACATTTGTGTGGATGCGGTGCACGTGGATGCTTTGAACAATACGCCTCCGGCAATGCATTGCTGCGCCATGCACGCGAAGCAATTGCTGCTAGTCCAGAATTAGCGCGAAACTTATTAGCGCGCGGTGATGGAAGCGTTAATGGATTAACCGGAACTGCAGTCACAGATGCAGCTCGCGAAGGCGATCCGGTAGCACTTGCAGCATTTAATACGACAGCGCAATGGCTGGGTGCGGGTATTGCATCACTCAGCGTAATTCTTGATCCTCGTTGTGTAATCATCGGCGGGGGAGTAATCGATGCAGGAGATATCTTGCTTAAGCCAACTCGCGAAGCAGTCGCTCGATACATGCCATTTGCAGGCAAGCATCCTTATCCAGAAATTATTTCAGCAGCCCTTGGGAATAAAGCTGGGCTAATTGGCGTATCTGACTTAGCTAGACGCTAATCATTCAGATGGGTATTTCAATCCAATTTTGCTTCTGACCTGATCCATCAACTCCATTATTTCTAAAGTGTGTTTGTGAGTTAGATGCTCAGATTCGTATTTTCCGCTGCGAACAACTCTTTCAAATTCAATTGCTTGCTCACGTAAACCATGGCCCTGATAGCTAATTGGATATTCAGTCGTTCCACCTTCATACAAATGAACACGCATGCTTGCGGGGTTATAAAAAGTTCGATCTATTTCTAACCAACCGTTTACTCCAGAGATCACTGCGCGGCATGGTGTCTGCGCAATCATTGTTGTTGAAAGAATTGCTTGAGCGCCCGATGCATACGTAAAGAGCATGGATGTGGATGCATCAACACCTTTATCTGTCATAACAGCCGCAGCTTGAATACTCGTCGGAACTCCCAGGACCATGTGCGCAAATGAAACCGGATAGATTCCAAGATCTAATAGTGCGCCACCTGCCAAAGATGGTTCGATTAATCTAGGAATTCCTTGATCTGCTAAACGTTGACCGTGATCTGCAGTGACACTGATTATTTCGCCGAGCACACCGCTGGCAAGAATTTTTCGAACATCGAAAATATGCGGCAAAAAACGCATCCACATTGCTTCAAGTAGAGCTACGTTGTTATGTATCGAGGCTTCAACCATCTGACGAGCTTCTGAGGAATTGATTGAAAATGGTTTTTCACACAAAACTGGCTTACCTGCATTAAGTGCTAGAACAGTATGTGTAACGTGCATTGGATGTGGAGTTGCAACATAAATAGCATCGATATCCGGATCTGCAACAAGTTCTTCGTAGCTGCCATATGCAGCACAACCTGGAAATTCCATCGAGAAGTCTTCAGCACTCTCTTTAGTTCTGGAACCAACAGCTGCAACGATGTGATTGTTTAGAAATGTTAGGTCACGAGCAAAAGCTCGGGCGATTCCACCGGTGCCGAGAATTCCCCATTTAAATTCTTGACTCATTACAACTCCACTCCGTCATCTCGGTTGTTTTCATGTCGTAGCCATCGTTTAATCGCAATGCGAGCACTCTGAATAAAATTTCTTAATCCTGGCCACGATGGATTTGGTTCTTGAAAGTGGTTCTCATCGAGAGCGGAAGCTTTTTCCAAATCATCTAAATATGTATTTGGTGTGGATTGATCCAGTGACAAACCAGCAACCATAGATTCAAACTCTGAGTTGATGAGATCCATCTCATCATCGCTTGGATCCTTTGGTGCTGGGGTATCGCTCACGCTCAAATAGTGGCACAGTGGCAGGTATCCACTAAATTAGGAGCAGACATTTCGAGTGTATTTCTAGAAAGAGCGGAGTGAAGATGAATGTAAATAATCTTCCATACGGGGTTCTCCGCGCATTCCTGACTCCATTTCTAATGCTGGCTTTTCGCCCAAAGGTAAAAGGTCTGCGAAATGTTCCGGCTAATGGTCCAGTAATCATCGCCAGCAATCACTTATCTTTTAGCGATTCAATCTTTATGCCTCTCGTTGTTCCTCGCAAAGTAACTTTCCTCGCCAAATCTGAATATTTCACTTCACCTGGACCTAAGGGATTGCTCAAGAAGTTAACCTTTATTGCATTGGGGCAAGTTCCAGTTGATCGCTCCGGTGGACGTCGAAGCGAAGCTGCCCTCATCACCGGGTTACAGGTTTTAGCAAAGAATGAATGCTTAGGTATTTATCCCGAAGGGACTCGCTCGCCAGATGGGCGTCTATATAAAGGAAGAACTGGAATTGCACGTATAGCAATTGAATCTGGCGCTCCAATTATTCCTGTTGCAATGTTTAACACAGAAAAGATTCAACCAACAGGAAAAGTTATTCCAAAGATTATGCGCGTGAAAATGGTCTTTGGAGAGCCGATGTTTTTTGAGGGCGACTCATCTGATTTATTGTATTTACGTGATGTTACAGATCAAATCATGAAAAAGATTCAAGAGTTATCTGGTCAAGAGTATGTAGATATTTATGCAAGTCGGAGAAAAGATGAACTAAAGGATGAATCAGAGGATTAACTCTCTAGTTCTCTTCGTTGCACCAAATAATTACAGGTTGGACACTTTGGCCCCGCATCAGGAAAGTCACCTTCTAGGACATTAATTAAATCTTCGATTAGCGCCATGAATTGAGCTTCGTCACGTTCGACCGGCAAGTAATGCTGAGCAGCAAAAAATCCTTGTTTTTCTTTGATATCAAAAGCTGCATTTGGATTCCATACGAGTAATCCCATGGTTGCAACACTGACGGCATTGCCTTGCAAAGGATTTTCCAGGGAGTGTGCATACGCCTCAAGTTGAGGTGCATAAAACTCGCCGTTATCTCGAGAGCTATCTGAAACTTTGCAATCAATAAGTGCAACAGTGCCATCTTCATTGGCTGCCACTAAGTCGTACTTGCCACGAATGTGCCATCTAGTTTCAAAACCATTGATTTTCATTGGTTTGCTCTTTACCCAGCCACCCCACTGTGTAACTTTTCCTGGACGAAGCGATGGGTCGATGTCCTGCATTGATGCACCGCGAAAATGTTTCTCTTGTAAATCAGCCAAAGTCCCTACCAATGGAAACGCTCCAGGCATCGTTACCTTGAACCAGTATTTGATCCATAAACATCTTTTGCATGTAGATAAACCAAATGTGAGATCAGATGGTGAGATGAATTCGGTCGCGGGCGCTGCTGGCTTTTTCATGAATCTATCTTCTCGCTAATCACTGACAATTGCCGCGATTAGAACTGATATTCCAAGAATTATCATCACTATTCCACCTGTTGCGCGTAGTTTCTCTAATCTTTTGGCATCAGTGGCTAACCATTGCCGCGCAGTTCCGGCCAACAAGCCCCATGTGCCATCTGAGATAAATGCCAAGATTGAAAATACTGCTCCGAGAAATATTAGTTGCAGAGCGACGTTACCTCTGTCGCGATCTACGAATTGCGGCAACACAGCAGCGTAAAAAACTAACCCTTTTGGATTAAGCGCACCAACCCAAAACCCATCGCGCATAGATCGTGCGATTCCAGGTGCAGCATCTCCTTGGTTGCGCATATCTTCAGCGTGAATTTTTCTCTGCCGAATTGCTTCTACTCCTAAGTACATAAGATACAAACTGCCGCCCCATTGAATAGCGGCGTATGCAAGATCTGATCTTTGAAGTATTGGACCTAATCCGACCGCCACAAGTGTTGAAAGTGCAAAAGCACCTGTGACATTTCCAGCGACTGTAAAAACGGCTGTCTTTCGGCCCCAAGCAATAGCTCGAGCAATTACAAACAAAACACTTGGACCTGGCGCCAAGATGATTACCATCGCGGCCACGATGTATTCAGGTAGCCGCGATGGAATCACCATAGTTTTATCTTACTTACTTACGCGAGTTTGATAGTGCAGTTAAGACACGGTGACCAACAACAGCAACCAAAGTTGCGTTAATGATTCCGTTGAATGTGTAATCACCTTGAGTCCAAGAGATATCTGCAATACCGATGATGAGAGCAGAACCTGCGATCAAGAGATTAGTTGAGTTAGAGAAATCAACTCGACTATCAATCCAGATGCGCGCGCCCAAAACGCCAATCATTCCGAATAGAGCAACTCCAACGCCACCAAGTGCGCCTACTGGTGTTGCACTAAGTACTGCACCAAATTTTGGTGACAGAGATAGAAGGATTGCGCCAACGCCTGCGATCCAATAAGCAGCAGTTGAGTAAACGCGTGTAGCAGCCATTACGCCAATGTTTTCAGCGTATGTCGTTGTACCTGATCCACCACCTGCACCTGCAAGTGTTGTTGCAAGTCCATCTGCCATCAGGGCATTACCCATTTGGTCATCAAGATTTTTGCCAGTCATAGCAGAAACTGATTTAACGTGTCCAACATTTTCTGCAATCAAAACTAAAACAACTGGCAAGAAGAGAACGATTGCTTTTGAATCAAATGTTGGTGTTGTAAATGATGGCAAAGCAACCCATGATGCTGAACTAATTGCATCAGTCTTCACATCGCCCATTGCCAGAGCAACTACGTAGCCAATGATTAGACCAACAAAGATGCTTATGCGATTAAGGAAACCGCGTGATACTGCTGAGACAACACCAATAGATGCCAGAGTGATAATCGCAACCATTGGACCAGCTACGAAGTTGTTTTTAGCCGCACCTGCAAGGTTTAGTCCGATGACCATAACAATTGTTCCTGTTACAACAGGAGGCAAGAGCCAGTTAATCCAACCAATTCCTGCTTGGCGAACAATCAAACCGACAGCAGCAAGGATCAAACCTGTAACAACAACGCCACCCAAAGCTGCGCTCATTCCGCCGCCTGTTTGTGCGGCAGCAATTGGCGCTAAGAATGCAAAGGATGAACCGAGGTAGCTAGGAACTTTGTTCTGAGTGATTATGAGGAATAGAAGAGTTCCGATACCGGAGAAGAGCAGTGTTGTAGTTGGCGGAAAGCCAGTGATGATTGGGACGAGGAAAGTTGCACCAAACATTGCAGCAATGTGCTGCACACCAACGCCGATTGTGCGTGGCCATGTGAGGCGCTCATCTGTGGATACGACATCTCCGTGAGCAATGTTCTTTCCATTGCCGTGAAGTTTCCATGAGAGCAGGGACATAGTGTTCCTTCCGTATACGGGCGGGGTAAACGCCCTGAAGAGGCGGGGAAGGCCGTCAACAAGGGTAAGTCTGAGCCAGCACTTACCTCGGCGTACGCCACGCCGAATATCTCCGGGGCTAGCGAGGCGAGTTGGCATTGCGGGGCAGTATCGGGTTAACTATCGCATCGTTATATCGAATCGATATATAAACCGATAGTTGATTTTTCCGCACCTGAGAGGAGACCGTCCTATGCGCTCGCGAAGTGAATCACTTGAATTTGCACTCCTCGGCCTCTTATCTCAGAGCCCTCTTCACGGTTATGAATTGCGAAAGCGGATGTCCGCAATTTTCGGACCTTTCCGCGCACTTTCATTTTCAGTTTTGTACCCACAACTGCGAAGAATGATGGAAGCCGGACTCATTGATGCCTCAGTTGCAGATACAGCTCGGCGCTCGCGAATCGTTTATGAGATCACAACAAAAGGCAAGAAACGTTTTGAAACTTTGGCAGAAACTGTCAGTCCAGATACATGGGAAGACGAAGGTTTTGAAATTCGCTTCGCATTCTTCGGTCCAACTTCGACTAAGAATCGCGTCCGGATTTTGGAAGGCCGACACCGTCGGTTGAAAGAGAAAGCAGAGATTCTGCGCGGAGAACTCGAAAAGTCTCCAGTTGGAATCGATAAGTATCTCGAAGAGTGGCGTCGTCACTCTTTGGAATCAGCACAGCGAGAAATCGACTGGCTGGAAGACATGATCAAAACCGAGAGGAAATAGAGTGAAAATAACAACCGGTAAAGGCGATATCCGAGTTGCAATCGTTGGCGTTGGAAACTGCGCTAACTCTCTAGTTCAAGGCGTGACCTATTACAAGGATGCTGCCCGCGACCAGGAGATTCCAGGACTTATGCACGCTGTTGTGGGCGGTTACCACATTAGCAATGTGAAGTTCGTTGCAGCTTTCGATGTAGACAAGAAAAAAGTTGGCCTAGATATGGCAGATGCCATTTGGGCGAGCGAAAACAACACAATCAAATTCGCAAATGTTGATAAGACAGGCGTTGAAGTTCTACGCGGTGTAACTCATGACGGTCTAGGTCGTTATTACCGCGAAACAATCGAAGAGTCATCTGCGGCTCCTGTAGATGTTGTTGCAGTTCTCAAGGAAGAGCAAGTAGATGTTCTTATCTGCTACCTACCTGTGGGTTCAGAAGTTGCAGCAAAGTTCTATGCGCAGTGTGCAATTGATGCAGGGTGCGCATTCGTAAATGCACTTCCAGTCTTTATTGCATCAGATCCAGCATGGGAAAAGAAGTTTGCTGATGCGGGATTACCAATCGTTGGCGATGATATTAAGAGCCAAGTTGGAGCAACTATTACTCACCGAATCATGGCTAAATTGTTCCAAGATCGCGGTGTTCACTTAGATCGTACCTACCAATTAAACGTTGGTGGAAACATGGACTTCAAGAACATGCTCGAGCGTGACCGTCTTGAATCAAAGAAAATCTCTAAGACAAACTCTGTAACTTCACAATTGCATCACGACCTTGGTGAAAAGAATGTTCACATCGGACCTTCTGATTACATTCCATGGCTTGATGATCGCAAATGGGCCTACGTTCGCCTCGAAGGCCGTGCTTTTGGAGATGTTCCACTAAATCTTGAGTACAAGCTTGAAGTGTGGGATTCACCAAACTCAGCAGGAGTAATCATCGATGCGCTTCGCTGCGCAAAGATTGGTCTAGATCGCAAGATTGGTGGAGCGCTTCATTCACCTTCTAGCTATTTCATGAAGACGCCTCCAACTCAGTACACAGATGAACAAGCGCACGATAGGACTGAAGATTTTATTTCAGGAAAGATTGATCGCTAATTAATTTAAAACTCTCGGTAAAAAGAAAAACCCCCCTGACAAAAGCCAGGGGGGTTTTTACTTCCCTCACGGAGAGTTGAGGGTCAAATCGTCGCCTCTTCAGGAGTGCGACGAATATGTACTATTCCCGCGATTGATAGAAGAAGAAGCAAGATGCCTCCAACTAGTGAAGCAAGTGCAGCAATGGCTGCAATGTTTCCGAGTGTTCCGAATGCATAGGCTTCAAGAAGAAGTCCACGCAATGTGTTACCCATAAATAATGTTTGGCGAAGATCTCCAAGTTTCGCAATTTCTTCAGGAGTAGCAGTTCCACCTTTTAGCGCGCCCATGTACATTCCAGAAACTTCTGAATAGGTAGCTTCTTTTCCTACGCCAGCTTTGGCTGCACCTTTCATATGTTCCCAGATGTATAGATCTGCGTAGTCTTTAGCCATTTCACCAGTAGTTACTTGCATTTCTGCCCATTTAGCTAATTGATCTTTAGTTGTAGGTGGCATTGCTTCAGCAACTGGTAATGAAATATTTTGATTCTCAAGTTTGCTCTTCA
>BJFT01000006.1 GCA_014190015.1 Actinomycetes bacterium
GGGCGAATCTCTTTCTTAGCTCCTGAGTATTCACCAATTTCATCTTCATTAAGCGTTGTGCGCTTTAACAACTCTTCACGCCATTGACGTGCTGCAACTGTATTTGTTACAAGAATGAGCGTTGTGGCTTTTGCGTGTGCCATTGCTGCTGCACCGACAATTGTTTTTCCAGCACCGCACGGCAATACAACTACGCCAGAACCGCCGTGCCAAAATCCTTCTGCTGCTAACTCTTGATATGGACGAATCTTCCAATCCGTCTGCTTCAGTTCAATCTCATGCGCTTGTCCATCAACGTAACCAGCGAAATCCTCTGCTGGCCAACCCAGGCGCAATAAAGATTGTTTGATCTGTCCACGCTGACTTGGATGTACGGCAATAGTTTCATTATCAATTCGAACACCGAGCAGTGGTGCAATCTTCTTTGCACGGATAACTTCTTCGAGAACTGCAGTGTCAGTTGTTACAAGGATTAATCCATGAATTGGATCCGCCTCTAGTCGCAGACGCCCATAGCGAGACATTGTTTCTGCAACATCGACAAGAATTGAGTGCGGAACCGCATAACGTGAATACTTAATTAAAGTGTCGATAACCATTTCTGCGTCATGCCCAGCAGCACGCGCATTCCATAAACCTAAATTTGTTAAGCGATAGGTGTGTATGTGTTCAGGGGAGCGCTCTAACTCTGCAAAGGGAGCAATCGCACGGCGACACTCAGTGGACATCGTATGATCGATATCTAAGAGCAGTGTTTTATCGCTCTGAACGATCAGTGGTCCATCAGTCATTGAGTAAATCCTTAATGAATTCATGTAAGAAAGCGCTGCGTTCTTCGAGAGCTTTAATGCTTACCCATTCATTGGTTGCATGTGCACCAGAGCCAACTGCGCCGAGTCCATCTAGAACCTTCGCACCGGCAGCCGCAGCAAAGTTTCCATCACTTGCTCCGCCGACTGATGCATGACCAAGTGGTGGCATACCAATACGTGCAGCAACTTTTTCTGCGCGTTCGTAGAGTTCCATGGTTGATGTTGTCTCTAGTGGTGGACGATTTAATCCACCTGTGACTTCGATGCGTGCTTCTGGATGCAGCGGAACAAGTGCGCGAATTGCTGCGTCAACACGATTGAGTTCCTCCGTTGAATACGAACGAGCGTCAATATCTAGAACACCATAATCAGGAACTGTGTTTGTTGAGTTTCCCGCTTTTACAAGAGTTGGAACAACAGTTGTCTGCTTCTCTTTATTTTCTAAGAAAGCTAGCGCAGTAACAATATGTGCGATTTCAACCGTTGCGTTGATTCCCTTTTCAGGTTCGAGGCCAGCGTGAGCTGCGCGTCCATGTACATGTACTTGATACATCGCAGTGCCCTTGCGGCCAGTCTTAACCTTGCCATCAATTGCTGCTTCTAAAACTAAAACAGCTTTTGCATTCGATGCTAAATCTTGAATGAGTTTGCGAGAGGCATGACTTCCGGTTTCTTCATCTGTTGTTCCGACGAGTGCTACCGAACCAGTAATTCCCTTAAGTGCGAAGAGCGCTTGAACGAATCCAGCCTTCATGTCATATGTGCCAGGACCGCGAAGTACATCGCCTTCTATTTGCCACAGCGGTGAGAATGAACCAATCGGCCACACTGTGTCGAGATGTGCAAGTAAAACAACATCTGGTTTTGCAGCGCCCCACCAAAAAACAGGACGACCTTCTACTTGGCGAATTTCTGCTGGTGTTCCAAGAACGCGCGTTGCAATATCACTTGCTAAACGAACAACGTCATTGCACGCCTTGAGATCTTCAGTAGGAGACTCACACTTCACCAATGCTTCAAGGGCTGCCAACATAGGGTTAAGTCTGCCGTATTCGCCTTGCTTCTCGCTTGTCATAGCGGTGCAACCCCCGTAATACGCGGAATTCTAAATGTCTGCATCTCGCCTGTTCCGTGGTCTCTGGCAATAAGTGAACCAGCAGAGATTTTCAGTGGATCGATGATGCGATGAGATACAGATCCGTTGTTATCTGCATAACCAATTGAAAGCGAACGTTGCTCTTGGATGTATTTCAATAAAATATCAAGCGTTTCATTTGCAGTTGTACGTGGCAGGGCACCAAGTGCGTTGTTTGCAATATTTCGAAGTGTGCTCTGCTTATGACTAGATTTCTCGCCAACTCGAATCGAGCGAATTGCTGCTGTCAGTGCAGCATCAGTTGGAATTTCTAGTTCGCCGATAATTCGGGGTGGACGTGGCTTTGATTGCGCACGAGAAGAGCGCGGCCCCGTAAGCAACATTCCATTATTTGTCTCTGCAGCCGGTAAATATCCTGCGCTACGCAAAACGTTCATGACGTCGTGGGCGTCCATGTCACAGATCATTACTTCAGGAGCAATTCTGCGAAGAGACAAAATATCTAAACGCTTGTCGCTAATGATCTGAGTAATTAGCGCGGGATCTTCACATCGAATAAATGATGAAGTATTTCCAACGCGCAGGCGACCGTGCTTTTTAGCAACATCAGCGATTAAGTATTCCAAAGGTTGTGGGATAGGCGTCTTAGAAGTCTTGCGCAAGAACTCGATGATTTCATCGCCAGTTTTACCGTGATCTAATCCGCGACGAATAGTTGCATCCGTAAATCTGTAAACAGTTGCACCACCGCGACTTTCGATATCACCAATGATTGCAAGTACTGCAGCAACATCGTGCACGAGCGGTCCTGGCGCAATTGCGGTGTTATCGCTCTGGATAAGAATGTGATCAACGGGTTGTGGCAGATCAGCATCAATAATTTCTAGATCATCACCAGCTAAGAAACCCAGTCCGTATTTAGAAATTACGCCTTGGCCAGTGATTCCTAGCCACTCTGCTTCACGAAGAGTCCACTGCACCATCTCTTCTTGTAATCCTGGATTTCGCTTTGATGGTGCGCACCATTTAACCCGTTGCGTAAAGCTTGATACATCTGGTGCAATATTTTTGTTCTCAGCCAATAATTGCAGGACTAAAGCGCGAGTACTTGCAGCGTTTACCCGGTCGAGTTCTGGACCAAGAGCTGCTGTGTTCTTAGATTCTGCACGACCGACTAATCCACTGACACGTGAAGTAATTAACCACGGAGCAGCAATTGCTTGCCATCGCACAGATGGTTTTTGAGTCAGCCAGATATCAAAATTATTTGTTGGCAAGATTTTGTCATCGGCATCAATGGTTACAAGCCCTGCAAGATAAACAAGTTCTGCAACGAATGCTGCACAGTTTTCATCAATACCCATATGAGTTGCAATAATCTTTAAATCGCGAACACCTAATCCACCTGCACGAAGTGCATCTGCTGGTTCTTGCGCCCAGTACTCGAGAATTTCATCAGCCCAACGCAAAACAGTTGCAACGTTGGCTATTGCAGCTAGTTGAACACTCTTTGCATCCCGCGTGCTGCCCTTAATTTCTGGCGGCGTGACTTCACGCTCTTTGTGCACTTTGCCGCCGCGTAAATAAATACCTACTTCGCGGGGAAGAATAACTGTGCGCTGATCTAGTGGAACCATAAAGTTTTGTTCTAGTAACCACGTGACACCTGGACCAGGATTTTTAATATCGCCAACGCTTCCACGTGGTGGTCCCCAGATGAGTCTTTCTAATACTTTCTTAGCTGAATCTGGTGCATCATCTAATTTCTTTAAAGTTAGTTTTGCCATGCTGGCAGGTCCAAGGCCCGCTATTTCACTACCTAATACTTCACGCACTGAATTTGGCAATCGCATTCCATCTTCAGATGGATAAACCAATCCGCGGGCAATTAACTCTGGAAGTGCTTCAACTGCAGCTTTTTCAGTAACTGCAACAACTTGTTTTTCACTAAATGGTTCATTAATAACAGCGCATGATTCGAGAACCTGAAATTGCCATTGATTAAGAGCATCAATTGCTCTTGCAAGACTCGGCGCACTACATGCGCGCACTGCAAGGGATGCAATATCTGATGGAACAGGTGAGATGAGATCTGCTCTCAAAGTGAAGAGCTCCAAAAGGGCAGCGTCATCTACGGAACGTAGATAGTCGGTAAATGAACGCATTTGCATAACTTGCCTACATTACAGGGGTTTAGTTGGTGCTGTGAAATCGAGTTAGCGTGAACGCCTGCCTGGTGCCAACCAAATACCAGCAGCAGCGAGTCTTGAAACAGTTGGGCCAATTATTTTGATGATAAAGCGTGCTCTACGAAAATCGTGAATAGGCCAACCTTCAGCAAGTGCACGCAAACTTAAAATTGCATCAGGATTAATCGCTGAGGGATGTCCAACAGCTTCAAGTAAAGGAAAATCATTATGGCTATCAGAGTAGGCATAACACTCGGAAAGATCGAACCCTTTTTCTTTTGCAAGAGCTGAAATGGCAACCGCTTTTTCTTTTCCGTGCAATAACTTGCCCAACATTGCTCCGGTGTACTTTCCATCGCGAACTTCAGCTTTACTACCTAGTGCGCCAGTAAAACCTAAATTTTTTGCAATCAAAATAGCCATATCTTCTGGCGCAGCAGTTACGAGCCAGACTTCTTCTCCGGCGTTTAGATGTTTTTGTGCAATATTGATTGTGCCTTGCCAACAAGCTGGCGACACATATTCATCATAAATAGCTTGGCCAATATTCTTAATTTCTAGAACATCGTGCCCACCAATAAATTCTGTAGCTGCATCTTGAAACCTTTTAATTTCATCTTGCTTTTCTTTGCCAGTTAAACGAAAACGCAAATTGGCAAATGCAAAACGCGAAAGATCAGTCTTGGTGAAATACCCACGTTTATACATTCCTTTTCCAAGGAAGAAGAGGGTGGATCCACGAATAAGCGTGTTATCTACATCGAAAAAGGCAACTCGGTTCGGTGTGAGCGCCATGTCACAACCTTAGCGAGAAGAGTTGGTTTATGACGCTTTATGCTTAGCAGATGAGTTCGACGGTACATGTGGTCAGACATGGCGAAGTACATAACCCAGAGAAAATCCTCTATGGGCGTCAACCTGGTTGGACACTTTCAGAACGTGGCCACAAGATGGCAGCAACACTTGGTGATTGGTCAAAGAGAATTGATTTAGGTGCTTTACACGTTTCACCATTACAACGTGCGCAAGAAACAGCAGCGCCAATATCGGCTGCACACAACATGAAAATCACAACCGATGAACGGTTAATTGAAGCTGCAAATATTTTTGAAGGAAAACCTTTTGGAATTGGTGATGGTGTTTTAAAGCATCCATCAGCGTGGAAACACTTATGGAATCCATGGAAACCTTCGTGGGGCGAACCATACGATGAACAAATAAACCGAATGCTTGCTGCTGTATTTGCAGCGCGTGATGCGGCTAAAGGAAAAGATGCAATTGTTGTTTCTCATCAACTTCCAATTTGGATTCTGCGAAGCGCAATCGAAGGTCGCAGACTTTTGCACGATCCACGTAAACGCGAATGCTCTTTAGCAAGTGTTACAAGTGTTCATTTTGACGACGACGGAATGATTAGCGGAACTAGTTACTCAGAACCCGCTGCTCATTTATTGCCCCCAAAGAAATGAAAATTAGAAACTTTTTATTTGTGCCATTAATGGCGTTTGCACTCTCTTCCTGCGGTGGCGGTGGATCATCGATTGCAGAAGAGAGTTTTGTATCCGGCAATGGAAGTGTTTCTTATATAAAACCATCAGATCGCATCGCAGCACCTGCACTCTCTGGCATGACACTTTCAGGAAAGAATTACACATTTAATGTTGGTCAAGTTGCTGTCGTAAATGTATGGGCATCGTGGTGCGCACCTTGTCGCGCAGAAGCACCAACTCTTGCAGCGTTGTCAGAAAAGTACACAGACGTAGCATTCATGGGAATTCTTACACGTGATAATCCTGTAAATGCCGAAGCTTTTGCACGCCGTTTTGCTCTGCCATATCCAACACTTATCGATGATTCAGTTTTAATTGGATTTAGAAAATCACTGCCTGCCAATGCAATTCCTTCAACAGTACTTATTGATAAGCGGGGAGATGTAGCGGCACGAATTTCTGGCGAAGTTACTTTTGCATCCCTTAGCGAACTCATTGAAAAGGTGAGTGCCGAATGAAAGAGTTCTTTGTGGAGCAAATCTTGGATGGCTACTTAATTACAGCCTTTCCTATTGCACTTCTTGCTGGCTTGATTTCTTTCTTATCCCCATGTGTTCTGCCTTTGGTTCCTGGATATATTTCATATGCAGCAGGATTTTCAAAGAGTCGTGGACGAGTCCTTCTTGGCTCAGTGCTATTTGTCTTAGGTTTTAGTGTTCTCTTTGTTTCATACGGTGCACTCTTTGGTGGCTTCGGTGCTTATGTTTCAGCTAATGAAAAACTCATCACATCAATTCTTGGAATTTTCACTATTGCACTCGGATTAATCTTCATCGGAGTATTTCCATTTGCTCCTACGTATCGTGCAAAGATGCCCATAACTCTTGGATTAGTTGGAGCACCGCTACTTGGATTCTTATTTGGTGTTGGCTGGACACCTTGCATTGGTCCAGCACTTGGAGCAGTTCAAACTCTCGCCTTTCAAGAATCAAGTGCCATGCGTGGCGCAATTCTCTCTCTCGGATATTGCATCGGATTAGGCGCACCATTTATCGCATCCGGATTGTTCTTTGATCGCTCCGAAAACTTAAGAAAGTTCCTGGTTCGTCGCGGAGATCTAATTACTAAAGTCGGTGGAGTGTTCTTAATTCTTATTGGTCTTGCTCAAGTATTTGGTTTGTGGGGAAGTTTTAATAACGAGATGCGCTCATGGATCTCAGATTTTATTCCGGTGATTTAAATGAGTGAAAATACGCCAGAGATTGGAACAGTAGGACTTTTACGTTTCATGTGGCGACAGCTCACAAGCATGCGCACCGCACTTGTTTTGTTAATGATGCTTGGTGTTGCAGCTATTCCTGGATCATTTATTCCACAACGTTCACAAAATCCGATTGCCGTGAGCGATGTCTTTGCCACCTCACCAACGAAGGCGCTTTGGTATGAAAGATTCTCACTCTTTGATGTGTACTCATCGCCTTGGTTTAGTGCGATTTACATTCTGCTTTTCATTTCACTAATTGGATGTGTTCTTCCACGATCATTCGAACATTACAAAGCTTCACGAGCATTGCCACCGCTGACTCCTAAGAATCTTTCTCGTATGGAACATCACACAGAGTGGAAAGGCACAGGGGATGAACTCAAACTCGCTCGGGCATGGTTTAAGAAGAACAGATTTAGAGTTCGCGAACTAGATGGCTCGATTTCAGCAGAAAAAGGTTTCACACGTGAAACAGGAAACTTATTTTTCCACTTAGCCCTTGTTTTAATCCTTGTCGGCGTTAGCTTCGGATCGCTATTTGGTATGCGTGGAGATGCAATTGTTAATGTTGGTGAACGCTTCATAAATACACCAACAACTTTTGATTCTCTCTCCTTCGGCAAATTATTTAACGAAAAATCATTAGAGCCATTTTCAATCGAAGTTGATAAATTCGTTGGCAAATATAATCCTGTAACGAATGCGCCTGAAGATTACACATTGTCAGTCACCGTCAAGGACACTCCAGAGTCAGCACCCGTTAAGAAAATTGTTAAAGTAAATAGCCCACTTTCTTTTGGAAGTACACGTGTTTATCTGCAAGCAAATGGATATTCACCAATTGTTACCGTAAGAGATTCTGTTGGAAATGTTGCATTCCAAGGTCCGGTTCCATTCTTGCCACAAGATTCGAATTTAACTTCAACGGGTGCAATTAAAGTTCCAGATGCAATTCCCCAACTCGGTTTTGTTGGTTCATTCTTTCCAACTATTGGTCGCGCAGATGAAGGTGGCGGCATCTCTGTATTTCCGGAGGCACTAGATCCGCAATTGTTCTTAGGTGCATGGACCGGCGACCTTGGTTTAGATAATGGGCGCCCACAATCTGTCTACCGAATTGATACGGATACTCTGACAAAAATAGGACTTAAGTCACTTGCACCAGGAGAGACGTACGAATTTGCAGAGGGCTCCATCACATTTGAAACTTATATTCCGTGGGTCAACCTGCAGGTTGTCAAAGATCCCGGCAAGAGTTATGCGCTGCTTGGCAGTATCGTTGCCATACTCGGATTACTTGCTTCGCTCTTTACGCGCAGACGCAGAATTTGGGTGAGTGTTACAAAGAAAAACATTCAAGTCGCAGGTTTAGCAAAAAATGCAGCACCTGGACTTGAAATTGAAATTGCACAACTAATACGAGCTTTAGGGAGAGCAGAGTAAATGTCTACAACATGGGCGTACATTTCCAACTATTTGGTGTACTCGTCTATGGGTGTTTTTGCCCTGGCATTTATTGCGCATACTTATGAAACAGCCTTTGCTGTTCGCGCGCCACATCTAGCTGATTCAGCTAAAGGAAATTTACGTACAAAAACTTTTGATTACACCCGCACTGAAAAAATCGCTCGTATTGCTACAGCAATGATGATTTTAGGATTCCTACTTTTATTAGCTGGTGTTGTGGGACGCGGAATTTCTGCAGGACGTGTCCCATGGGGAAACATGTATGAGTTTTCAATTACAGGAGCACTTGCATTTACTGGAGCTTATTTGGGTGCACTTCGTAAATACGATCTTCGCTGGCTAGGTTTGTTTGTCTCTATTTCTGTATTACTAACACTCGGCACAGCAGTTACGGTTTTATATGTACCGAGTGCACCACTGGTACCTGCACTTAAATCAACTTGGCTCGTTATTCACGTGGCTGCTGCGATTATTTCTGGCGGAATCTTCTTACTTTCAAATGTTATTGCCGGTGCATTCTTATTCCTTGATTCAATGGAGAGAAAAGGCGAACGAGCACCATGGGCAAAACGATTGCCTTCACTAGACACACTTGATCAACTCTCTTATCGTCTTGTTGCTTTTGTTTTTCCGCTCTGGACATTTGCAGTAATTGCTGGAGCAATTTGGGCAGAGAGTGCGTGGGGAAGATATTGGGGCTGGGATCCAAAAGAAACCTGGGCATTTATTACTTGGGTTGCATACGCTGCATATTTACACGCACGCGTAACAGTTGGTTGGCGTGGACGTAGAGCAGCGTGGCTATGTATTTTTGCTGGATCTACATTCTTATTTAATTACGTCTACGTAAATGTCTGGGGAACTGGAAAGCACACGTACTCTGGTTTATAAGTTTTAAAGATTACGTAAGAAATCTGGGTCATCATCTGGCCCAATAACTCTGCCTCGTCCGCCGCGACTTGGACCTTGTCTGCGTTGACGTCCCCAAATCAAAAAAGCGATTGCGCCAAATATGCCCAGGAAAAAAATTATTAACAACCATGCCCACTTTGGTAAACCACGAAGCAATTCTTGTTCGGTGCGCGCACAATCAATAAATGCGTACAAAGTGACAGCCGCTGCTAGCAGAATTGGTAAGTAACGGAGCATGCGTTAATTCTACGCTTTTCTAAGAGAGCAACAAACCGAGGGATAACAGGATTGCAAAGCGCAGTTGTAGCTTGCCTGTTTTGCCAAGAAGCGGAATCAGCTGGGCTCCTTGTGCGCCAGCGCGGACAGATTTAATCAGGGAAAAGGTCATTGGAAGTAGCAGGAGAGTGAGCAGGGTCCACGGTTGAACTAAAAAGAGAACACTGATGTGGGCAATTAGTACGAGTGAAATAAATGCCTTGCGAGCACTGGAATCGCCAAGTCGAACAGCAAGAGTTCTTTTGCCCACTAATTCATCTGCTGCGCGATCTCGCAGGTTATTAATTGCTAGCAATGCGCATGAGAGGCAACCCATTGGAATAGCAATAAGAAGTGAATTAAGAGTGAGTTCGCCAGTTTGTGCGTAGTACGTTCCCATCGTTGCAACTAAACCGAAGAAAACAAAGACTGCTAGTTCACCGAATCCAAAGTAACCGTAAGGATTCTTTCCACCTGTATATCCCCATGCTGCAGCAATTGCGAGAGCACCAACTGCAATAAGCCAGAGTGAAGTTTGTAGAGCAAGAATTAACCCAATTACTGCGCCAATGCCAAGTGCAATGTACGCAGCGCTTTTTACGTGATGAGCCGGTGCGGCGCCACTTGCAACAAGGCGCATTGGACCGATTCGATTGTCATCAGTTCCTTTAACTCCATCTGAATAGTCATTTGCGTAATTAACGCCAACTTGAAGCGCCAAACTTACGAGCAATGCAAGCAGTGCCAATACTGGATCCCAGCTTTCACCGGCAAGAGCGGTTGCAACTGCAACGGGTGCAATAGCTGCAGGAAGTGTCTTTGGGCGAGCACCTGCAATCCACTTATTCATTACTCACTCACCAATTTTGCTAGAGAAATACGATCAATTTTGCCGATGCCAATCTGCGGAAGTTTATCAAGGAGCAACACACTCTTTGGTTTTGCATGAGAGCCAATTGCTTGTACGAGAACATCTGAGAGTTCAGATTTAATCTTTTCATCTGTAGATTGAACAGCAATATGTAAAGCCTGACCCCACTTGCTATCTGGGGTTGAAAACGCAGCAACTAATAAATTCGGAAACTTTCTATTTATCTCTGCCTCGATGGCACTGAGTGAAATGTTCTCACCGCCGCTGATAATTACATCATCAGCTCTTCCAATAACCTGGAGTTTTCCATCCACAATTTTTCCTAAATCTTGGGTGATGAACCAGCCATTGTCTTTTTCAATATCAGCTAGTACGGGACCAGAGATTTTGATACGCCCATCGCTTGCGATTTCAAATGCAACTCCATCGAGTGCAACGCCATCATAAATACAGCCACCGGAAGTTTCAGACATTCCATATGTCGCAACAATGTTAATTCCCGCAGCAGCACCTTGTGCGCGAAGATCTTGAGATAGAGATGCACCACCAACTAGAACCGCTTTGGCGCCTTGAAGATGTTTTAACAGATCTGAATTTTCATTGAGTGCGTTAAATAGTTGCGTAGGAACAATCGCGGTGAAATCTGCGTGTGGATATGAGCCAACATGATTGCGCAGATCAACGGGCTCTGTTCCTAATTGCATTGCTCGCATCAAAACATTAATGCCTGCAATATGAGTCAGCGGCAACAACAATGACCATGTATCGCCTTTAGCCGCTTCGAGAAATTTATTTGACGCAGTGGCACTTGCTGTAAGCGCAGCAGCAGTAAGTGCAATCTCTTTCGGGGTTCCCGTACTTCCACTCGTTGCAACAAGAAGTGAAATATCTGATCGCACAGATGTGGAATGAACTGGGCCACATCCAAGGGCAGGGCCATCTGCAGTGAGGGCTTTTTCTAGCGCACTCACATAATCGGGCAGAGTGTGCGTGGGCCCGAGGGTGCGCACTTCTCGATGTGAAGATGTGTCCATTGCCCGCGTAGGCTATCGCTTGTATCGGTAGTGATGTCTGATGGAGGGTTCGTGAGTAAGCCAATCAAGCGTGAATTTGGAAGCCGTGACATTCCTAAATGGAAAGTTGCACCAGGTGGAGAAAATTTCATAGATATTAAATACGAAGCTGCTGATGGCATCGCAAAAATCACCATCAACCGTCCAGAAGTACGCAATGCCTTTCGTCCCCAAACAATTATTGAATTGCAGAGTGCATTCTCATTAGCACGCGATAACCAAGAAGTCGGCGTGATTATTTTAACTGGCGAAGGTAGCGAAGCGTTTTGTTCAGGTGGCGACATTAGTGTTCGCGGAGACGATGGTTATCTCGGAGAGGACAAACTTGCACAGCAAGGTATTGGACGCCTTAACGTTTTAGATTTACAGGTACAAATTCGCCGTACACCTAAACCAGTTGTTGCAATGGTTGCTGGTTGGGCAATTGGCGGCGGACATGTTTTGCACGTTGTTTGCGATCTAACAATTGCAGCCGATAACGCACTCTTTGGCCAGACAGGTCCAATGGTTGGTTCATTCGATGGTGGTTACGGTTCTGGATTACTCGCTGCAAATGTTGGACAGAAAAAGGCGCGCGAAATTTGGTTCATGACTCGCTCATACGATGCAAAAGAAGCGCTCGCTATGGGATTAGTAAACACGGTTGTTCCAGTTGCTGATCTCGAAGCCGAAACAGTTTCTTGGTGCCGCGAAATGTTGCGCAACTCTCCACTGGCTCTGCGTTTACTCAAAGCAAGCTTGAACGCTGCAGATGATGGACTTGCAGGTGTACAACAATTAGCTGGCGATGCAACACTCCTGTTTTATATGACTGAAGAAGGCCAAGAAGGTCGCGATGCTTATAAAGAAAAGCGCGCACCTGATTTTGGTCAATTCCCTAAGCGTCCATAAATAATTTAAATGCTCGATTCAATCCTCAATAACCTTCGAGTAGTTTCGCTCTCCACAAGAACTGATTTTCGTGGAATCAATACACGCGAAGTTGCACTTATTGAAGGTAGTGCTGGATGGGGAGAATTTTCACCATTTATTGAGTATGACGAAAACGAATCTATTCCTTGGTTGATTAGCGCTATTGAAGGTGCAACACAGCCTCGCGCAAAAGCCACTCGAAAGTACATAGATATCAATGCGACATTGCCTGCAGTGGATACTCGTGCAGAAGTAGAAAACATTCTGTCTTGGTATCCAGGGGTAACAACAGTAAAAATCAAAGTGGGTTCTGGAGCCGAAAAAGATTTAGCGCGCATTAAATTCGTCAATGAATTTTTGCCAAACGCCGCGCTGAGATTAGATGTCAACGGCACCTGGGGAGTTGAAGAAGCACTCGAATTTATCTATGGTTTTTATGATTCATTTGATGAAGATTTATTGCAGTACATCGAACAGCCATGTTCAACGCTGGAGGAGCTCCGCGAACTTAAAGCTGCGTGCATGGTCCCTGTAAAAATTGCGGGCGATGAAGTAATTAGAAAAGCAGAAGATCCATTTGATTTAGATCTGGAAGATGCCGTCGACATTTTGGTTTTAAAAGTTGCACCCCTTGGTGGAATTGAACGCAGCCTTGCATTGGCAGTACACCACCGATTGCCAGTTGTGGTTTCTAGTGCACTTGAAAGCGCAGTTGGTATTGGACATGGAATCCGTCTTGCCGGCGCACTGCCAACTTTGGATTTCGCATGCGGATTGGCAACAGGTCAATTACTTGCATCAGATATTGCAAACGTTCCAATTGAAGGCGGAAAGATGCGCGTTGCAGATGTCACGCCAAGTGAAGCGGCAATGATTGAGTTTGAAGCAAGTGCAGAGCGGTCGCAATGGTGGCAAGATCGGGTTCGTAAAACATGGAGTGCAGGTGCGGATGAAATTATTAGCGAGATGGGGTGGCATTGGTGAGTGAAACCACATCGCTTGCACGCGTCATTGTTCGCCAGATAATTGAAAACGGAATTACTGATGTAGTAATTTCGCCGGGATCTCGCAACGCCCCACTGAGTTTCGCTTTCTTTGCAGCATCACAAAAAGGATTAATAAAGCTACACACACGTATAGATGAGAGAACAGCTGCTTTCTACGCACTTGGTTTAGCAAAAGCGAGTGGCCGAGCGGTTCCTATTGTCTGCACAAGCGGAACAGCTGTTGCTAATTATCATCCAGCTGTTTTAGAAGCACATCACACAAATACGCCACTCTTAGTTTTAACAGCAGATCGCCCAGCACGTCTGCGTAAAACTGGTGCAAACCAAACAACCGAACAAGCTCGCATTTTTGGAAAGTCTGTTCGCTACTTCGCCGATATCTCAGGTGCGGTATTTCCAATGGAGTTGCCACTGTATTCATTGGCAAGCGGGCCGGTACATTTAAATATTCAATTCGAAGAACCACTTGCAGCTGATTCAGATTCAACTTGGTTAGATGAAATTAAAGTTGCTCCACGCAATGTTAAATCTACAAAAGCACCGAGTACGTTAAAGGTTAAGAGCGAACGAGCAGTTCTAATTGTTGGTCATGATCGTGGCGGATTTGGCACAGAAGAAGTTAATGCATTTGCCGAGCAACTTGGCTGGCCTGTTATTAGCGAAGATCCGCTATCGCTTAAGAACTCCATCGCACATGCGTCCTTATTCTTAGCCGCTACTTCTATTTCTAAAGAGCTCACTCCACGGACTGCCATTGTTATTGGACGCACAACACTTTCGCGCTCAATCAATAACTTCATAGCATCTGCAGATAAGAACATCGTTATCGATTCAAGAATCGCAACCGTTGATACAGATCGCAATGCAGACAAACGCTTCACTCAGATCCCAACTCTGGAGACAAATGCAGCCGATGCAGAGTGGCTAGAAAAGTGGCAGAAGTTTTCAGAGCGCACGGGCAAAGAGCTAGAGAAAATTACTCAATGGTCAGAACCAGTATTAGCTCGAACTGTTGCTGCGACTATCAAAAACGGGACAACGTTATTTGTTTCATCCTCTAGACCAATTCGCGATATCGAAGCCTTTGCCAGCGCACGCACAGGCATTGAAACATTTGCCAACCGTGGACTTGCAGGAATAGATGGAAATATCTCAACAGCAATTGGAGTTGCCAGTGCGCGCACATCAACGATCGCAGTACTCGGCGACCTTTCCTTTCTTCACGATCTCACAGGTTTAATTCATGCCGAAAAACCAAACTTGCTCATTCTTGTTGTCGATAACAATGGTGGCGGAATCTTCTCAACACTTGCGCACCGTGGATCAGATGGATTCGAAAGTATCTTCGGAACTCCACACGATTTAGATTTATCGGCAATTGCCAGTGCACTTAAGGTCAAGACCAGCACGATTAATTCAGTTGATCAATTGGAAAAGGAACTGTCACAACCAATAGATGGTCTTCGAATTGTTATTGCACAGATGCCAGATCGCGAAAGCAACGCTGACTTAATTAAGCAAGTGCACTCTTCATTGCAGAAAATTTAGCTTCACTCTCTGCTAATTCTTTTTCAGGATCTGAACCAGCAACAATTCCGCATCCGGCATACAAACGGATTGAATCATTAGTTATCTGTCCGCAGCGAAGTGCAATACCTAGTTCTCCATCTCCGCGCGCATCAATCCAACCAACTGGTCCGGCATAGCGCCCACGAGAGATTCCTTCGATTTCACTAATTACTTTGGCTGCCTTATCTGTTGGAGTTCCGCAGACTGCAGCTGAAGGATGAAGTTGATTAAGCAGAGTAAAGACATCGACATTGCTCTTTGATTCAATGAGCGCACCAGTGACATCTGTTGCTAAGTGCATGACGTTTGCTAAGTGAAGAACAAATGGTGTTTCAGGAATATTTGTAGAAGAACAAAATGGTTCGAGCGCATCTGCAACAGATCGAACTGCGTATTCGTGCTCTTCAAGGTCCTTTGATGATCGAGCAAGTGATCCTGCTAGTGCTAAGTCACGTGCGTCATCACCGGATTTACTGATCGTGCCTGCAAGTACGCGAGATGTAACCATTCCGCGCTTTAAGCGAAGCAATAATTCGGGAGTCGCACCAATTAGACCTGCAACGCTAAATACCCAGGTAGATGGATATGTTGCAGAGAGTTTTCGCAGAGCCACACGTTCATCAATTGAATTAGCGGCTTTTGCTGTGAGATCGCGGGCTAGAACAACCTTTTCAATATCACCACTATGAATCTTGGCTACTGCTTGTGCAACGCGCGTAATCCAATGCTCACTAGCCAAATCATCGTCACTCCACGTAAGAGTTGGATTTGGGATTTCTTCTGCTGCATCTAGAAGTTTAGGTTGCGAATCAGAACCAACCCATGTGATCCAAGAGTTTCCACTATTCATTCCTACGATGATTTTTGGAATAACTAGCACAGACTCTTCATCTGGAGAGAATGAAAAAGAGGTAAAAAGAATTGGTCCAGTTGCACTTCCTTGGACGTTATTTGTAATTGCGAATTTCTCTAGTTGTGAGTGCCACCAAGTTCGGGCATCGTTAAAGCGGTTCGGCCCTTTAACGGTTGTGCTTGCATATATTCCCCAACCAACAACTCCATCGCCACCACGTACCCAAGAAAAATTATCACCTTGCGGCAACAACTCTAAAAGTGGCAGATGTTCGCCAAGGCGCACGGTAGTTACAGGAATAAGGGAAGGCATACGTTGTTTTTCTTATGAAATCTTTCGCTGAACAAATTGCCAGATAAGTGGAAGTGAAGTTCCAGCAATTGCAATCTTGAGAATTTCACCGATAACAAATGGCGTAAAGCCTGCAGAGATTGTCCATGCCCAATCTTTGCCGGTGTATTCGTGAAGCCAGAAAAGACCGAATCCAAAAGTAAGAGCACTGCCCATCAACATTGCAGGCAGAGCAGTCTTAAACTTTTGATCCCATTTGCGACCACCTAAATATCCGAGCAGAGCCGAAGTTAGAAGCATGCCAACTAGGTATCCACCAGTTGCTCCAACAATACGTTCGATGCCAGAACCACTATTTGCAAATACAGGTGCACCTAGTGCGCCAACTAATAAGTATGTAAAAAAAGTTGTTGTTCCAAGTGTTGCGCCATAACTAGTGGCGAGTAATAAAACTCCAAGAGTTTGTCCTGTCACAGGAACAGGTGAACCAGGAACAGGAATTGCAATTTGCGCGAGCAACGAAAGAAATGCAACGCCAGCAATTACAAAGCCAGCACTTGTGAGAACAGTGCTTCGCGGGAAAACTGCGGTGCGTAGTGTGGTGGTTGCGATAGTCATCTCGTGCGCCCTTTCTTGAAGTTGTGGATGAGCCTACTCTCAAGCAGAATAAGCCTATGTCCCGCGCCAATATGGATAAAAATCCTGCCGAAGTAGCCGCGATGTTTGATGCGGTTGCCAAGCGTTATGACCTAGTTAATGACATTTTGAGCCTCGGTCAGACTAAGAGATGGCGCAAAGCGACTACAGCCACGATTGCTCCAAAACCAGGAATGAAAATTCTTGATCTTGCCGCCGGAACTGGTTCAAGTTCTGAACCATTGCACGCAGCTGGCGCAGATGTTATTCCTGCGGATTTTTCAGATGGAATGCTTGAAGCAGGTCGACGCGCTCGTCCACATTTAAAGTTTACAAAAGCTGATGCACTTAACTTGCCATTTGAAAATGAAACATTTGATGTCGTAACAATTTCTTTTGGTTTACGAAATACATCAGATATGGATAAAGCACTAAGCGAAGCAAAACGAGTTACTAAAAAAGGTGGCTCACTTGTTGTCGCAGAATTTTCATCCCCAACCTTTAAACCATTTCGTACTATTTATATAAATTATTTAATGAAGGCTCTTCCAGCGATCGCATCCAAAACTTCTTCAAATCCCGATGCCTATGTTTATCTCGCCGAATCCATTAGGGCATGGCCAGATCAGGCGGCGCTCGCGGCCCGAATTGCCCAAGCCGGCTGGTCTCAAGTGGGTTGGCGCAATCTAAGCGGTGGGGTTGTCGCAGTTCACAGAGCTATCAACTCGTGATGCGGTCAAAAGTACTTGTTGGGCACCCTAGGATTTAGCCATCATGACTTCCGCATCTAACCCATACGTGCCGATTTTGGTTATCGGAGCCATTGGCTTCGGTTTCGCGGTCATCTCAGTTGCAGCTGGTGCACTCACTGGACCAAAGCGTTACAACAGAGCGAAGTTAGATGCATATGAGTGCGGAATCGAACCATCACCATCTGCAATTCAAGGTGGGCGTTTCCCCGTTAAGTACTTCTTAACAGCGATGCTCTTCATTATTTTTGATATTGAAATTGTCTTCCTTTATCCATGGGCAGTGACATTTGATCAACTAGGACTCTTTGGACTAGTTGAAATGGCAATCTTTATTGGAACTGTCTTCGTAGCTTTTGCTTATGTGTGGCGCCGCGGCGGATTGGATTGGGATTAATCATGGGTCTAGAAGAAAAATTACCAAGCGGATTTGTTCTCACAACAGTTGAAAAACTTGCGGGTTACATGCGAAAGAACTCATTATGGCCAGCAACATTTGGTCTTGCTTGTTGTGCAATTGAAATGATGGCTGTTGGTTCTGCTGCAAAGTACGACATTTCACGCTTTGGTATGGAAGTTTTCCGCGCATCACCACGTCAAGCAGATCTCATGATTGTTGCTGGTCGCGTTTCAAATAAAATGGCTCCAGTACTTCGTCAGATTTATGATCAAATGGCAGCGCCTAAATGGGTTCTAGCAATGGGTGCATGTGCATCTTCAGGCGGAATGTTTAATAACTACGCAATTGTTCAAGGCGTAGATCACGTAGTTCCAGTTGATATTTATCTTCCAGGTTGTCCACCACGTCCGGAAATGTTGATGGATGCAATTCTTAAATTGCACACAAGCATTTACGACGAGAAGCTCGGACCAAATCGCGAAGCAGTCATTAAGTCAGTAGAAGAAGCTGCACTCAACGCACTTCCTACTCACCAAATGAAGGGATTGCTTGCCTAAATGAGCGATCACGGAATGTTTGGTGCAGCTGGCACAGGAGATACATCTGGCTACGGCGGATTAGTACGCACTCCTGCCGCAACTGGTTCAAGTGAGCGCCCGTACGGTTCTTATTTTGATGATGTTGCAGATGATTTAGAGCGTGCATACCCTGGTTTTTCAGATGCAATCGAACGCGTTGTTGTTGATCGCGGCGAACTAACACTTCACGTAAAGCGAGAAAAACTTGTAGAAGTTTCAAAGATTCTTCGCGATTCACTTAAGTTTGAAATGTGCATGGGTGTTTCAGGAGTTCACTATCCAGAACAAACTGGTCGCGAATTGCATGCGGTCTATCCATTGCTTTCAATTACAAATAATCGCCGCATTCGCCTTGAAGTTTCAGTTCCAGATAACGATGCACACATTCCGTCCGTTGTAGAAGTCTGGGCAGGAAACAATTGGCACGAACGCGAAACCTTTGACATGTTTGGAATTATCTTCGACGGACATCCAGGGCTTACAAGAATTTTGATGCCAGATGATTGGCAAGGTCACCCACAACGTAAAGATTATGCACTGGGTGGAATTTCAGTTGAGTACAAAGGTGCAACGATTCCGGCACCTGATGAGCGCAGGTCATACCGATGACAACATTTATTGATCCATATTCATCATCACGCGAAACTACAGAAGGCACAGTCTTCTCTGTAACAGGCGGCGACTGGAACGAACTCGTTACAGAAATTGGTGCAACTAAAGAAGAGCGCATCGTTGTAAACATGGGTCCACAACACCCATCAACTCACGGCGTGCTCCGTCTTGTTCTTGAATTAGAAGGCGAAACAGTTACCGAAGTTCGTTGCGGAATTGGTTACCTTCATACAGGTATCGAAAAGAACATCGAATACCGCAGCTGGACTCAGGGCGTTACCTTCGTAACTCGCATGGATTATTTGTCTCCACTATTTAACGAGACTGCATATTGCTTAGCTACAGAGAAACTTCTTGGAATTACTAACGATGTTCCAGAACGCGCTTCAGCAATTCGCGTATTGATGATGGAACTCAATCGAATTTCTTCACACATGGTTGCACTCGGTACCGGCGCACTCGAACTCGGAGCGATTACTCCAATGTTCTTTGCATTCCGCGAACGCGAACGAGTTCTAGATATCTTCGAAATGATCTCTGGTTTGCGCATGAATATGGCTTACATCCGCCCAGGTGGAGTTCAACAAGATCTTCCAGCAGGTGCCACACAAAAGATTCGCGAAACTGTAAAAGAGATGCGTAAAGCATTTAAAGACAACGCAACTCTTTTGATTGGCAATTCAATCTGGATGAAGCGCACCGAAGGTATTGGTTATCTGGACCTTGCAGGTTGTACAACTCTTGGAATCACAGGACCGGTATTGCGTTCAACTGGTCTTCCTTGGGATCTTCGCAAGACACAACCATATTGCGGTTACGAAAATTATGATTTTGATGTTGTCACTACCGATACATGCGATGTGTACGGTCGATTCTTAATTCGTATGAACGAATTAGAGCAATCACTTCGCATCATCGAACAGGCTTGCGACAAGATCGACAAACTTGCTGGTGCACCTGTCATGGTTGCAGATAAGAAAATTGCATGGCCTGCTCAATTAGCACTGGGTGGCGATGGTCTCGGCAACTCACTTGATCACATCCGCGAAATTATGGGCACATCGATGGAATCACTTATCCATCACTTCAAATTAGTTACTGAAGGTTTCCGCGTTCCAGCGGGACAGGTTTATGCAGCAGTTGAGTCACCACGTGGCGAACTCGGTGCACATATTGTTTCTGATGGCGGAACTCGTCCATATCGCATGCACTTCCGCGAACCATCTTTTAATAACTTGCAATCAACATCTGCAATGTGTGAAGGCAGCATGGTTGCCGACATCATCGGTGCTGTTGCATCTATTGATCCTGTTATGGGAGGTGTTGATCGCTAATGTTTTCTGATCAAGATCTTGCCGTAATGGATTCAATTATTAAGCGCTACCCACGTAGCCGTTCTGCAATCATGCCTTTACTTCACTATGCACAATCAAAGGCTGGATACGTTACAAATGAAGGTATCGAATTAATTGCAAAGCTTCTGACAATTGAAACTGCAGAAGTTTCTGCGGTCGCTACTTTCTATACTCAATACAAGCGCAAGCCAGTGGGCGAATATCACGTGGGCGTATGTACAAATACTTTGTGCGCAGTAATGGGCGGAGACGCAATCTTTGCTGGGCTTAAAGAGCACTTAGGTATTGAAAATGATGGTGTCACAGCAGATGGAAAAGTTTCACTCGAACACATTGAGTGCAACGCCGCATGTGACTATGCACCAGTTGTCATGGCGAACTGGGAGTTCTATGACAACCAGACTGTTCAGTCTTCTAAAGATTTAGTTGATTCAATGCGTCAAGGAAATCCAACACCGCCAACTCGTGGACCAAAGTCACTTCCTACATGGAAAGAGAACTCTGCAGTACTCGCAGGAATTAACGATGGTCGTGCAAATGAAGGCGTACAAGCAGGCGAACCAACTCTTCTCGGTTTGAAATTAGCAAAGGAAGGTAAATAAGCAATGTCAAAGCTCACACCTGTCCTTTCAGCGCATTGGGATGAAAAAGATTCATTCACAATTGATGCCTACACACGCAATGGTGGATACAAAGCTTCAGCAAAAGCTCTAGCAATGGATCCTGATGCAGTTATTCAATTAGTAAAAGACTCTGGATTACGTGGTCGAGGTGGAGCAGGATTTCCTACAGGAATGAAGTGGGGATTTATTCCACAAGGCGATAACAAAGAACACTATTTAGTTGTCAACGCAGATGAATCCGAACCAGGAACATGCAAAGACACTCCTTTGTTAATGGCTAATCCCCACGTTCTTATTGAAGGTTGCATCATTGCTTGCCATGCAATTCGCGCTAAACACGCATTTATTTATATTCGCGGCGAAGTTACACACGTAGTTCGTCGTCTCAACCAAGCAATTGAAGATGCATACAAAGCTGGTCATCTTGGTAAAGGAATTGATCTAGTTCTCCACGTTGGAGCAGGCGCATACATCTGTGGCGAAGAAACCGCGCTCCTTGATTCACTTGAAGGTTTCCGCGGACAACCACGTTTACGTCCACCATTTCCAGCAATCGCTGGTTTGTATGCACGTCCAACAGTTGTAAATAACGTTGAATCAATTGCATCCGTTCCAGCAATTATTGCTAACGGTGCAGATTGGTATCAAAAGTACGGAACTGAAAAGAGCAAGGGAATGACTCTTTACTCCCTCTCTGGTCACGTAAATAACCCTGGACAATTTGAAGCACCACTCGGAATTACTCTTCGTGAAATTCTTGATCTTGCAGGTGGAGTTCGTACTGGTCACAAACTTAAATTCTGGACACCCGGTGGATCATCAACTCCACTATTTACAGATGAACATTTAGATACTCCACTTGATTACGAAGGTGTTGCAGCAGCAGGTTCAATGCTTGGAACAAAAGCACTTCAAATCTTTGATGAGACAACCTGTGTTGTTCGCGCTGTACTTCGCTGGACAGAGTTCTACAAGCACGAATCATGTGGCAAGTGCACACCTTGTCGCGAAGGCACATGGTGGCTCGTACAAATTCTTCGTGATCTTGAAAATGGATCTGGTTCAGAAGAAGATCTCGCAAAGCTTCTAGATTTGTGTGACAACATCATGGGTCGTTCTTTCTGTGCACTCGGTGATGGCGCAACAAGTCCAATTACTTCTTCAATTAAGTATTTCCGCGACGAATACATCGCACACGTAACAGGCAAGGGATGCCCATTTGATCCTGTTGCTTCAACACTTTTCACTAGCGCAGGTGCGAAATGACAACTACGCAATCACAGACAACTGAAGTTGTAGACATGATTACAGTTGTAATCGATGGGTTCGAAGTAAGCGTTCCAAAGGGAACTCTTGTTATTCGTGCGGCTGAAAAACTTGGAATTCAAATCCCACGTTTCTGTGATCACCCACTGTTGGATCCAGTTGGTGCTTGTCGCCAATGTTTGGTTGATATCGAAATTAATGGCCGCGCATTTCCAAAGCCACAAGCTTCATGCACCATTCCTGTAGAACCAGGAATGATTGTTAAAACTCAACTTACTTCTGATGTCGCAGAAAAAGCGCAACGGGGAGTTATGGAATTACTGCTTGTTAATCACCCACTTGATTGCCCAGTGTGTGACAAAGGTGGAGAGTGCCCACTTCAGAATCAAGCGATGAGTAATGGCCAAGCAGAGTCACGTTTTGAAGGCAAGAAGCGCACATTTGAAAAGCCAATTAATTTGTCATCACAGGTATTACTAGACCGCGAACGTTGCGTTCTTTGTGCACGTTGCACACGCTTCTCTGAGCAAATTGCGAGTGATCCATTTATTACCCTCAACGAACGTGGTGCACTACAACAAGTTGGAATTTATGAAGAACAACCATTTGAATCTTATTTCTCCGGAAACACAGTTCAGATCTGTCCAGTAGGTGCACTCACTGGTGCTTCATATCGATTCCGTGCACGTCCATTTGATTTAGTTTCAACACCATCTGCGTGCGAACACTGCGCATCAGGATGCGATATGCGCACCGATGTTCGTCGCGGAAAGACACTTCGCCGTCTGGCTGGAGATGACCCAACAATTAATGAAGAGTGGAACTGCGATAAGGGTCGCTGGGCGTTTAAATACATCACAGCAATTGATCGCCTTGCACAACCAATGGTCCGTAACTCTGATGGTGAATTAGTTGTTGCTTCATGGCCTGAAGCAATCGCAGCAGCCGCGGCAGGATTAGCTGGAGCAAAGGCTGCAGTTCTAGTTGGTGGACGCGCAACGTATGAAGATGCATACGGATATAGCAAGTTTGCTCGCGTTGCACTCGGCACAAACGACATTGATTTCCGTGCACGCGCAACATCTGATGAAGAGCGCGATTTCCTTGCAGCCCACGTAGTTGGAACAACAACTACCTATAAAGATATTGATAAAGCCGATCACGTACTTCTAGTTGGTTTCGAGCCAGAAGAAGAGTCACCAATTGTTTTCTTGCGACTAAACAAGCAAGTAAAAAAGCGCAAGCTAAAGGTCACCTCAATCGGCACAAAACTTTCAATCGCTGTTGAAAAACTAGGTGCAACTTTCGTAAAGGTTGCACCAGGTGCTGAAAGCGCAGCGATTGCTTCTCAATCACTCACCGCACAATCACTTATTTTGGTTGGAGAACGCGCATCTGAAAGTGCTGGTGCACTCTCAGCTGTTGCTGCACTCGCTGCGCAATCTGGAGCAAAGTTTGCATGGATTCCTCGTCGTGCTGGAGAACGCGGCGCACTTGAAGCAGGAGCAATCGGAAATCTTCTTCCAGGTGGACGCCCAGTTGCAGATGCTGCGGCTCGCGTTGATTTAGCAAGTGCGTGGTCGGTTGCATCAGTACCAGCAAATGTTGGTCGCTCAACTAAGGAAATTGTCTCTGCCATTAACTCTGGCGAAGTTAACGCGCTCGTTGTTGGTGGTGTTGATCCACTAGACCTCGATAATTCATCTGAAACACTTTCAGCACTTAAGAAAGCTTTTGTTGTTTCACTAGAAATCGCACCAAGTGCGGTTACAGAACGTGCTGACGTTGTATTGCCAGTTGCTGCAGTGACAGAAAAGAGCGGATCATTTCTTAACTGGACCGGCAGCGCACGTGCATTTGATGCAGCCGTTGCTGACTCACTTAATCGCAGCGATGTTCGAATTCTTTCAATGATTGCAGATGCGCTCGGCAAAACAATTTCACTCGGAACCGTTTCTGCAGCTGCTCGCGAAATTGCATCCCTTGGTCCATGGGATGGTGCTCGTGCACCATTTACTGCAACGCCAGCACGCAGTGCAGCAACACTTGCAGCAGATGAAGCACTGATAACTTCTTGGCGTCGCCTGCTTGATCTTGGAACTCTACAAAAGGGTGAAGAAAATCTTGCAGGAACTGCGCGTCAAACTGTGGCTGTTATTTCACCAAAGCGCGCAAGTGCAATCGGTGTAAAAACTGGTGATCAAGTCTCTATTTCAAATGCGCAAGGAAGTGTTCTTCTTCCAGTTCTCGTCGAAGATATTCACGACGATGCAGTCTGGGCTCCACGTAATTCACGCGGATCAGAACTCCTAACAAAGCTTGGTAATGCACATGGCGCAGTAGTAAAGGTGGTGAAGGCATGAGTAACTCCGAATTAATAGCAACAGATCCAGGTTGGATTATTTTGGTTAAAGGCCTTCTCGTTTTCGCTACGTGCGTTGTACTAACTCTGTTGGCAATTTGGGCAGAGCGTCGCATCGTTGCTCGTATGCAAGAGCGTCCAGGTCCAAACAGAGTTGGACCTCTCGGTTTACTTCAATCTTTATCTGATGGCGTGAAGTTAGCTCTTAAGGAAGATTTGATTCCGGCAGCTGCAGATAAAATCATTTTTATTCTTGCTCCAATTATTAGTGCGACAACATGTTTCATGGCCTTCGCAGTTATTCCAGTTACTGGTCAGGTTTCACTCTTCGGACACCAAACCGTTATGCAGATGACTGATATTCCAGTTGGAGTTCTCTACGTTCTTGCTGTCGCATCTGTTGGTGTTTACGGAATTGTTCTTGCAGGTTGGTCCTCTGGATCTACATATCCACTTCTCGGCGGCTTGCGATCAAGTGCACAAGTAATCTCATATGAAGTTGCGATGGGACTCTCACTCGTTTCAGTATTTATCTACTCAGGTTCAATGTCCACATCCGAAATCGTTGCTGCGCAAGGTCAATGGTGGTTCGCAGTTGTTCTATTCCCATCATTTGTTATTTATGCAATTTCAATGGTCGGAGAAACAAATCGTGCACCATTCGATTTAGCCGAAGCAGAAGGCGAACTCGTTGGTGGATTCCACACTGAGTACTCATCACTTAAATTCGCTCTCTTCTTCTTGGCTGATTACGTAAATATCGTTGGCGTTTCAGCACTTGCAACAACACTCTTCCTTGGTGGATATCACGCACCTCCAGGGCTTGGATTTACTGAAAACTGGCTCGGTGGCTGGTTCACGGCTATCTGGTTCTTTGCAAAGGTTGCTGCATTCTTCTTCTTATTCGTGTGGTTGCGCGGAACGCTTCCACGCATGCGTTACGACCAATTCATGCAATTTGGTTGGAAAGTTTTAATTCCAGTCTCACTATTCTGGATTTTGGTAGTTGCAACACTTCGTTTGCTTTCACAGCAAGGAACTTCACGCACAGGTTTATTGATTTTCTCAGGAATCGTCGTTGCAATCGTCATGTTTGTGAATGTGGCATTTGATAACGCAAAGAAGAAAAAGAAGAACACTCCACGTCCAACGCTATCTAAACCAGATTTTGCGGTTCCAGAGTTACCAAACAAGGGGAGCGATCGTGTCTGATCAATTAGAGCCAAAGGCTTCTAAAGATGTTGATGTTAACAACGTTGAATTCACACCTGTTGTTAATGAGGGTCCGTCCTCGTTTCTCGCACAACTCAAGGGTTTTTGGCTCACCTTCCGCACAATGTTTAAGAAGACACTTGCTGTTGAATATCCTGAGGTAAAGGCTCCAACACAAGAGCGTTTTCATGGTCGCCACCAACTCAATCGCCATCCAGATGGATTAGAAAAATGTATTGGTTGCGAACTCTGCGCATGGGCATGCCCGGCGGATGCGATTTATGTTGAAGGCGCAGATAACACCGATGAAAATCGTATGTCTCCAGGTGAGCGCTACGGCAAGGTTTATCAAATTAATTATTTACGTTGTGTTTTCTGTGGTCTTTGCATTGAAGCGTGCCCAACTCGTGCGCTAACAATGACAAACGAATACGAACTTGCAGATAACTCTCGCTCAAGTTTGATCTTTGAAAAAGAAGATTTGCTAGCTCCACTACGTGCAGGAATGTTGATGCCACCGCATCCAATGTATCCAGAAGCAGATCACCACACTTATTACCGTGGTGAAGTTCCGGAAGCTCATCCAT
The DNA here is from genome assembly GCA_014190015.1 of Actinomycetes bacterium. Taxonomy (GTDB): domain Bacteria; phylum Actinomycetota; class Actinomycetes; order Nanopelagicales; family Nanopelagicaceae; genus Planktophila. The sequence goes on from BJFT01000006.1 coordinate 26,442, forward strand.
CACAAGAGGTGAATAAGTAATGCCAGAGTCCGTTCTCTTTTGGATCATGGGTCCATTGGCAGTTGTTGCTGCCCTTGGAATGCTCCTTGTTAAGAAAGCAGTGCACTCTGCACTCTTGCTCGCTTGGGTAATGATTACTCTCGCGTTTTTCTATATTGCACAAGGCGCACTCTTCTTGGGAATCGTCCAAATTGTTGTTTATACAGGCGCAGTAATGATGCTCTTCTTATTTATTCTGATGCTAGTCGGTGTTGATGCATCTGATTCATTGACCGAAACAATTCGCGGATTGCGTCCAATTGCAATCACTGCAGCAATTGGTTTTGGTGGGTTAATGGTTTCACTCATTGGTCGTGCATCGTTAGGCCGTGAATCCGTTGGTCTTGATCAAGCAAATGCTGCAGGAAACGTTGAAGGCTTGGCTTACCAATTATTTTCAACATACGTCTTCCCATTTGAAGTTGTCTCTGCGCTTTTGATTACTGCTGCAATGGGCGCAATGGTTCTTGCACATCATCAGCGCGAAGTGCCTCGCTCAACACAACGTGATCTTTCAGAACAACGATTCCGTTCAGGTTCACTAGCAACAGCTGCAGGACTTCCTGGCCCGGGAGTTTTTGCTCGCCACAACGCAGTAGATGTTCCGGCACTTTTACCTGATGGAACTGCAGCGCCAGCATCAATTTCTGAAACTCTTCGCACTCGTGGCGACATGATCGACTCTTCTCAATTCCAACTTGATCAGGTCAATACAGAAGTGAAGGAGGAGAAGTAATGAATCCAACTAATTATCTTTATGTCTCCGCGCTCCTTTTCACAATCGGTGCCATCGGTGTTGTAGTTCGTCGAAACGCAATTGTTGTCTTCATGTGCATTGAATTAATGCTTAACGCCGCAAATCTTTCATTCGTAACTTTTGCGCGTATGAATGGAAATCTAGATGGCCAAGTTGTTGCCTTCTTTACGATGGTTGTTGCAGCCTGCGAAGTTGTGGTTGGTCTTGCAATTATCGTGACGATCTATCGTTCTCGCCGATCAGCATCTGTCGATGATGCTAGTTTGTTGAGACGATAAAAATGTTGGTAAATAACGGGCTTGTCTATCTCATCGCGCTGCCGCTCTTTGGTTCTGCGCTTTTGTTACTAGCTGGGCGTCGTGCTGATCGTTGGGGGCATTTATTTGCAACAGCGATGTCAGCAATGTCATTTGTCTTGGGTGCGGTTCAGTTTTACGAGATGCTCGGCCGCGATGCAGAAAATCGTGCGGTCACTCAAAAGTTATTTACTTGGATTTCCGTTGGCTCATTCAATGTAGATGCTGGTTTATTGCTCGATCAGCTATCAATTTGTTTCGTACTTCTCATTACGGGTGTTGGAACGCTGATTCATATTTATTCAATCGCATACATGGATCACGATAAGGATCGTCGCAGATTCTTTGCCTACCTCAACCTCTTCATTGCAGCGATGTTGTTATTGGTAATGGGCGATTCATATCTCAACCTGTACGTCGGTTGGGAAGGCGTTGGTTTAGCTTCTTACTTACTTATTGGTTTCTGGAATCAAAAGCCTGCCTACGCAACTGCCTCAAAGAAAGCCTTTATTGCTAACCGCGTTGGTGACATGGGACTTTCATTTGCAATCATGATTGCTTTTGCAACGATGGGAACCGTTTCATTTATCGGTGTTAAAGAAGCAGCAGAAGGTTCTTCACAAGGAGCACTCACTGCAATTGGTCTTATGTTGTTGCTAGCAGCAACTGGAAAGTCAGCGCAGTTCCCATTGCAGGCATGGCTTGGCGATGCGATGGCAGGACCAACTCCTGTTTCAGCGTTGATCCACGCAGCGACCATGGTTACAGCAGGCGTTTATTTAATTACTCGTTCTAACTTTATTTTCGATGCTGCGCCAACTGCACAATTACTAGTCGTAATCGTGGGCGCAATAACACTTCTATTCGGTGCAATTATCGGTACTGCTAAAGATGACATTAAGAAGGCACTAGCTGCATCGACTATGTCTCAAATTGGTTACATGGTTTTAGCAACAGGTCTTGGACCAGTTGGTTATGCCTTCGCAATCATGCACTTGCTTACTCACGGATTCTTTAAAGCTGGAATGTTCCTTGGAGCAGGTTCAGTTATGCACGGAACTGGTGATGAAGTAAATATGCGCAAGTTCGGTGGCATCCGACACTTCATGCCAGTTACGTTTGCAACATTTGGACTTGGTTACTTAGCTATTTTAGGTGTTCCACCATTTGCTGGCTTCTACTCAAAAGATAAAATTATTGAAACTGCGTTTTATTCTGGTGGAATTAAGGGAATCCTTATTGGATCAATTGCACTCTTTGGTGCAGCCCTTACTGCCTTCTATATGACTCGCGTAATGATTCTTACATTCGCCGGAACGCCACGTTATGACATCAATAATCCGCCGCATGAATCATCATTCTTAATGTTGTTACCAATGGGAATTCTTGCCATCGGTTCTGTTACTTCGGGATTCTTGCTTGCTCGCGGTGAAGCACTCGTTCATTGGCTTGAACCACTCTTTCATGCACATGAAGGTCATGGTCCAGAGATATTGCCACCAGTGGTTATTTCATTAATGGCACTGACTGTCGTCATTATCGGTGCAACCTTTGCATGGTTTAAGTACGGTCGTGGACCAGTTGCAGATACAGCGCCAACAAATGTTTCGATATTTACTCGAATTGCACGCCGCGACTTGTTACAAGATGACTTCAACGAAAGCGTATTCATGCGCCCAGGACAAGCGCTTACTCGCTTAATAGTTAAGACAGATGACGTCGTAGTTGATGGCACTGTTCGCGGTGTTGCAGCTGCAACTCTTGGATCTGGCGCCGCACTTCGCACCTCACAAACTGGTTTCGTTCGTAGCTACGCGGCACTCATTGTTATTGGCGCAATTGCGTTAATTGCAGCGATTTGGGCGGTGACGCTATGAACTATTTAACGTTGATCATGGCTATTCCACTACTTGGCGCCGCACTTATTGCAACGCTGCCACAGAGCAAATCACTGCTCGCTAAACAATTTGCTCTAGGCACAACTCTTATTGCAGCAGTTGCAACGATTTTCATGACAACCAAATTTGAGCGTTCCAATACTGCTCTGCAGTTTGTTGAAAGTTATGACTGGATTAAGGCATTTGGCATCAAATACGCAGTTGGCGTTGATGGCATTGCACTAGTTCTAATCCTTATGACCGCGCTTCTTACTCCAATCGTTGTTTTGGCAGGATGGAATGAATCCGAAGGCGGACGTTGGAGCACTAAGACTTTCTACATTTTGATTTTGGTATTACAAACAATGTCATTTGGCGTCTTTGCAGCAACCGATGTCTTCCTCTTCTATGTCTTCTTCGAAGCAATGTTGGTTCCGGTTTACTTCCTCATTGGTGGTTATGGAAGCGGTGAACGATCAGCTGCTGCTGTGAAGTTCTTGCTCTACTCACTCTTCGGTGGATTATTGATGCTCGCATCCATCATTGCTCTCTACGTTCTCTCCGGGGAACAAGGTGGACATACATTTGATATTGAAGCGCTTTCGCAACTTGAGATGAGTTCAACAACTCAGAACTTGTTGTTCCTCGGATTCTTTATTGCCTTTGCAATTAAAGCTCCATTGTTCCCATTTCATACGTGGCTTCCAGATGCTGCTAAATCAGCAACTCCAGGAACATCGGTCCTTCTATTGGGTGTTCTCGATAAGGTCGGAACATTCGGAATGATTCGCTATTGCTTATCGATATTTCCTGAAGCCTCAAAGACATTCACACCTCTGATTATTACGCTCTCTGTAATTTCAATTCTCTACGGTGCATTCCTTGCAATCGGTGCAAAAGACATCAAGCGCTTGATTGCTTACACATCTATTTCACACTTTGGTTTCATCACACTCGGTATTTTTGCGATGACAACTCAAGCTCAAAGTGGTGCAACTCTTTATATGTTCAACCACGGCTTCTCAACTGCGGCACTCTTCTTAGTTGCTGGTTGGATGATTTCTCGCCGTGGTTCTTCAACAATCGCTGACTTTGGCGGTCTGCAGCGTGTAACTCCTGTTATGGCGTGGTCATTCTTTATCGCAGGCATGTCGAGCTTGGCACTGCCTGGTCTATCTAGTTTCGTGAGCGAATTCTTAGTATTAGTCGGAACGTTTACGAGATATCCAGTTGCTGCAGTGATTGCGACATTTGGAATTGTTCTTGCAGCGCTGTACATCTTGATTCCAGTCCAACGCGCATTACACGGCCCAACTGAGCCTGGTAATGAAAACCTTAAGGATTTAAACCTTCGTGAAAAGATTGCAATTGCACCAGTCATTGCTGTCATTGTTGTACTTGGCTTCTATCCATCTCCTGCGTTAAACATTATTAATCCAGCGGCGGCGCAAGTTGTTTCTCAAATGGGATTCACTGATCCGCTACCTACACATGGAGGCAAGTAAATGAGTGAATTTATTTCACCTACTCTTTCGTACTCGCTTTTATCTCCAATTCTCGTAGTTTTTGCTGGAGCAATCATTGGTGTTCTGATCGAAGCATTTGCATCTAAATCAATTCGCCCAATCGCTCAAGTAAGTGTGAGCATCGGAACTCTAGTTCTGGCACTGGTTCAGGTTTGGAGAATTCGAAGTTCAAGTTCAACAACAGCTGCAATGGGTTCTGTAATCATTGATGGACCAGGTTTATTGCTGCAGGGATCAATTCTTATAATTTCGATCATCGCAGTATTTCTCATCGCAGATACTGAAAATTTTGCGGCAGCTCCAGCAGCGATTCCTGGTTCGTCGGAAGAGCGCGAATCCATTGCTCGTGGCCAACAAGTAAGTGAAGTTTTTCCACTGACTCTATTTGCAGTAGCAGGAATGCTGATTTTCCCTGTTGCATCCGATCTAATAACTCTTTTCGTGGCGTTAGAAGTACTTTCACTACCGCTTTATTTGATGGCAGGTCTGTCACGTAGACGTCGACTGCTCTCACAAGAATCTGCACTCAAGTACTTCTTATTAGGCGCGTTCTCATCTGCGTTCTTCTTATTTGGAGCTGCATACCTTTATGGATATTCAGGTTCAATTTCATTCGCCGGCATTCGAGATGCAGTAGTAGGCGGAACAGGAAATGACGTCTTCTTATTAATCGGTATTGCATTCCTGTCAATCGGGCTCTTATTTAAAGTCGGCGCCGTTCCATTCCATGCATGGACACCAGATGTGTACCAAGGTGCACCAACTCCCGTAACAGCATTCATGGCTGCAGCAACAAAGGTTGCAGCATTTGGCGCCATGCTCCGCATTTATTACTCAGTGTTTGCAAACGCCGAATGGTCATGGCGTCCATTAATTACTGGCATAGCAATTATCACAATGGTCTTTGGCTCACTCGTTGCAATTTCGCAGCGAGATGTAAAGCGCATGCTTGCTTACTCTTCAATTGCTCACGCAGGTTTCTTGCTCACCGGTGTTATTGCACTTAACAAAGCTGGTCTTGATGCAAGCATCTATTACTTATTCGCTTACGGCATCGCATCCGTTGGTGCATTTGCAGTTGTGACCTTAGTTCGAGATAGCGCTGGCGAAGTAACAGATCTCAATCGCTGGGCTGGTCTTGGAAAACGTTCACCATGGGTGGCAACATCATTTGCAACATTTCTCCTGGCTTTTGCTGGTATCCCACTGACAAGTGGATTTATTGGAAAGTTTTCAATCTTCTCCGCAGCGTATGAAAGCGGTGCAACAGCCGTAGTTATTGCGGGTGTTCTCTCGAGTGCTATCGCTGCGTTTTTCTATATTCGCGTAATCGTCTTGATGTTCTTCTCAGATCCTTTAGAAGATGCAACCAGCGTATTGATTCCTTCAATACTCACACGCATAACAGTTTTGTTCTCAGTCGTTGTCACAATCTTCTTGGGTGTATTCCCATCACCACTTCTTGATTTCATCAGTAACATCGCGATCTTTATTCGATAATGGCATCACTCGGAATACCTGAGATTTCGCCAGAGTTTGAGGCGAAACTCTCCGATGGCTTAGCACTCGTTGAAACACGTTTGCGCGAACAAATCGTTGGAAAGTATCCGCTCGTCATTGAAACCTCTCGTCACCTAGTTGATGCCGGCGGAAAGCGTTTACGTCCACTTCTCACTCTGATTGCATCGCACTACGGAGATCCACATCGCGCACAGGTAATTGATGCTGCTGTTGTCTGCGAATTAACACACCTAGGCACGTTGTATCACGATGATGTTATGGATGAAGCGCCACTTCGCCGTGGAGTTATGAGTGCAAATACTCGTTGGACAAACTCAGTTGCCATCCTGACCGGTGATTACCTCTTCGCAAAAGTTTCAGATTTGCTTGCAGATATGGGCGCAGAAGCAGTTCGTCTACAAGCTCGAACATTTGAAAGATTAGTAATTGGTCAGATTATGGAGACACAAGGACCGAGTGCAGGAATTGATGCACTCGAGCACTATCTCAATGTTGTCGCAGATAAGACTGGTTCTTTGATTGCAACTAGTGCACGCTTTGGCGCTCTACTCTCTGGTGCACCACGCGAAACTATGGAAACACTCACACTCTTCGGAGAAAAAATGGGTGTTGCATTTCAACTAGCTGATGATGTTATTGATATTGCTAGCGAATCATTTGAATCAGGAAAAACACCGGGTACAGATTTACGCGAAGGTGTTCCAACTCTTGTAACTTTAAATGTGATGAAATCTCAAAATCCTGCAGATGCCGAACTTCGTCACTTGCTCAGTGGTCCTATCGAAGATGAAACAACTGTTGCCCAGGTGTTACGCGAATTACGCCAGCACAAAGCACTCGATGAATCACGTTCTCAATTAGTTTCAATCGCTAAAGAAGCACGCGCTGCACTCGGTCCGCTGCCAGTCGGCGAACCAACGGGTGCGTTGTTATCCCTGTGCGACGCTGTTATTGACCGTACGGCCTGATTTAAGTAGATCAACCGCTAGCGTTATTAGCGCGGCCCAAATAATCATAAATCCAACCCAACGCGCTGTTGGCATATCTTCGTGGCGAACCCACACACCGATTGAGAATTGAATCGTTGGTGTGATGTATTGAAGTAAACCAATAATGGTAAATGGTAGGCGAGTTGTTGAACCGTTAAATAACAAGAGTGGAATTGCAGTAACAACACCAGCGCCGATGAGTAATAGAGATAAACCAAGAGATGATCCGAGTTGACCGGTTCCATTGAGTCCGATGTAGATCAAATAACCACCGTAAAAAGGTAGTGAAAGCAGTGTTTCGATAGCCAAACCTTCGAGCGCCCCAAGATTTAGTTGCTTCTTTACAAGACCGTATGAACCCCAAGAAAAGGCTAGTGCCAAAGCAATCCATGGAAGACGACCATAATCAATGGTTAAGACGATTACACCGAGTGCACCAAAACTAACTGCCACCCATTGAAGTGTGCGCATTTTTTCGCGCAACATAATTACACCGAATGCAATGATGATTAGCGGGTTGATGTAATACCCAAGTGCGGTTTCAACAACGTGCTCGTTGTTTACTCCCCAGATGTAAACGAGCCAATTAACTGAGATCAGCCCTGCAGCAAGTAATAACCGAAAAAAGACTCTTGGATTTTTAAGTAGTGCGTATGTGCTCTTAAGTTGCTTAGCAATTCCAAGTGCAACTAAACAGAAAAAAAGTGACCAGACAGCACGGTGAGAGACAATTTCCATTGGACTTGCTGGTTGTAAAAGTGGCCAGTACAAGGGGAATGCGCCCCACAAGGTGTACGCAGATACACCGAAGATTAAGCCGGTTTTGTATCTAGTCAATTAACGGAAATTCGTAAATTGAACTGCAAAGTCCCATGCGCCATCTTTTACAAGTGCCATGGCTGTCTGTAAATCATCGCGACTCTTACTTGTTACGCGAAGTTCATCGCCTTGGATCTGAGTCTTTAAAGACTTTGGACCTTCATCGCGTAAAAACTTTGCAACCTTTTTAGCATTTTCAGTTGAGATTCCCTCTTTAAGAGGGGCTGCAATCTTGTAAATCTTCCCACTCAGTTGTGGAGTGCCAGCATCTAGATGCTTCAGGGATACACCGCGCTTGACCATCTTGTCTTTGACTACATCCAGTGCAGCCTTCGCGCGCTCTTCGGTGTCAGCTTCGATGTTGATTACTTCGCCCTTTAGCTCAATAGACGAACCTGTGTTCTTAAAATCAAAGCGAGTATCAATCTCTCGGATTGCCTGGTTGATCGCATTATCTAGTTCCATGCGATCAATCTTGGAAGTGATATCAAAACTACTGTCTGCCATTTGCTTATCTTATCTTCTCACCCGAAAAGTAATGAAATTTCTCCATGGGTGGACTAGATTTTCACCATGATTCGAGCACGCTTATCCATTTTGCTTTTGCTGATAAGCATCCTGCCGATATCGCAAGCACAGGCCACTGATGTTGTGTATCCAGGGGAGCGACCTTTTACTTTGGTTGTACCAACTAAGTATGAAGCTGGCACACCTGCGCCACTAATTATCGCGCTACACGGATACACCGCAGAAAATCCATACGCAGAGAGTTATTTTGAACTCGGAAAAGTTGCCGATGAAAAAGGAATTCTGACTGTATATCCACGTGGCAGCAAAGATTCCAATGGATATTTGTTTTGGAACGCTACCCCAGCTTGCTGCAACTTTGATTCCAGCACCGTCGATGATGAAGCATATTTATTGAGCATTATTGATTCAGTTTCTAAAGATTATTCAGTAGATCCTGCACGTGTTTACCTTATGGGGCACTCAAATGGTGGCTTCATGGCACACCGCATGGCGTGTAACCAATCAGATCGAATTGCCGCAATTGTCAGTTTGGCTGGCGCAACATATTCAAATCCTAAGAGTTGCAAACCAACTTCTCCGGTCAGTGTTCTTCAAATACATGGAACAATCGACGCGGTTATCACCTATACCGGTGGATATTTATTTAGTAGCGCCTATCCATCAGCGCGCAAAACAATTGACTTATGGGGAAAGCTAAACGAGTGCGGAAAGAAGCCGTACCGAGTACTTCCGCGTTTAGATTTAGATAGCAAACTCAGTGGATTAGAAACAACCGTCCTGCGATACAAAGGGTGCAAGACCGGAGCGAATTCAGAACTCTGGACAATAAATAAAGGCAGACACTCGCCGGAATTATCTGCTACCTTTGCAAAATCCGTAGTTGATTATTTATTAACGCATCCAAAGAAGAGAGTATGAAAAAATTACTAGTTTTGTTCACAGTTGCCGTATTAAGTTGCACGATTCCGACCGCAAATGCGCACTCCGAACTCGTTTCTTCCAACCCAAGTGCTTCTACATATATTGAAGTATTGCCAGAGCAGATTGAGCTCGAATTCAACGAAGAACTTTTAAATCTAGGTAGTGGCAACTCCGTTTCAATCATGAGTCCAAACGGTGAAGATCTAGGAATGGGCGAAACAAGTACAGATGGTGCCCGAGTCACGCGTCTACTAAATACAACTTCAGAGCTCGGCTCATTTGAAGTTAAATACCGCGTTGCTTCAGCCGATGGCCATATTCTTAATGGAAGCTTCACTTTTAACTTAACAGAAGCAGCTGTTGTAACAAGTGAAAATGAAAAAACAACAGAAGCGGAATCAGGATCGAATCTTCTTGTTAATTCCGTCATAGGAATCTTTGCCTTCGGAGTGCTTCTCTTAATTGAGTTGGCTCGGCGCTCACGAAAGCGACGAATTACCTCTGCTGATTAACCTCTGCTGATTAACCTCTTCTGATTAATTTGAGGTAATCTTCACCCGCCGTAAAACGTTCGACCTTGGCGGGTTGCCCGAGCGGCCAATGGGAGGGGACTGTAAATCCCCCGGCTCTGCCTTCGAAGGTTCAAATCCTTCACCCGCCACCACACTTAAAGCCATTCTGCAAAGAGTGGCTTTTTGCATATAACTCGCGTGTAGACATTCATAACTCGGCTTTATAGCCTTCGCATATAACAATCCACCTCAAAGGAGAACGTGTGAACAAGCGCTTTGGTATTTTTTCAGCAGTTGTTATTGCTGCAGCACTAACACTTACAGGATGTTCATCATCAGATTCTGAAACAACAGAATCAGCATCATGTGCAAAGGCTGATCTAGCAACAGTAACTGCAGGTAAGTTAACAATTGCAACTGGTGAACCTGCTTACTACCCATGGGTTATCGATGATAAGCCAGAGGCAGGCGCAGGCTTTGAAGCTGCAGTTGCTTACGCAGTGGCAAAACAACTCGGATTTACAAACGAAGAGGTTGTATGGGTTCGTACAACATTTGATTCTGCTGTAACACCTGGTGAAAAGAACTTCGACTTTAACTTGCAGCAATTCTCAATTACAGATGAGCGCAAGAATGCTGTTGATTTCTCATCTCCTTATTACACAGCTCCACAAGCAATCGTTTCATTCAAGGGAAGCAAGATTGATGGAAAAACTACACTTGCAGAGTTAAAGAGCGCAAAGCTTGGCGCAGCTGTTGGCACTACATCACTCGATGCTATTGAAAACCAGATTGGCGCAAAGCCACAGGTATTCAACGACAACGCAGCAGGTGTATCTGCACTCAAGAACAAGCAGATTGATGGTTTGGTTGTTGATCTTCCAACAGCGTTCTATCTTTCAGGCGTTGAAGTTCCTAACGGTCTTATCGTTGGACAGCTCCCATCAACTGGAAGTGGTGACCAATTCGGTCTCTTGCTTACAAAGGGAAGCGCTCTGACTTCATGTGTTTCTGGAGCGGTGGATGCAATCACAGCTGATGGAACACTCGCTGCAATCACTGACAAGTGGCTTGCAACTGATGCTGGCGCGCCAGTATTAAAGCCATAAGCACAAACAATAAGTAAACACGGTAGTTTGGCGACCATGACAGAGAGAGATAACTCTGCGTGGTCGCCAAGCTCACGTGAGATAGAGCGCCAAGGATCGCGCAGAGCAATTAACCGCAAGCAAATACTTATTGCTGCGGTTTCTTCCTTTTTAGTCTTAGGAACACTTGCAGTCGTTCTTGTTACATCCCCCGGCTGGCAGACTGTCAAAACTACATTTTTCGACATTGAATATGGCACAGAAGTATTTCCAACTGTCATAAAAGGTTTGTGGATCAATCTTCAACTCACATTTATGGGTGGAGCCGCAATAGGAGTTATTGCACTTGGACTTGCCTTGATGCGCACAACTAAATCACCGGCGCTTACTCCATTTAGATTTTTAGCTACTGCCTACGTTGATATTTTCCGTGGTGCTCCACTTATTTTGATTATCTTGCTCGTTGGTTTCGGTGTTCCAGCACTTGGTCTTAAAGGCATTTCAAGTAACGTAATTTTCCTCGGAACCGTGGCAGTAGTTCTTACTTACTCGGCATATGTTGCAGAAGTTATTCGAAGTGGCATTCTTTCAATTCACCCTAGCCAACGCGCTGCAGCTAGATCACTTGGATTAACTTCGGGACAAACAATGCGCTTTGTTGTCTTGCCACAAGCGATCAGACGAGTTGTCCCACCGCTTCTTAATGACTTCGTCTCTCTTCTAAAGGACACTGGTCTTGTCTCGATTCTTGGCGTAACGGATGCCGTACGCGCAGCTCAAATCAACGCAAGCCGTACATTTAATTACACGCCATATGTTGTTGCTGCAGTTCTCTTCTTGCTCATCACAATTCCGATGACTCGTTATACAGACCGAGCTATTCGCCAACGCACGAATGCACAGAGCTCAGAAGGTGCCATCTAATGAGCAATGTTCTTGAGTTAAAGGATGTTCGCAAATCATTTGGCGATGAAGTTGTTCTTAATCACCTTTCACTAGTCGTTCCTGAGCACACAGCAACTGTTCTGATTGGCGCTTCTGGTTCAGGAAAATCCACACTGCTTCGCTGCATAAACCTGCTTGAAACTATTGATGATGGACAGATTTTCTTAGATGGAAAAGAAATCACAGACCCACTTATCAATGTTGATGAAGTACGACGCAAACTTGGAATGGTTTTTCAATCCTTTAACCTCTTTCCACACAAGACCGTTTTAGAAAACATCACCCTTGCGCCAATGAAGGTTCAGGGCAAAACACAAGAAGAAGCTCGGGTTGCTGCTAAAGCCTTGCTCTCACGTTTTGATTTGGCAGATAAAGCAGATCAATATCCAGATCGCTTATCTGGTGGTCAACAACAGCGCGTTGCAATTATTCGCTCTCTTGCCGTTAATCCACGTTTGTTATTGCTTGATGAAATCACATCTGCGCTAGATCCTGTTTTAGTAAATGAAGTTCTCAGCATCGTTCGTGATCTTAAGAGCGATGGAATGACAATGGTGCTTGCTACGCACGAGATGGGTTTTGCAACACAAGTAGCTGATGAAGTCTGTTTCCTAGAATCGGGAAATATTCTTGAACGTGGAAGTGCCACAGCGGTACTGCAGAATCCAAAGAATCCAAAGACTCAAGAGTTCTTAAAGCGCGTGCATCAAGCGGGAAGATTGTAAAAACCCTTTTCTTTAAAAAACTTTTTTGGCAAAATATCGGCCGTGAATAGCAAAGACATCTGCCTTTCGATTCTGGACAAAGCAGGCATAGAAGTAAATGGTTCGGCGCCCTGGTCAATTCAGGTGCACAATGAAAAATTGTGGGACCGAGTTATCTCACAGCAAACACTCGGTATGGCTGAGGCGTATATGGATGGCTGGTGGGATTGCGAAGCCATGGACCAAATGCTCACACGTCTCTTGGAAATAAATGTGGCGAAAGAACTCAAGCCAGGTGTTTCACTCATTGCTCATGCCATTAAATCCACTGTCCTGAATCGACAAACGAAGAGTAAAGCCGCATCAAATGCAAAGCATCACTACAACATTGGAAATGATTTATATCAACGAATGCTAGATCCCGAGATGGCGTACAGCTGTGCGTATTGGGCTGATGCAAAAAATTTAAATGAAGCACAGTTAGATAAATTTGATTTAATTGCACAAAAATTGCACTTAAAACCTGGAATGAGAATTTTAGATATTGGATGTGGATGGGGTGGATTCCTGAGGTATGCCGCAAAGAATTACGGAGTAACTGGTGTAGGGATTAGCCCGGCAGACAATCAGATTGCAATTGCTCGTGAGCGAAATGGGAAACTTCCACTTGAGTATATTCAGCAAGATTATCGAGATCTTACTGGTTCATTTGATCGAATAGTTTCTGTGGGCATGATGGAACATGTGGGACCTAAAAATCTTGGAACATTTTTTGATAAATGTATTTCACTGCTAAATCCAGACGGAATGATGTTGCATCACACAATTGCATCAAATCTTTCGAAGCACGTTACTGATCAGTTCTTCGATAGATACATATTCCCAGGCGGAGTCCTTCCATCACTTGGTCAGATTTCTAGAGCGGTTGAAAAGAAAGTCATAATTGAAGATGTGCATAATTTTGGACCCGACTACGATAAAACTCTTTTGGCATGGCATAAAAACATCAATAAAAAATGGAACGAAATTCCTCAGTACGACGAGCGATTCCGTCGCATGTGGAATTACTATCTCCTAAGTTCAGCTGCTGGATTTAGAGCACGAAATATTCAACTTTTACAGGTTGTATTTAGAACATTTTCAGCACGCGGCACATATTTAACAGCTCGTTAGAGATAGAATTCGGTCAGAATCGAGGGATTATGTGCTCACAGGTAACTTGTAATACATGCAAAAAACCAACATGGTCTGGATGCGGCGAACATATTGAAGAAGCTCTTTCAAGCGTTGCCAAAGAAGATCGTTGTAGCTGCCCACGATGAACGATTGGATCGCAGCAGTTCAAGCCGAACTTGGCTTAAACGTTTCATTTGATACAGATGCAATTTTGGATGCTGCGCGCGATGCTGCGCATGCAACAGAGCGTAAAGCTGCGCCAATTACAACTTACTTAATGGGAGTTGCTGCTGCGCAAGGCGCCAATCCACAAGAGATTGCAGCAAAGATTGAGAAGTTAGCAAAAAGCTGGCCAAGCGATAAATGATCCAAGAAGCTCACTGGAAACAAGCCAGAAGCCAGGCGTATGAATCTTGGAAAAAATTACCTTCTGAGAAGGTTTTAATTTCTTCGTGCGTTGATCGCACTCTTGCAACAGATGCACTTGCACTCGTTGAACTTCCAACATATCCAACATCTGCGATGGATGGATATGCAGTGAGCGGCAAAGGCCCATGGAAAATTGTTGGTGAAGTTAAGGCCGGTGCGCCTATGAAGGGTTCGTTAAAAGAGGGCACCGCTGTAAAGATCGCAACTGGTGCGGTCATCCCTGATAAAACTTTTGGAATTATTCGTTGGGAAGTTGCAACGGTAGATGGCAAAAACTTAAGTGGCGATGTAAAAGAAGGACAAGATATTCGCCCTGCAGGACTTGAGAGTAAAAAGGGCGAGGTACTTGCATCCGCTGGAACAATTCTTAATCCAGGACTTATTGGTTTATTAGCAGCCGCTGGACATGACTCACTAGAAGTTGTTCGCGCACCGAAGGCCACAATTATTCTGCTTGGCGATGAAATCGTATTAGAGGGCTTGCCACACGATGGTTTAGTGCGAGATGCGCTGGGTCCACAGTTGCCAGGGTGGTTACAGAGATTAGGTGTAGAAGTAATTGCAACCGAATACATCTCTGATGAATTGAATTTAGTGGTGGATGCCTTTGCAAAGGCTGCAAAAAGTAGCGACATTATTTTTACAACTGGCGGAACGGCAGATGGTCCACGTGATCACGTGCATGCAGCGATTGCGGAGTTAAAAGGTGAGTTAATTGTAGATCGCGTAAAGGTTCGCCCTGGACACCCAATGTTATTGGCGCACATCAACAATGTTCCACTAGTTGGTTTACCTGGAAATCCGCAATCAGCAATCGTTGCATTGCTAACGCTTGGACAACCAGTAATTGATGCGTTGATGGGACACAAAGAAGCAGAACTCAATCAAATCGTTACTGGCGATGACATCGATGTTCCAGAAGGATTTACGCGTTTAGTTTTAGGAAATGTTGTTGACGGTTGGTTTGAAATGGGTGAGTACTTAGGTTCTGCGATGTTGCGCGGACTTGCGCACTCAACTGGATTTGCTGTGGCTGATAAATCTATGGAAGAGGGCGAGATGGTCGCCTGGTTACCGCTGCCTTAACTTTATTTTTTGAAACGGCGGTAAATAATTACGCCTGCAATGCCAAGAACAATTACAGCTCCCAAAATAGCGAATTGAAAGTCATCACTATCTTTATCTAGGTGTTCTGGATTCTCGGGTCCTTCGTGCTCATCATCTTCAGTAACGATAGTTATTGAGTGCTGATAAGCGTGTGCTTGTGCAACTGGCGTAAAACTTAAAGCAAGGGCAAGTGATAATCCAGCTAGAAATTTATGCATGCCTTTAATGTATTCCTTATGCCGCTGATTTACGAGATGGACGCGATTTAGCCTTTTCATTGAAGAACATGAACCATCCATATAGAGCGCTAATAATTAGATACGGAGCAACGCTTGCAAGTCCTGCAACGAAGTCAATTCCAACTCGGCTAATTGAAATGCCGTGAGAAGCGATTGCGTAGATAAAAACAGTTGCTGCAAATGCCAGAGGTGGAGTGACAACGCTTACGTATCGTGTGCCTTTGCGGCCAAAGCGAATTCCAGCAAAAACACTTACGCAGAGAACTAATCCTGTAACGATGCCAACACCGTTTCGGATCCAGAGTTCAAGGAGAGTAAAGAGAGCGATAAATAGCGTCTGTAATACAACGACGCCTTCTCTCTTTAAACCAGGTCCTGAGATCGCAATTCTGTTTGTGACATCTTGGCTCATGCTTCTTCTTCATCCTCTTCGGCGTCAATGTAATCAATTTCAAGGGCCGCAGATTTGATGGCGCGAACTTCGTCATCAACATCTGGCAACGCACCAATCTTATTGCTTCCGCTAGATACTCCAAGTTGAATCATCTTGCGTGCTGGGCGCATCACAGTTGTTTCAGCTGTTGCGATGACATCGTTATAGGCACGCTCTGCGCTCTTGATGCGATCACCTAATGTGGAGAGCTTGCTGTGCAATGAACCGATGCGCTTGAGTAATTCGCCAGCCAAGTTTTGAATCTCTGTTGCGTTGCGCGCTAAGTCATTACGGCTAAATGCGTAACCAACAGTGCGAAGCAGAGCCAACATTGTTGTCGGTGTTGCAATTGTTACGTGCTTAGAAAATGCTTTTTCAAGTAGTTGCGGATCTGCTTTGAGGGATTCGGAAAGAATCGATTCAAATGGCGCGAATAGCACAACAAAGTCAGGCGAATTTGATACTCCTTGGTAGTCACGCTTTGCCAGTGCGTCAACGTGCTTAAGTAAATCTTTTGCATGTAGCGCCATTGCATCCGCGCGAGCATCTGGATCTTCCATATCTACTGCTTCTAAGAAGCGATGGAAAGGAAACTTTGAATCGATGAATATCTGAGAACCACCAGGAATTGCAATAGTGATGTCGGGACGGGAAATATCTGCTGAATCTGAACGCGAAGACTCTTGTCGTTCGAAGTGAACGCCTTCGATAAGGCCCGCACTTTCTAGAAGAATCTCTAATTGTGTTTCACCGAATTTACCGCGCGTCTGCGAATTAGATAGTGCGCCGGCAAGTTTGGTTGCTTGTTCCAGTAAAGATTGATTTCCAACGCGCATTGATTCAATCTGAGTTTTAATCGCAGATTCGGCAGCAAAACGTTTGTTCTCTGCTTCTTGTGCCTGCGTAGTCAATGTGTTCATACGAGCTTTTACATCGCTGAGAACTTCATCGAGGCGCACATTGTTATTTTGTTGAGTCTGCGCAGCAGCTAGTTGTTCGGTGAGCATCTTTACTTGTGCTTGCGCACCGACTGAACTGGCATTGGCTGCACGGGATTTAAGGGTCGCGATTACAAATCCAAGGGCGATGCCGATGGATAAGCCAATGAGAAGGGTCACTACTGATGCCTGCATAGGCATATCGTGGCAGTAACCACTGACGAAGGCGCGTAGGCTCTACTCCTCGTGAGCCTCTCAATCGGAATCGTCGGACTGCCAAATGTGGGCAAGTCCACCCTTTTTAATGCGTTGACTAAGAACAATGTTCTTGCCGCCAACTATCCCTTTGCAACAATCGAACCAAATGTGGGTGTCGTCGGTGTTCCTGATGATCGCTTACCAAAACTTGCGAAGATTTATGGCTCAGAAAAAATCCTTCCAGCAGCACTTTCATTTGTAGATATCGCAGGCATTGTTAAAGGCGCATCAGAAGGTGCGGGACTTGGAAATAAGTTCCTAGCCAACATTCGCGAAACAGATGCAATCTGCCAAGTAATTCGAGTCTTTAATGATGGCGATGTTGTTCACGTCGATGGAAAAATCGATCCAGCAAGTGACATGGAGACAATTAACACCGAACTCGCGCTCGCTGATTTACAGACACTTGAAAAAGCGTTGCCACGCATCGAAAAAGAAGCTCGCGTAAATAAAGAGCGCCAGAGTGTTTTAGATGCAATGAAAGAAGCCGAAGCACACTTGCAAAGTGGCAAGCCGTTATCTTCAAGCAAAATAGATTTGCCAGAACTAAAAGAGTTGCACTTGCTCACTGCAAAACCATTCTTATATGTATTCAATGTAGATGCTGCCGAACTCGGTGATGAAGAGTTAAAGAAAAAGCTTGCAGCACTTGTGGCACCAGCAGAAGCAATTTTTCTTGATGCAAAGACAGAGTCCGAACTCGTAGAACTCAGCGATGAAGATGCACTCGAATTGTTGCAATCAATTGGTTTAAAAGAACCTGGCCTTGCAACACTTGCACGCGTTGGATTTAAAACACTCGGTCTGCAAACGTATTTAACTGCAGGACCAAAAGAGACTCGTGCATGGACAATTCACAAAGGTGACACCGCACCAATGGCCGCCGGTGTTATTCACACTGATTTCCAAAAAGGTTTTATTAAAGCTGAAATTGTTTCATTCGATGATCTGCTTCAAGCAGGTTCTGTTGCCGAAGCAAAATCAAAGGGCAAAGTTCGGATGGAAGGTAAAGATTACGTAATGGCAGATGGCGACGTAGTCGAGTTCCGCTTTAACGTTTAAATTTATTCTTTGTAATATTTAGCAACAGATTCGAGTGCTTTATCAAGCATCTCAAGACCCAACTTCGCATCTTCAACTGAGATGTTGCATGGTGGGCACAAGTGAATTCGGTTGAAGTTATTAAATGGCATCAATCCTGCAGCTTTACATGCAGCAACAAGTTCATTCATTTCAGGACTTGTTCCACCGTAAGCAGCCATTGGATTGCGGGTTGTGCGACTTGTAACGATGTCGATTCCCCAGAAAACTCCGCCGCCACGAATATCGCCAATTACTTTGTGCTTCTTAGCTAATTCAGCAAGACCAGGACCGAGAACTTTTTCACCAATCATGGTCGCGTTCTCGAGCATTTTTTCTTCTTTCATAACATCGATAGTTGCAACCGCTGTAGCGCATGCAAGTGGATGTCCTGAATAAGTAAGTCCGCCCGGAAATGCACGGTCATTAAATGTATTGGAGATGGCCTCTGAGATAACTACGCCACCAAGTGGGACATAACCTGATGTCACGCCTTTAGCGAATGTGATCAAGTCCGGAATCACCGAAGAGTTTTGATAAGCAAACCACTTACCGGTGCGACCAAAACCGGACATAACTTCGTCAGCAATCCACATGATCTTGTACTTATCGCACAATGCGCGAAGACCTTCGAGATAACCCTTAGGTGGAACAAGTACTCCTGCAGTTCCGCCAACAGATTCGAGCAAAATTGCTCCAATAGTGTTTGGACCTTCGAAGATAATCATTTGTTCTAAGTGAGCAAGTGCGCGCTCACACTCTTCTGCTTCTGTAGTCGCTTGAAATGCAGAACGATAAAGATATGGACCCCAGAAGTGAACGTGACCAAAGCTATATTCATTTGGGAAACGACGTGGGTCACCAGTTGCGTTAATCGAAGAACCAGTGTTGCCGTGATACGAACGGTATGTCGAAAGAACTTTGTGCTTGTTTGTATGCAGGCGTGCCATGCGGATTGCATTTTCAACTGCATCAGCTCCACCGTTTGTAAAGAAAACTTTACGGAAATGTCCGCCAGCTAATTCAACAATTCGTTGCGCTGCTTCGTTACGCGCATCATTTGAATGCTGTGGAGCAAGCGCGGTAAGTGTTGCTGCTTGATCCTGAATAGCTTTAACAACTTTTGGATGTTGGTGACCAATATTTGTAAATACAAGTTGTGATGAAAAATCTAAATAAGTCTTGCCTTCGTAATCCCAGAAACGTGAACCAGAACTGCCGGCTACGGGAAGTGGTGAAATTTGTCCTTGGGCTGACCATGAGTGAAAAACATATGCATGGTCTGCAGCCGTTACTGCGGCACCTTTTTTTGGATCTGCCTGTGGATTGGACACGAAAAAGACTTCCCTTCAACGCTGAATAGCACAAGCATAACGCTCTCAGATAGTGTGCGTCTATGAGCGAAATTACCCATTGGATTAATGGAAAAACATTCGATGACTCAGCAAAACGTCATGGAGAAATTTTTAATCCCGCGACTGGTGAAGTTTCAAAGAAGGTTGCATTTGGCACTGCAGCAACTGTTGATGTTGCAGTTAAAACCGCAACCGATGCATTCGCTGAATGGCGCCACAGTTCGCTCACTAAGCGCGTCAATGTTTTATTTGCATTTCGCGAATTAGTAAACACAAACAAAGAAAAAATTGCGGCACTGATTACTGCCGAGCACGGAAAAGTTCTTAGCGATGCTGCAGGTGAAGTTACTCGCGGACTAGAAGTTGTTGAATTCGCTTGCGGAATCCCACACTTACTAAAAGGTGGCTTCTCTGAAGAAGTTTCAACCGGAGTTGATGTTTATTCAATTCGCCAAGCACTTGGCCCGGTTGCAATTATTTCTCCATTTAACTTTCCAGCAATGGTTCCGATGTGGTTCTTCCCGGTTGCGATTGCTTGCGGAAATACTGTGATCGTAAAACCATCGGAAAAAGATCCAAGTGCTGCGATGTTCTTAGCCCAACTCTGGAAAGAAGCAGGATTACCAGATGGCGTATTCAACGTTGTTCATGGTGACAAGGAAGTTGTTGACGCAATCTTGACGCATCCAGGAATCAAATCAGTTTCATTCGTTGGTTCAACTCCAATTGCTAAGTATGTTTACGAAACCGGAACAAAATCTGGAAAGCGCGTGCAAGCACTCGGTGGAGCAAAGAATCACATGGTTGTTCTGCCAGATGCAGATTTAGATTTAGCAGCAGATGCCGCAATTAACGCAGGCTTTGGTTCTGCTGGAGAACGTTGCATGGCGATTTCAGCACTCGTTGTTGTCGAACCAGTTGCGGATGAATTAGTCGCAAAGATTAAAGAGCGCGCAGTTAAGTTAAAGACTGGCGATGGCACAAAGGGCGCGGACATGGGCCCACTTGTTACACAGATACACCGCGACAAGGTTGCGTCATACGTTGATGCAGGCGAAAAAGAAGGCGCCACAATTGTTGTTGATGGCCGCACCGTAAATCCTGGTGGGAATGGTTTCTGGCTTGGGCCAACACTCTTTGATCACGTAACGCCAAAGATGTCTATCTACACCGATGAAATTTTCGGACCTGTACTCAGTGTTATTCGCGTGAAGTCATACGACGAAGCACTGGCGCTCGTAAATTCACATCAATACGGAAACGGAACTGCAATCTTTACAAATGACGGCGGCGCAGCTCGTCGCTATCAAAATGAAGTTGAAGTTGGAATGGTTGGAATTAACGTTCCTATTCCTGTACCAATGGCGTATTACTCATTTGGTGGGTGGAAGAATTCATTATTCGGTGACAGTCATGCACACGGCACAGAAGGTGTTCACTTCTTTACTCGCGGAAAAGTTGTGACAAGTAGATGGCTTGATCCAAGTCATGGTGGAATTAATTTAGGTTTCCCACAAAATACGTAATATAAATCTCTTCTTCACCTCTATTAAGCCTGAGATTTAAGGTATTTCAACCTCAACTGCTATTCTTCGCTCCGTTCTGTGAAGTTCTTCCAGAGCACATACGTCTGGAGTGAATTTTCAATGGCTAAAGCATCTAGTGCGCACTTGGCTGGTCTGACACAAAAGAAGCGCGAGAATCTTCGCAACGTTGCAATCATCGCTCACGTAGACCACGGAAAGACAACACTGGTTGATGCCATGTTGTGGCAATCAGGTGCGTTCGCTGCTTACAAAGTTCAGGGCGAAGGCCAAGATCGCATGATGGATTCAATGGATCTAGAACGCGAAAAGGGAATTACGATTCTTGCGAAGAACACTGCTGTTAAGCGCGGTGACACAATCGTTAACATTATTGATACACCAGGCCACGCAGACTTTGGTGGAGAAGTAGAACGCGGACTTGAAATGGTTGACGGCGTTATTTTGCTAGTTGATGCATCAGAAGGCCCACTTCCACAAACACGTTTCGTATTGCGCAAAGCGCTAGAAAAGAACCTTCCAGTTATTTTGCTTATTAATAAAGTAGACCGTCCTGATTCACGTATCGCAGAAGTTGTTGATGAAGCGTACGAATTATTCTTAGATCTCGATGCAAATGAAGAACAAATTGAATTCCCAGTTGTTTATGCATCTGCAAAAGCTGGTCGCGCATCTCTTAAGCGTCCTGCAGATGGTGGAATGCCAGAAGAAGAAAACCTCGATGTTTTATTCGACACTATCTTCTCTGCAATTCCTGCTCCGGTTTATCACGAAGGTGCTCCACTACAGGCACACGTAACAAACCTTGACTCATCACCATTTCTTGGTCGTCTTGCACTCTGCCGCGTACGCGAAGGTGTGATTAAAAAGGGTCAATCTGTAATGTGGATGAAAACTGATGGAACATCAGAGCGCGTAAAAGTTTCAGAACTATTAATTACAGAAGCACTAGAACGCGTGCCAGCACTTGAAGCGCACCCTGGTGACATCATCGCTGTTGCAGGAATTGAAACAATTACATTAGGTGAAACACTTGCTGACCTAGATAATCCGCACGCGCTTCCACCAATCATTGTTGACGAACCATCTATCTCCATGACAATTGGTATTAATACATCTCCACTTGCTGGAAAGAGTGGAAAATTACTAACTGCGCGCCAAGTAAAGGGCCGTTTGGATGCCGAACTAGTAGGTAACGTTTCATTGCGTGTTCTAAACACTGAACGTCCAGATACATGGGAAGTACAGGGTCGTGGAGAACTACAGCTAGCTGTTCTCGTAGAAATCATGAAGCGCGAAGGTTTCGAACTAACTGTTGGAAAGCCACAAGTAGTTACAAAGGTTATTGATGGCAAACTCTCAGAACCGATGGAGCGTTTAACAATTGATGCACCAGAAGAATACTTAGGCGTCTTAACTCAGTTAATGGCACTTCGTAAAGGTCGCATGGAGCAAATGGTTAATCACGGCACTGGTTGGATTCGCCTTGATTACAAAGTTCCTTCACGCGGACTTATTGGTTTCCGTACAGAGTTCTTAACTGAAACTCGCGGTACAGGTTTGCTACACCACGTATTTGATGGTTATGAACCTTGGTATGGCGATATTCGTACACGCGGTACTGGTTCACTTGTTTCAGATCGCATGGGAACAGTTACCTCATATGCACTATATGGAACACAAGATCGCGGAACTATTTTCGTAGAACCAGGCGATGAAGTGTACGAAGGTATGGTTATTGGTGAGAATTCACGAAGCGATGACATGGACGTTAACTGTGTTCGCGAAAAGAAATTAACAAATATGCGCGCATCCGGAACTGATGAATCAGAGCGTTTGATTCCGCCTAAGAAACTCAACATGGAAGGTGCTCTCGAATTCTGTCGTGAAGATGAATGCGTAGAAGTAACTCCAGCTGTTGTGCGAATTCGCAAAGTTGTTCTCGATGGATCTGAGCGAGCACGCACTGCATCACGCCAAAAGAAGGCAAACCTCAACGCTTAGTTCTGCCAGCCGCGCTCTTGGCTGGTTTTGTCACACGGTTCGGGCAAGATAACCACTGTGAGTAAAGCGAAAGTTACCCTGGTCGGCAGCAACCCTGTCGTCTCTGCGATCACACTTTCCGCGCAGCAATTAGCGATAACTAAACATCGCAATACTCCGATGATTGCACTCGGTGCACCTGGCACTGGAAAAACAACAGTGCTTATTCACTCAGCGCTTTCACGTATCGCTGAAGGTCAAAATCCAGATTCAATTCTGTTGATTACTTTTGGTCGCGAAAGTGCATCCGATTTACGCGATGCAATTGCGCTACAAACGAGTGCCACGATGTACGAACCACTTGCGCGCACATTTCACTCACTAGCTTTTTCAATCCTGAAGATGAAATCTCACGTTGATGATCCGGATCCCATCTTGTTATCTGGTCCTGAGCAAGAGAGTTTCATCCGTGATCTCCTCGAAGGAGATATCGCAGATGGCTATAGGCAGTGGCCAGAAGATTTACACCTTGCTCTTACAACACATGGATTTGCTCGCGAACTTCGCGATCTTATTTTGCGCGCATCAGAACGCGGTGTAGATCCAGAAAAACTAGAAGAGTACGCACAGTCCTACGGTGAAAAATACTGGCAAGGCGCTGCGCAATTCTGGACTCGTTACAACGGTGCAATGTTTTTGCGCGAAGTATCCGCGGGCGATTCAAAGCTGCGCATTGATCCATCCGAACTCTTATCTCGCGCAATAAGACACCTCGAGATTAATCCAGATTTGTTATCAGAACTTCGCAATCGCTTCAAAACAATCATGGTCGATGAATTTCAAGAGACAGATCCTGCACAAAGAAGATTGCTCCGTTTATTAGCACCGCAAGATCTTGTTCTAGTCGGTGATGCGCACAGTGCTATTGGTCGATTCAGAGGCGCAGACCCTGATGGCATGGCTAATGAAATTGATTATTACCTTGCACAAAATGGAAACCAAGTTGTTCTAGGTGAAAACTTCAGAAGCACACCTGCAATTCATGCACTCGGCATGAGCGTCTCATCTAATTTCCGATTAACTGGGCCAACGCACGAACGCACATGTGTAAGTACTGATGCAAAAGGCGCCGTTTCAATTGAAAGATTGCGATCAGTATCGGAAGAAGCGCAGTACATCGCATACCAATTCCGTCGTGCACACCTTGTCGACGGTGTGCCATATTCAGAAATGGCAGTGATTGTTCGCTCTCCAGGATCTCTAACATCAGCAGTGCGTCGTGCTTTCGCGCAAGTCTCTATTCCGGTCGCTGGCGAACTCGAAGCACTAGCAACGAATGCGAGCATTGCGCCATTTTTATTACTCGCAGAAATTGCCATTAAAGCTAAGCCACTTAATACCGAAAACGTTGAGCGTTTATTGCTCAGCGAATTTGGCGGTGCTGATGCAATTTCACTACGTCGTATTCGCAGAGCGCTGCTTGCTGCAAGAAGTGATGATGACAAACGAACCGGTAACCAACTCTTAATCGAAGCTGTCGATACTGGCGATATATCTATTGAAGACGCGCAACCAATCCAGCGAATTAATCTGTTACTCACCAAAGCGCGCTCTGTTGCTAAGAAATCTGGTGCACGTGGTGAAGATTTACTCTGGGCAATTTGGGACAACGCACAAACAAGTGATGGCGCAAAGTTAAGTACAGCGTGGCAAGAGATTGCACTTCGCGGTGGAAATCGCGGAGCAGCAGCAGATCGAGACCTTGATGCAATGATGCAACTCTTTCAAAGTGCGCAACGTTTTTCTGAGAGATTTCCTCTATCTGGACCGGATGCATTTATCCGCGAAGTTAGCGCAGAAATAATTGCGGGAGATGTTATTACCGCACAAGGTGTTCGCCCTGACTGTGTTGAGATTCTTACAGTCCATGCAGCAAAGGGACGCGAATGGGATCTCGTTGCAGTCGGTGGTTTACAAGAAGGCTTATGGCCAAATTTGCGTCAACGCAGTTCGTTACTCGGCGCAGAAAGATTGGTCGAACGCGAACGTCACGGAAATCTTGCACGCACAGAACTCGATGTTATTGCAGCGGGAGCGCTCCTTGAGGATGAGCGCCGTTTATTGCATGTTGCCACCACTCGTGCGCGCACATCAATGTTTATCACCTGCGTTGCTCACGAAGATGACCAACCTTCACAATTCTTTGAAGAAATTACAGATTCGAATCTCAATACTTCTAGCGAATTACTGCCGCAATATGTTTTACCAAGACCAATCACAATCGCAGCACTGGTAGCTGATTTACGTTCATCACTGCAGAGTAAAAAAGCAGCGGATGCAGCAGCGATTATTAAATCTCTTAGCGAATCCGGAATCCACAGTGCAGATCCACAGAGCTGGACTGGTGTGGCGCAGTTAAGTACAACTGAACCTATTTCGCCCGGAAATTCACCAGTAGCTGTTTCGCCAAGTAGCGCGGAGAGCTTTACAGAGTGCGGAATGAAGTGGTTCCTAGAAAAAAGCGGCGGAACCGACGGAGATAGCATCGCTCAAGTTTTGGGTTCAGCAATACACGCATTTGCGGCGCTGATGGTGCAAGAAGAAGGAATCACAGAAGCAGTACTTGTTGAAAAACTTAAGAAGTCATGGAATTTGATTGACCCGCAAGAAGGTTGGGTAAGCAAAACTTCTCAAGAAAAAGCAATCGCGATGATCACTCGCTTCATGAAATATCACATGAAGCACGAGCGCGAAGTAGTCGGTGTCGAATTAGGTTTTGATGTCACAGTCGGCAAAGCCCGCATTCGAGGAACAGTAGACAGACTTGAAGTGGATTCAGCTGGCAATCTCTTTGTTATTGATTTCAAAACCAGCAAAACTCCAATCTCCTATGAAAAAGCAGAACAAAACTTACAACTAAAGAGTTATCAAATTGCTGTTGCCGAAGGTGGATTTACAGCGCACCATGCGAGCACAACCCCAAGTGGTGCGGCGCTTATTTATTTAGGCCATGACATACAAAAGATTTCTTCACGCGAACAAGGTGGAATCAATCTTGAAGAAGCTCGCGCTGAGATAGAAAATATTGCGCAATCTATGGGCGCTGCGCAGTTTGTGGCAGCAACTAATAGCCGATGTAAAGAGTGCCCTGTGAAGAGTTCGTGCCCAATTAAGGCAGAAGGGCGCACGGTGATCGAATGATTTCTCCATTAGAGATTGCAAAAGCTCTTCGCACCGTAGATCCAAAGGTGTCAGACCCAACTCCAGAACAAATTGCAATCATTAGCGCACCTCTCGAACCAGCAGTTGTTATTGCTGGTGCAGGTTCTGGAAAAACCGAAACTATGAGTGCGCGCGTTTTGTGGTTGGTTGCAAACAAGATTGTCCGTCCAGATGAAATCTTGGGACTTACCTTTACTCGAAAAGCGGCAGGTGAATTATCAATCCGCGTACGCAAGCGCTTGCGCCAATTAAAAGAAGCTGGACTTTTAGATAAAAACATTGCTCTCGATACTGCAATAACGACCTATCACTCATATGCTGGTCGAATTCTGAGCGAACATGCAATTCGTTTAGGAATAGATGCAACAAGTGATCCACTAGGCGACGCCGCGCTGTGGCAATTAGCATCCGATGTCGTACGCAATTGGCCAGATGAAGAGTTCACAAATGAAAGCGCAGTCACAACAGTTATTGATGATGTTATTGGCCTTGCCAAACTAGTTCTAGAACACCAAGTTTCATTTGAATCTATTCGCCGTGAAGATGAAAAAACACTCGCCGAACTTCAACGCCTTGGTGGCAACAGCAATGAAGAAGTTCGTAAAGTCGGTCGAATCGCGCGTCAGAGAATTGCAATTCTGCCGATGGTTGAAGAGTTCATTAAACGTCGCCGCGATGATGGCCAATTCTCCTTCGATGATCAGATGTCGATTGCTGCAGATATCGCAGAGAAGTACCCAGAAGCGTGCGAACTAGAACGCGCTAAGTACAAAGTTGTTTTGCTTGATGAATATCAAGATACGTCGCAATCACAAGTTCGCATGTTGTCGGCGCTCTATGGAGGCGGACATCCTGTCATGGCAGTTGGTGATCCATGCCAAGCGATTTATACATGGCGCGGTGCATCGGCTGGAACGATTGGAACATTTGCAAAGTATTTCCCAAAGAGTGCGGGACAGAGCGGTGCGCAATTATTTAATCTCTCAATCACCTTTAGAAATGATAAAAAGATTCTAGAAATTGCTAACTCGATTTCAGATCAGATTCGTTCAACTTCCAGTGTTCGTGTTGATCCACTACGTCCACGCGATACAGCTGGTGAAGGCGAGATTGCATACGGTGTATTTGAAACACTTGAAGCCGAAGCACAAGGGATTAGCGAGTATTTCCATAAGCACTGGTTTGCACCGGAGCGAATGGCAAAGGATGAAGATAAGAGAACTTCATTTGCGGTCTTGGTTCGCAAGCGTTCACAGATTTCAATTATCGAAAGCGCACTTCGTGCACGCAATATTCCAACCGAAGTAATTGGTGTTGGCGGCTTAATTTATATTGCAGAAGTTGCAGATGTTTTAGCCCTTATGAAAGTTGTTACAAATCCAGAAGCCGGAACTGCGCTAATGCGCCATCTGAGCGGCCCACGTTTAGCACTTGGCGCAAAAGACATTGCGGCACTCGGTGCGTACTCCAGAAAACGTGCAAAAGATGTCCACGAAGATTCGCACTCATTCATCGCAAAGATTGCTGCAGGAAATCCTGACTCTGCCGAAGCTGATGACTTGTTTATTGGTTCACTGATTGACGCCCTAGATGAGATTGATCAATGCGATAAAGAGAGTCGTGCACAATTTAGTGAAGTTGGATTTACACGTTTATCCCGATTTGCTGCAGACCTACGTCGTTTGCGATCACGTGCAGGCGGATCAATTATTGATTTGATTACAGAGATTGAAAATTACCTCAACCTTGATCTCGAAGTTTCTTTGCGCGATGGCACTCGCAATGGTCGTCGACACCTTGAAAGATTCCTAGATGAAGCCTCTAAGTTTTCACGCAGCGGTGGCAGCATCTCAGCATTCATTGAATGGCTAGATGTCACATCAAAGAAAGAGGGCGGACTTAAATCAGGGGCTCCTGAAGTGCGAAGCGATGTTGTCCAACTCTTAACTGTTCACACAGCAAAGGGCGCTGAATGGGATTTTGTTGCAGTTCCTGGATTAGCCGAAGGAACTTTCCCAAGTAATAACACCAATGATCCAGATAACTGGATTACTAATGAGCGACAGATTCCATTTGCACTCCGAGGCGATGGCGATGAGTTGCCAGTCTTCTCTTTGGCGCAGTGCACACAAGATAGCGAAGCAGGCAAAGTTATTAGCGCCTATGCAAAATCTTGTAGTGCAATCAAAAAGCAAGAAGAAATCAGATTGGGCTATGTTGCCGTCACTCGCGCACGTACGCATCTTCTCTGCACAACATCATGGTGGCGCGAAGGTGCAAAGTCTGTTGACCCATCAGAGTTATTTACTCACGTCGCAAATGTTGCACACGAACGCGGTGGAGTTTTGCTCAGCGAAACACCAGCACCAGAAGATGGCGTGCGCAATCCAATTGAAGTAAATCCAGATTCTGGTTATTGGCCACGTGATCCTCTCGGTGATCGTCGCGCAGACTTTGATGCAGCCGTTGCATTAGTGCAGAAATCCTCGGCGCACTCACTAAAAGCTACAGGCGATGAAGTTGTAGATTCTTGGATCCATGATGCACAAGCCTTAATTGCAGAAGTAAAACTTCGTAGCTCAGGTTCTATTGAAGTGGCACTGCCATCTCGTATTTCAACATCGACACTAGTTGCACTGCATGAAGATCCAGAAGCGCTAGCACTTGCTATTCGTAGACCAGTTCCGCGTTCGCAAGATCCATATTCACGCCGTGGAACAGAGTTCCATATGTGGGTAGAAAAACAATTTAGCGCGATGACTCTATTTGATGACACATATATGGATTATTTCGACCCCATTGAAGAAGATGGGAAACTCGAAGATCTAAAGAAAGCATGGCTGAGCAGTGAATACGCCATTCGCACACCAGCTGCGATTGAAGTTCCCTTTGAATCAGTAGTTGGTGGCGTATTAATTCGTGGACGAATAGATGCTGTTTATGAAACCGCTGATGGATTCGAAGTTGTGGATTGGAAGACTGGTTCTAAGCAACTTGGAGAATCTGCGGCAATTCAATTGGCTATGTATCGCTTAGCGTGGGCAAGGCTAAAAAACATTGATGTAACAAAGGTAAGTGCGGCGTTTCACTATGTTCCAACATCGGTCACAGATAAACGCGCAGATTTGTTAGATGAAGCGGCGTTAGTTGCACTCATTCAATCTCTACCGTAATGGGTAAATGATCGCTAATTCCTGTTGCCGTTGTTGGAATCACCTTTAGTTTATTCACGGAATCCTTAGTCAAAATGTAATCAAATTGAATCTTTGCGCCCCAACTTGGATAGGTATTTTGAGTAACAAGTGAGTTCCACTTTGAACCGAGAACAGGCAATGATTTAGGCAAATTCAGATCTCCCATGATCGCTACTTTGTTTCCAGTTTGCGCTGCTGACTTTTCTGCCCAGCGTTTTAGTTTCTTTAACTGAGCAACGTTTAATCCTGGAACAAAAGATAAGTGCGTACTGATAATGCTCCAACCATTTTCAAGGTGGGCAACGAGTGCGACTCGTGGTTCATCTTGTACGTAAATAAACTTTGGTTTACCGCGTCCATCTTCTCCGCCAGGAACAAGTAGCGGCATGCCAACTAGTGAGCGACCGAGTTCGATTCGCTCATATGCCGTTACTGGAATAGTTGATGCGAATGCAATTCCATATCCACCAGCTTGGGATTTACTCGCTGCAGTAATTATTGATTCATCACTATCTTTTAGCGCGCGCCACTTTTCGCCAGGTGTTCCAATAATTGCTGGAGCAAAAGCCCAATCAACAGCCTTCATGGCTTTGGCAATCTCTTGAATTTGATTAACAGAATTACTACGCGGCAGAAAATGATCGACTTCTTGCACAGCCAAAACTTGTGGGGCGATTTTCTTAATCGCAGTCGGCAAAGAGGCCTCGCTGCCAGGCGGAATGGCCATTGCATGCAGGAGATTCCACGATGTCAGCCTCATCCGCACAGGCTAGTAGCGTTGCCCCCCTATGAGCACGCTCAAACCAATTAGCGCCCCACTGGATCGGGCAAGTGAGCTTCGAAGTGATGAAGCAGCACTCGATCG
>BJFT01000007.1 GCA_014190015.1 Actinomycetes bacterium
TTTTTAAGAGCATAAAGAATTGCACCGACTGAATAGAAAAGACCACCGATCAGAATTGGAAGCAATACCCAGAGGCCGCCCTCTTTATATAGCTGCGGCGTATAAATCACTGCTACCCAACCGAGTAATAAGTAATTAGCTACATATAACCAACGAGGTGCACCAACCCAAAAGACTCGGAGTGCAACTCCAGCGAGTGCACCAATCCAAACGACAACGAGCAGTGTTACTCGATCGCGGCCATCAAGTAATGCAACTGCAAAAGGCGTATACGAACCCGCAATAAGTAAGTTGATGTTGGCATGATCCCAGCGACGCCAAATGATTTTCTTTTCGGGTGACCAAGGAACGCGGTGATAAATTGCAGAAACACTAAAGAGCATAATTGCAGTTATTGAATACAGGGCAACAGCAAACTTGAGTGAAGAGTTACTTAGAATAAACAAAACTAGAGATGCGATGAAAACTACAGGTGTTGCACCGAGATGAAACCAACCGCGTAACTTTGGTGGTGCTGGAATCTGAGTTGTCATACGTAAAGCCTAGTTGCCTAGAACCTAGTTGCACTCACTTAAGGGTGCGAAGCGATTTCACGCTCAAGGAAGCGATTGCTGCTATAAATGTAAGGATTCCTGTAGCCCACAACGTAGGGGTGATTCCGAAATACGCTGCTGCTGGTCCTGCGAATGCGACACCTATTGGTGCGATACCAAATGAACCCAAAGCGTCATAAGCGGCAACACGTGAATATGACTCTTCTGGAATGTGAGATTGCATCGCTGTGTTCCACTGGACCATAAAGATATCTATTGCAACTCCAGAGATTGCTCCGCATATCATCGTAATAAATAGTGGTTGTGATGAAGCTATTGCGAAATTCCACACTGATGAAATTGCGATCAAAATCATTGATGTTGCTAATGGACGCTTAAACTTAATTTTCAGCGCAAGGGCACTTCCGCAAATCATTCCTGTTGTGACCGCAGCAAGATTGAGTGACCAATTTCTTGGGCCATTATCTCCCTGGTCATATGCCAAAGGACCTAGTACTTGCCAGATAGATTCAAAGCACATGTTGATGACAGCAAATGAACAAACTATTGCAATCACCCAGGGGCGGGCAACAAATTCATGCCAACCAATTCGCAAATCGTGAATGACTGAGTTTTCTTCGCGTTTTGGCATTGGCGGAAGATCTAAATTCCAGAGCAAGATACCTGCAATTAGGAAAGTAATTGCATCAATTAATAAAGCCCATCCAGATCCGTAGAGAGTTACAAGCGTGCCGCCGATGAGTGCACCAACAACAAAGCCAATATTGCTAGATAGCGCCACAATGGCATTTCCATCTTTTAGTTTTTCTTTAGGCAAGATTTCAGGTAGTACACCGACCATTGCAGGCCACCACAAAGCGTTGAGAACTCCGAATATTGCGCCCATGAGTGCAAGTAGCCAGACAGATGGGAAGTGACCCAAGAAAGAGATAGCGCTTATTGCAACAAAGATGCTTCCGATAATGTCGGCGCCACCAACAACGCGATTTCGTTTATACCTATCGCCAACAACTCCGCCAACAAGCATCAGTGCAACCATCGGAACAAAACGTGCAGCCATTACAAAACTTAGATCTTTGCCATCTGCGCCGGGGATGCTTAAAACGCCGTATGCCAAGGCAATTGGGGAGAGACCGTTACCTAAGTTAGAAATAAAACGTGCACCAATAAGGGCAACAAAACCTTTGTGTGCTCGAAGTTCTTTTAATTGAGTAATCAATGTAAGTCCTTCGATTAATTCTTACCGATTAGTAAATATAAAAAAGCTGGTGCGGGAGGCGGGACTTGAACCCGCACGTCCGAAGACACAGGTTCCTAAGACCTGCGTGTCTGCCATTTCACCACTCCCGCAAAAGAGTGCCACCAGATTTGTTACCTAAATCCTGTGGAATATGGGCAAGGTTAGAGGTAAGTTCGCCCTGTTGCCAAAACGGCTAATTCTCACGAAGGGTTTGACCATGTCATTTGATCCAAAACCTGCAGATAAGTTCACCTTTGGTCTCTGGACCGTTGGCTGGCAAGCACGCGATCCTTTTGGTGATGCAACTCGCGATGCACTCGACCCAGTGCGTTCAGTCAATGAACTTGCAGCACGTGGCGCATACGGTGTGACTTTTCACGATGATGACTTGATTCCTTTTGGTAGCGATGAAACGCAACGTCGCAAGCACATCGATCGTTTCAAGAAAGCTCTCGATGAAACTGGAATGAAAGTTCCAATGGCAACGACAAATCTATTTACGCACCCAGTATTTAAAGATGGTGCCTTTACAAGCAACGATAAAGACATACGTCGTTATGCACTTCGCAAGACCATGAAGAATATTGAACTTGCTGCCGAACTCGGAGCAGAGATTTATGTTGCATGGGGTGGACGAGAAGGAGCAGAGTCAGACGGAGCAAAGGATGCATACGTTGCACTTGATCGCTTCCGTGAAGCATTTAACACTCTTGGTCAATTCGTAAAAGATAATGGCTACAACATAAAGTTTGCACTCGAACCAAAACCAAATGAACCACGTGGCGATATCTTCTTGCCAACAATTGGTCATGCGCTCGCGTTCATCAACGAACTTGACTACCCAGAAATGGTTGGCGTTAATCCAGAAGTTGGTCACGAGCAAATGGCTGGTCTCAACTTCGTACACGGAATTGCGCAAGCGTTGTGGCACAAGAAGTTATTCCACATTGATCTAAATGGTCAGCACGGTCCAAAGTATGATCAGGATCTAGTCTTTGGTCATGGAGATCTCAAATCAGCATTCTTCTTAGTTGATCTGCTAGAAAGTTATAAGTACAGCGGACCTAAGCACTTTGATTACAAGCCAGCCCGTACAGAAGATGACAAAGGCGTATGGGCATCAGCATCGTCAAATATGCGTACTTATTTGATTCTTAAAGAGCGCGCAGCAGCATTTAGAAAAGATTCACGTGTTCTTGCTGCAATGAAGGAATCAAATATTCCAGGTCTTACAGAACCAACACTTGCAAGTGGTGAAACTTGGAAGGATCTTGCTAAGGATTCCTTCGACGTAGAAGCCGCTGGAAAGCGTGGTTATGGATACGAAGTTATTGATCAGTTAGCGCTAGAGCATTTAATGGGCGTCTAAGCCTTAGTGAGTTGAGCTCTAACTAACCGAACTTCCGCGGCGAGATACTGCATCAACGCCAGCGGAAACTAATAACACAAGTCCGGTAACAATGAACTTGATACCTGCTGCGTACCCTAAAAGTCCCATGCCGTTATCAATAACTGCAACCACAAGACCGCCAAGGATGGCATCTCGCATCTTTCCTTTTCCACCAAATAACGAAGTACCACCGATAACTGCAGCACCAACTGCGTAGAGAAGTGTTGAGCTACCACCAGTAGTTGGTGAGATTGAATTTTGGCGTGATGCAAAGATCATGCCTGCAACTGCGGCAAGTGAGCTACATATTACGAATGCTGAAATTCGAACTCTCTTTACATTAATACCCGCACGACGAGCAGCTTCAGCATTGCCACCCACTGCATAAATATGGCGACCAAAAGCTGTGCGACCAAGAACGAAAGTTCCAACAGCAAGTAAAAAGAGAATGAGCGGAACTACATAAGGAATTCCTTTAAGGCTCACTAGTTGTGGGTTGTTGCTTCGCTCGACGGTAAGTGCAAATACCGCACCACCAGTGATAACGAGCAAAGATGAAGTCTTGATCACCCATAATTTAACAAGTTCTGTCTTAAGTCCCGCACGACGACGTGTATTTAGTCGATTGAGTCCGGTACCAACGTATGCAACTGCAACGACGATAAAGAAGACCCAACTGAGCAGTGGAGAAAGATTGCTGTTTTCAACTGCAAGAATTGTCTTATCTTCGATGCGAATTGTTCCACCTTCACCTGCAAGCAGAAGTAACAGACCTTGGAATGCTAAGAATGCTGCAAGAGTTACAACGAATGAAGGGATTCCGATTCGTGCGACGAGTGAGCCAAGTACAAAACCAAGTAATGCACCGACCATGATGCTAATTGGAAATGCGATATACCAAGCAAATTGATGATTAGTTATGAGAATTACTAACACGGCACCAGATACACCAGCAGCGTAACCGGCAGACAAATCTATTTCTCCAAGGAGTAAAACGAAAACTAATCCCATAGCAATTACGATTACTGCTGCTGCTTGGGTTAGAAGATTTGCGAAGTTTCCAGGAGTGAGAAATACATCTGACATTGCACCAAAAATTGCGCACAGAGCAACAAGACCCAAGATTGCAGGAAGCGCTCCGATATCGCCAGCTTTTACGCGGCTCCAATAATCCGAAGCTGCACCTTTAAGAGTTGGGGATTCGTGAATGATTTCAGTGCTCATGCGTTTACTCCTGAAACTCCGGCAGATTTACCAGTGGTGATTAACTCAATAACTTGTTGTGGCTTTACATCTTTCTTTTCAACTTGAGCTGCCATCTGACCTAAGTAAAGAGCTGCGATGTTATCTGCAACCTCGAAGACGTCATTAAGGTTATGGCTGATTAGAACAACTGCAAGTCCGTTATCTGCCAAGCGCCGAACAAGGTTGAGAACTTGCTCTGTTTGTGCGACACCAAGCGCCGCGGTTGGTTCGTCAAGAATTACTACTTTGCTATTCCACAAAACAGCGCGCGCAATTGCAACAGTTTGACGCTGTCCACCTGATAGGGACGCCACGGTCTGGCGAATTGATTTAACTGTGCGAACACTTAGACCATCAAGAGTTTTGCGAGCGAGTGCTTCCATGGAAGTTTCATTTAATACTGGGCCTTTTTTCTGTTCACGGCCAAGGAACATGTTGTGAACAATGTCGAGGTTGTCACACAATGCTAAATCTTGATAAACAATTTCGATTCCGAGTTCGGTTGCATCACGTGGTCCGTTGATCTCGACCTTTTGTCCTTCAAAAAGGAAATCTCCAGCTTCTGGTGTGTAGATACCAGCGATGCATTTAATTAGCGTGCTTTTTCCTGCACCATTATCTCCAACAAGCGCTGTTACTTTTCCAGCGTATGTGTCGAAGTCAACGCCCTTTAAAACATTAACTGGGCCGAAAGATTTATTAATTCCACGAAGCGAGAGTATTGGTGAACTCACAGCAATCTCCTTTTAGTGCTAGTAGAAAGAATTTCGGCCCGGGGCTTTTAACCCCCGGGCCGAAACTTATTTCATTTTCTGCAAAGTTACGAAACTATTAGATTCCGTTAGCTGCGCAGAGATCTTCGATGCCCATGCAGACATCTTCCTTCTTCTGGAAGCCATCAGCAATAACGTCCTTGACGTTAGCCTTTGTGATTCCGACTGGTACTAGAAGTACTGATGGAACTTCACGATCTCCATCTTTTACAACGCCTGTTGCAGTTGTTGCTTCTTCTCCACGGAGAAGAGCAATTGCCAACTCAGCAGTAGCTTCTGCTTCTGCCTTAACTGCCTTGTAAACAGTGTTTGAAAGGTCACCTGTAAGGATTGCGCGCAATCCGTCAACAGTTGCATCTTGTCCAGATACACAAACCTTGCCGTTTAGCTTGTTCTTCTTAAGAACTGCTACAGCTGCAAGTCCGAGACCTTCGTTAGCTGAAACAACAGCGTCAAGCTTTCCGCCAGCCTTTGAAAGTTGCTGTTCGAAAATTTGTCCACCCTTTGCGTTATCCCAGTCTGGGACTGCTTGATCGTCGACCAATGTGTAAGCCTTTGAATCGATCAATGGACGTAGTACTGAATCGTATCCAGCCTTGAAAAGTGTTGCGTTGTTATCTGTTGGTGAACCGTTTAGGTAAACGATGCGTGCTGTTGACTTACCAGCTGCATCGAGACATGCCTTAATACCTTCACCTTGTAGCTTGCCTACTGCTTCGTTATCAAATGATACGTAGTAAGAAGCTGAACCACCGACTGTTAAACGGTCGTAGTCAATTGTTGGAACACCTTGTGCAGCAGCTTTATCCTGAACAGCTTTAGATGAATCAGAATCAAGGTTAACCATTACGAGAACCTTTGCACCTGCTGAAAGCATTTGATCAGCGATTGTCTGGAATGCGGCCTTATCGCCATTTGCATTCTGGATATCTACCTTTACACCAGCAGCATCAAATGCAGCTTGTAGGAATCCGCGGTCAGCAGTTTCCCAGCGAGCTGATGAAGCAGCATCTGGAAGGATTACACCGACGAAACCGTCAGCAGAACTGTCGCTCGATGAGCAACCTGTTAGTGCGATTGCAAATGCAGCAAGTGCTGCAGTAATCGCTAAACGGCGCTTTGCCATAGATTTATTACCTTTCGAAAGGCGGAACACCCCTGGTTGAAACCGTTCCAACCAGTTGAGGGGGGTAGAACCACGGGCGACGGTATCTCTTATAGGCAAAAAGGTCACCTGCCCTTCACGCTTAAATTAGAATGGATGAAATAACAATTCGGTAACAACGCAGGAGCGCAGGCGTAAACGGTAGCCTTTGGCAGATGAGCAGCTCAGAAACCTCCCTTTCCGAGCAGATCTCCGTCCACATCCGCACAGCCATCCTGGCCGCCATCGATGCGGGTCAATTGCCTAAAGAGATTAGTAAAGAAGTTCCAGAATCAATCTCTCTTGAACGTCCGAAGAATCGCGATCATGGCGACTATGCAACTTCTATTGCTCTGCAATTAGCAAAACCATCAGGCAAGAATCCACGAGAAGTTGCAGGCATTTTGCAATCGAACTTGGCAGTGATTCCTGAAATTTCAAAAGTTGATATTGCAGGACCAGGTTTTCTCAACATCACCCTTAATCGTGCAAGCCAAGCCGAGTTAGTTGGCACAATTTTATCTGCTCAGAAAAACTATGGTCGAAGCACCGGTCTTGCAGGAGTGCGCATCAATCTCGAATTTATTAGCGCAAACCCAACAGGACCGTTACACCTTGGACACACACGATGGGCTGCAGTGGGAGACGCACTCGGTCGAGTACTAAGTGCAGCCGGAGCCGAAGTTGTTCGTGAGTTTTATATTAACGATCGCGGAAATCAAATGGATTTATTCGGCGCATCGCTAGAGGCTGCAGCACTTGGAAAACCAATTCCAGAAGATGGTTATCAAGGTCAGTACATTGGCGATATCGCTTCATCCCTTGTTGCGCAAGATTCTAAATTGATATCAATGCCTGAACCACAACGCGTTAATGAATTTCGTGAACGCGGTTATGCATGGCAACTTGGAGATCAAAAGAGAGTGCTCGATAACTTTGGAACTCACTTTGATGTCTGGTTCTCAGAGCGCTCGCTGCATGAAGGTGGATCAGTAGATGTTGCAATGGTTAAATTACGTAAACAAGGCCATGTCTTTGAAGAAGAAGGTGCAACATGGCTTCGGACAACTGATTTTGGCGATGACAAAGATCGCGTATTAACAAAAGCCAATGGCGATCTAACTTATTTCGCTTCAGATACTGCGTATTACATCAATAAGCGCGGCCGTGGATTTGATATATGTATTTATATGTTGGGTGCAGATCACCATGGATACGTTGGTCGTTTAAAGGCAACAGCTGCATGTGCCGGGGATGATCCTGAATACAACATTCACGTGTTAATCGGTCAGCTCGTAAAAATCATTGAAGGTGGCGAAGAAGTAAAACTCTCAAAGCGCGCCGGAACAATTATCACTCTTGAAGAATTGGTCGAAAAGGTCGGTGTAGACGCTGCGCGCTACACATTGATTCGTTATCCAGTTGATACACCGATGATTTTAGATGTTGATGTATTGAAGAGAAATACAAATGAAAACCCTGTTTATTACGTGCAATATGCACATGCTCGTATTGCTGGGGTATTGCGCAATGCGCAAGAACTCAAGATCCCGGTTGGTCTTGAAAACTTTGATCCTTCCCAGCTCACACATGATCGTGAAAACGAATTGCTTGGTGCACTCGCAGAGTTTCCAAAGATTGTTGCGGGGGCAGCAGAGATGAGAGAGCCTCACCGAGTTGCTCGTTATCTCGAAGAACTTGCTGGCGTGTATCACCGTTTCTATTCTGATTGTCGCGTGTTGCCATTGGGTGATGAACCCATATCTGCCTTGCATAGTGCACGCGCGAATTTATGCGCAGCAACAAATCAAGTGATTAAAAATGGTTTAGATTTACTCGGCGTGAGCGCACCGGAGAAAATGTGATGAGCAAAAATATGCATTCACTATGGTCTAAAAACATTTCAATGAGCAAGGGCGAACTTCACTGCTCTGGAATTTCTGCAAGCGCACTCGCTGCAGAGTTTAAAACACCTGCATTCTTCCTAGATGAAGATGATTTTCGCACTCGTGCGTTGAATTGGAACACCGAACTCTCTCAAGCTTTTGGGCCACAAGCAGGTCGTGTGTATTACGCGGCAAAAGCGTTTATCTGCGTAGAAGTAGCACGATGGATTGCAGATCTGGGAATCGGAATTGATGTCTGCACAGGTGGCGAATTAGTAGTTGCTCTCAAAGGTGGCATCAAGGCTGAAAATATTGAAGTGCATGGCAATAACAAATCTGTTGAAGAAATTGAGCAAGCAGTTGCTGCAGGTGTTGGAGCAATCGTTATTGACTCACTCTTTGAAATCGAGCGAGTTGCTTCTGCAGCTAAATCAGCTGGAAAAGTACAAAAGGTTTTACTCCGCTTAACTCCAGGCATCGAAGCGCATACGCACGAATCAATCGCAACAGCGCATGAAGATGTGAAGTTCGGTTTTTCTATTGCAAGTGGCGCAGCCTGGCAAGCAATCATTGAAACCAAAAAACATACCAGCCTCGAACTTCGCGGTTTTCATTCACATATTGGTTCTCAAATTTTTGAGACAGAACCATTTGCGATTGCTGCGGAACGTTTAATCGAACTCTTAGCAAAATACAATGAAGAGTTTGGTCAACAACTGCCCGAATTAGATCTCGGTGGCGGCTACGGAATTGCATATTTAGATAACGAATCTGAAATACATGCAGCCGATGTTTTGGCGGCGCTTGCAAATCAAGTTAAGCAAGTATGTGCAAAATATTCACTTAATGTGCCAAAGATTTCTATCGAACCTGGTCGCGCAATTGTTGGACCATCAATGTTTACTTTGTACTCAGTTGGTACAACCAAGGTTGTGACACTAGAAAATGGTGCAACCCGAAACTATGTTTCAGTTGATGGCGGGATGAGCGATAACTTGCGCACAGCTTTGTACGGCGCCGAGTACACAGCGGTAATTGCAAACCGTGAATCAACGGCTAAAAAGATTGCAACGCGCATTGTTGGAAAACACTGCGAAACAGGGGACATCATTATTAAGGACATAGATTTCCCATCAGATGTGACACCTGGAGATTTACTTGCCACACCAGCAACAGGTGCATATGGCCGAAGCATGGCCACGAATTACAACCACATCTCGCGTCCTCCCGTTGTCGCTATAAAAGATGGAAAAGCACGAGTAATCCTGCGTCGAGAGAGCATCGAAGATCTCCTGCGCCTAGATATTTAACGCGCATCTGCTCATCTGTGAAAGAATAAGAACATGAGCGCGCATAAAAATATTCATATTGGCATGCTTGGCTGCGGCGTTGTCGGCGGTCAAGTTGCTGCGTTGCTCGAGAAAAATAATGCAGAACTCTCTACCCGCGCAGGTGCGAAGTTAATATTGAAAAAAATTGCAGTTCGCGATCTTAAAGCCGCACGAGAGGGAGTTAATCCAGCCCTGCTTACAACTGATGCGCAATCTGTAATTAATGATCCTGAGATCGACATTATTATTGAAGTAATGGGCGGCATAGATCCTGCTCGTGAACTAATTCTTGCGGCAATTAAAAATGGCAAATCAGTTGTTACTGCCAATAAGGCGCTGCTTGCTTCACATGGGGCAGATTTGTTTACAGCAGCCGATAACAATGGCGTAGACCTTTACTACGAAGCTGCAGTTGCTGGCGCCATTCCAATTATTCGCCCAATGCGTGAATCACTTGTTGGAGATCAAATTACTCGCGTTATGGGAATTGTTAATGGAACAACTAATTACATCCTTACAAAAATGGATGAAGAGGGACGTGCATTCGACGAAGTTCTCAAAGAAGCACAGAGTCTTGGTTATGCAGAAGCAGATCCAACTGCTGACATCGAAGGATTCGATGCGGCATCAAAAGCTGCAATCATCGCTGGTTTAGCATTTCATTCGCGTGTAAGTGTCGATGATGTCCATCGCGAAGGAATTTCATCGATTACAGCAGATGATGTAGCAGTAGCAAAGACAATGAATCACGTTATTAAATTGCTAGCAATTGCAGAACTGACACCAGATAATCGAATTTCAGTTCGAGTTCATCCAGCGTTAATTGCACGCAGTCATCCACTTGCTGCAGTACGTGATGCCTTTAATGCTGTTTTCGTTGAAGCAAAATCTGCTGGTCAACTAATGTTTTATGGTCGCGGTGCTGGTGGCGCTCCAACAGCTAGTGCTGTTTTGGGCGACGTTGTTGCAGTTGCTAGACATCGAGTCAGTCAATCAGTTGGTCCACGTGAAAGTGATTATGCAGACCGTGCGATTGCACCAATTGGAGATACAAAAACACAATTCCTTATTCGTCTAAATGTTGCGGATAAGCCAGGCGTTTTGGCGGCAATTGCGCAAGTATTTGCTACAGAAGGTGTCTCTATCCAAACTGTTCGCCAATCAGGACGTGGCAATGACGCCGAACTAATTGTGGTCAGCCATGGAGCAACAGAATCTGCACTCAGTGCAACAGTTAAAGCACTATCTAATATGGATATTGTTACAAAGGTCGAGAGCGTACTTCGAGTGCAGGGATCACAATCCTGATGGGAATTTTTAATCGCAAGCCGGGCGCGCATCAATGGCGTGGGGTAATAAATGAATACCGTCACCGTTTGCCAGTTACAGAGAGCACTCCCGTCATAACTCTGAACGAGGGTGGAACACCACTTATTTTTGCTTGCAATCTTTCTGAGTTGTTAAAAAATAATGTGTGGATTAAATATGAAGGTTTAAACCCAACAGGATCATTTAAAGATCGCGGTATGACCATGGCGATTTCAAAGGCTGCAGAAGATGGATCCAAAGCTGTTATCTGTGCTTCAACAGGAAAT
The DNA here is from genome assembly GCA_014190015.1 of Actinomycetes bacterium. Taxonomy (GTDB): domain Bacteria; phylum Actinomycetota; class Actinomycetes; order Nanopelagicales; family Nanopelagicaceae; genus Planktophila. The sequence goes on from BJFT01000007.1 coordinate 11,159, forward strand.
ACATCGGCATCCGCTGCGGCGTACGCGGTCAAAGCCGGAATGGTTCCTGCAGTTCTTATTCCTAAAGGAAAAATTGCACTTGGTAAATTAGCGCAAGCAGTTGCTCATGGTTCAAAGATTTTGCAAGTAAATGGAAACTTCGACGATTGCCTCACTCTGGCTCGCGAGTTATCTGAAAATTTTCCAGTTGCACTCGTTAACTCAGTTAACCCGTATCGAATTGAAGGACAAAAGACTGCTTCCTTTGAAGTTGTCGACGCTTTAGGTGATGCACCCGATATTCATGCATTGCCAGTTGGTAACGCAGGAAATATCACTGCGTATTGGAAGGGGTATAAGGAATACCGCTCAGATCGCATTTGCTCACAGTTACCAGCGATGTGGGGATTCCAAGCAGCAGGTGCTGCACCAATTGTTAAAGGAAAAATTGTAAAAAATCCAAACACAATTGCAACAGCGATTCGAATTGGTAATCCAGCTTCATGGCAACAAGCTATTGATGCGCGCGATTCTTCCGGTGGCTTAATTGATGCGGTGACAGATAAAGAAATTCTTGCGGCTTATCATCTGATTGCATCTCGCGAAGGAATCTTCGTAGAACCATCATCTGCAGCTGGTTTAGCTGGCCTGATCAAGTATCAAAAGGCTGGAAAACTTCCAAAGAATAAAACAATTGTTATTACAGTTACTGGCCACGGATTAAAAGATATTCCTTGGGCACTTGAGGGTGCGAAGAAGCCTGTTGTCGTTCCAGTAAGTGTTAAAGCTGCTGCGAAAGCGTTAGGTCTTTCCTAAAATGGCAAAACCAACTTTTCGTGCCAATGCTGTACAGATTCAAGTACCAGCAACGAGTGCAAACTTAGGTCCAGGTTTTGATTCACTTGGTTTAGCACTGGGTATGCATGATCGATACGTTGCACAAATTCTTGATGATCCAGGATTAGATATTGATATCACTGGTGAAGGTGCAGATGTATTGCCACACTCAGATAAGAATTTACTCGTTAAGGCGATGTACAAAGGATTTAAATATCTAGGTGGCGAACCTAAAGGCGTTGCTATTCGCGCACTCAATGTAATTCCACATGGTCGCGGATTGGGTTCTTCAGCAAGTGCAATTGTTGGTGGCTTGATGCTTGCTCGTTCATTGGTCTTAACTGGTGAAGAGAAGATGAGCAATGAAGATTTACTAAATCTTGCAACTGAGATGGAAGGCCATCCAGATAACGTCGCTGCTGCTCTATTTGGAAGCGCAACAATTGCTTGGACAGAAGATCAACGCGGAAAGAACATCGCACGTGCGGTTCAAATCCATGTAGACCCACGAATTAGCGTTGTTTCATTTATTCCAGAAGGTGCTGTTGCAACAGCGAAGGCCCGTAAATTATTGCCAGAAACCATCGTCCACGCAGATGCAGCAGCCAATACAACTCGCGGAGAGTTACTTGTGCATGCACTCTCATCTCGCCCAGACTTATTGTTTATAGCCACCGAAGATTTCATTCACCAAAAGTTCCGCCAAGAAGCAATGCCTAAATCATTTGCCTTACTAAATAAATTACGTGGTGCAGGTGTTGCAGCATTTATTTCCGGAGCTGGACCAACAGTGCTTGCTCTTCATAATGGCGACGCCAATGAAATTAATGAATTGCAGCGAGCAGCCGGATCGAACTTCGAGGTAAAACCCCTCAGTATTTGCACTACTGGAGCGGGAATCATCGCCTAATTTCGAATTTGTAGTCCCTGGCGCCTCGGTGCTACCCTTATGGCATCTGATTAGCCGGCTCTCATTAAGCGGTGCAAGATTTTTTCAGGTAAATAAATTAATCGCACCTTACGGGCAATCCTTAAGGCCATTACTGAAATGAAAACAATGACAGAAAAAGAACCTATACGTTCAGACAGCCCAGAGTTAAATGCAATGTCTCTTCCGAAACTTAAGGAAGTTGCATCACAACTCGGCATTGATGGCGCTGCAAAGTTAAAGAAAGATGCTCTCGTTCAGGCAATTGCTGATCTACAAGCAGCCAACAGAGAAGCAGCTAAGGCAGAGCGTGAAGCTCGTCGTGAAGCGCGCAACAATCGAAACAAAAAAGATGCGCCACGCGACTCAGATTCAGATAACGACTCAGATAACGATTCACAAGCCAACCGCGGCGATCGTTTCGATCGCAATGACCGTGGCCGTGGACGCGACCGAGGTCGTGGACGTGATCGCAATCGTGATCGTGGAAACCGCGAAGAACGCGAACCAGTTATCTCAGAAGATGACGTATTACTTCCAGTAGGCGGACTCTTAGACATTCTTGAAAGCTATGCATTTATTCGCACAGGTGGTTATTTACCTGGGCCAAATGATGTGTACGTATCACTTCAGCAAGTTCGTAAATACGGACTTCGCAAAGGAGACGTCGTCACTGGTCAAGTACGTCAGCCAAATGAAGGCGAACGCCGCGAAAAATTCAACGCACTCATTGTGTTGGACACAATCAATGGATCTGCTCCAGATGAAGTACGCAACCGCGTTGAATTCAACAAGCTAGTTCCGTTGTATCCGCAAGAGCGTTTACGTCTTGAAACAGAACCAAATATTTTGACTACTCGCGTAATTGATTTGATCTCACCAATTGGTAAGGGTCAGCGCGGACTTATTGTTTCTCCTCCAAAGGCTGGAAAGACAATGGTTTTGCAATCAATTGCAAACGCAATCACTACTAACAACCCTGAGTGTCACTTAATGGTTGTACTCGTAGATGAGCGTCCAGAAGAAGTTACAGATATGCAACGCTCCGTAAAGGGCGAAGTTATTGCCTCAACATTTGATCGTCCAGCAGATGACCACACAACAGTTGCTGAACTAGCAATTGAACGTGCAAAGCGTCTCGTCGAACTAGGTCACGATGTTGTTGTACTCCTTGATTCAATTACACGTTTGGGTCGTGCGTACAACATTGCAGCTCCAGCATCAGGTCGAATTCTTTCCGGTGGTGTTGATTCAGCAGCTTTATATCCACCAAAGAAGTTCTTCGGTGCTGCTCGTAACATCGAAGATGGCGGCTCACTCACAATTCTTGCAACAGCACTTGTTGATACTGGTTCACGTATGGATGAAGTTATCTTCGAAGAGTTCAAGGGAACTGGAAACATGGAACTTATTCTCGATCGCCGTATGGCAGATAAGAGAATCTTCCCTGCGGTTAACGTTGTTGCTTCCGGTACTCGTAAAGAAGAAATTCTTATGGGAACAGAAGAACTTAATATTGTTTGGAAACTACGTCGCGTGCTTCACGCACTAGAACCACAACAAGCTCTCGAACTATTGCTTGAGAAGATGAAGGGCACAAAGTCCAACGTCGAATTCTTGATGCAAATCCAGAAGACAACTGTTGGACCGGGATCTGAAGGATAAGTTCACGCTCAAATTTTTAAATACCTACCCAATGGGGTTAACCTTTAGCCCTATTAACCGCCCCGTCTGGTTCACGTGAAAATCACGACCCAGACACGAAAGAGGAAATGAAATGAAGTCAGAGATCCATCCAGAATACAAAGAGACTCAAGTAACTTGTGGTTGCGGTGAAAAGTTTGTTACCCGCTCAACAGTTGCAAGCGGTTCAATCTATGTTGAAGTTTGTTCAGTCTGTCACCCGTTCTACACAGGTAAGCAGCGCATTCTTGATACTGGTGGACGCGTAGCGAAGTTCGAAGAGCGCTTCGGTAAGAAATAGCTTTCTAAAAAGACCGCATTCACTACTTCGGTAGTGGTTGCGGTCTTTTGCTTTTTATTTAATTTCAAAACGTAATTTGAAAAGACTAGAAGAGAAAGGAGAAGCCACATGAGTAGTGATCGCTTTGCATCCGCACATGAAATGGTTCGCGAATACGCAGAACTTGAAGCAGCAATGGCTGATCCGTCTATTCACGAAGATCAAGGTAAAGCGCGACAACTAGGTCGCCGTTATGCCCAACTCGGTCCAGTAGTCGCTGGATTTAAAGAGTGGAAGAGCGCTGATGATGATCTCAACGCTGCAAAAGAATTAGCAGCGAGTGATCCAGATTTTGCTTCTGAAATTCCCGCGCTAGAAGAGAGCGCCCAAAAGGCTGCAGAAAAATTAGAAGAGTTATTGCTTCCTCGTGACCCAAATGATGATCGCGATGTAATTCTTGAAGTTAAAGCTGGTGCAGGTGGAGATGAGTCAGCAATCTTTGCTGGAGATTTATTGCGCATGTACATGCGTTATGCCGAAAAACGTAATTGGAAAGTCGAAATACTCGATGCAACCGAGAGCGAAATGGGTGGCTACAAAGACATTTCAGTTGCTGTGAAATCTAAAGGAACTGCAGCACCTGGTGAATCACCATATGCACGTCTGAAATTCGAAGGTGGAGTGCACAGAGTTCAACGTGTTCCAGAAACGGAGAGCCAAGGTCGCATTCACACTTCAGCCGCAGGTGTTTTGATTCTTCCTGAAGCAGAAGAAGTTGATGTTGAGTTAAACATGAATGATGTCCGAGTCGATGTTTACCGCTCATCAGGTCCTGGTGGACAGAGTGTTAATACAACTGACTCAGCCGTACGCCTCACACACGTGCCAACTGGAATCGTTGTTTCGTGTCAAAACGAAAAGAGTCAGTTACAAAATAAAGAATCTGCACTTCGTATTCTGCGTGCGCGTCTATTAGCTGATGCACAAGAAAAGGCTGATGCCCTTGCTTCTGCTGAACGTAAGAATCAAGTTCGAACAGTAGATCGTTCTGAGCGCATCCGAACCTATAACTATCCAGAAAATCGTTTGAGTGATCACCGAGTTAATTACAAATCAAATAACTTAGATTCAGTTCTCAATGGCGACTTGGATGACGTCATTCAATCTCTATTGGATGCTGACAAAGCCGCAAAGTTAGCTTCTACAGAATAAAGCCCAGCATGAATGTGCGAGAGATTTTAAAGGATGCAAAAGAACAACTAGACCTTTCAGAAATCGATGGCATTGATGCCGAGATACTTCTTGCGCACGTTCTTGGAATCTCTCGAATGGATTTGCACAACCCGCTGGTACTAGAACGCACTCTCGAATCTCTTGGAGATGCAACCATTGCGCTCGAAACCTTTCATGATTTACTCGCACGAAGAATTTCGCACGAACCACTTCAATACATCACCGGCATTGCATATTTTCGTAATCTCGAATTAAAAGTGGGTCCTGGCGTTTTAGTACCGAGACCAGAGAGCGAGCTACTAGTTGGTGCAGTGCTTAATCACATTGCAAACTTGCCCGCCCCTGTCAGCGTTATTGATCTCGGTTCAGGTTCAGGAGCACTGGCACTAGCAATTGCAACAGAGGCAGTAAATAGTCGAGTGATTGCTGTAGAAAAAAGCGATGAAGCACTTGTCTGGCTTAAGAAAAATGTGGAAGCAATTGTTGAAGATTTACGAATTGTTCATAGCGACGTACGTGATGCGCTCGTTGGAATCAAATGTGATGTTGTCATTGCCAATCCTCCATACATCGAAGATGAGTCGGATTTACCTAGAGATGTGGTTGAACACGAACCTGCAGTTGCACTCTTTGGTGGGAAAGATGGAATGGATGCGCCCCGCGCATTTATTGCAGCATCATCACGTTTGCTTAAGTCAGGTGGATTGCTGGCAATCGAGCACAATGAAAAGCAGGGCGCATTGATTGCAGGGGAGTTAAACCAAGACTTCGAAGAGATACAGTTACATCTGGATTTAGTTGGACGTCCTCGTTGGACTAGTGCGATTCGGAAAATGATATGAATAACAACGTAGAAAAAGTAGACATCACCAGCGGTGACAACTCCGAACACTTAGCGCGTGCACTTAAATCTATCCGAGATGGCTATGTGATTGTTGTGCCACTTGAGCATGGTTATGTCTATGCCTGTGATGCATTTAGCCACTTTGCGGTTCGCGCAATGCACGTACTTCGTGGTGATGCACTCGGAGTTGTTGCTCAGGTAATAATTCCGAATGCAAAGACTGCGCAGGGACTTTCACGCAGCATGCGTGCAGATGTTCAAGAGTTGACCAATGCTTTTTGGCCGGGATTACTGAGTCTTAATGTGAAACCGCAAATGGGTTTAGCGTGGGATTTAGGAGATTCCCAGAGACTGGATCAAATTAGTTTGCGAGTGCCACAAGAGGGTTTTGTTTTAGAGCTCATGCAAAAAAGTGGTCCGCTAGCAATCGCATCGATTACTAGCAATGGATTACCAACATTGCTTGATGTCGAGAGATTTGAAAATCCAGGAGTTGACGTAATCTTTGATGGCGGCCATCTTCCGGCCGGAGCACGCACCACGGTCATTAACGTTTCAGATGATGGAATAGAACTCGTGCGCGAAGGGGCAATCTCGCGTGAATCCCTTCAAAAAGTATCTCCTGACAATTTTGGAAAGGCAGATTAGAATCTGCAAATGACGAAAGATATTTTCTACGGGCCAGACTTCGATTTATTGAGCCAGCAAGATCCTGAGATCTCTTCAGTATTGCTCTCAGAACTCAAGCGCCAACAGACAAACTTGCAATTAATCGCGAGTGAAAACTTTACTTCGCGGGCAGTGCTTGCAGCCCTTGGCTCAACTCTTTCCAACAAATACGCAGAAGGTTATCCAGGCAAGCGTTACTACGGTGGATGCGAAGAAGTAGATAAAGCAGAACACCTTGCCATTGAGCGCGCTAAATCTTTATTTGGCGCCGATCACGCAAACGTTCAACCACACTCAGGTGCAAGTGCAAATATTGCGGTGTATCAAGCATTTACAAAACCTGGCGACACAGTTCTTGCAATGTCATTGCCACACGGTGGACACCTCACACACGGTTCTCCTGTTAATTTTTCCGGTAAGTGGTTTAACGTTGTTTCTTACGGCGTTCGCCAAGATACGGAACTCATCGATTATGACGAATTACGCGACTTAGCAATTGCTAATAAGCCAAAGATGATTTGCTCAGGTGCGACCGCTTATCCAAGTCTTGTTGATTTTGAAAAGGTACGAGCAATCTGTGACGAAGTTGGCGCAATCATGTGGGTTGATGCTGCGCACTTCATTGGATTGGTTGCTGGAAAAGCGATTCCATCTCCGGTGCCGTATGCAGATGTAGTTTCATTTACAACACATAAAGTTTTACGTGGACCACGTGGTGGAATGATTCTTGCAAAAGAAGCACACGCTGCTGCAATTGATAAAGCAGTATTTCCTGGCATGCAAGGCGGACCGATTATGTCTGCAGTTGCAGGTAAAGCTGTTGCACTCAAAGAGTGCGCAACTCCTGAATATCAAAAGTATGCAAAGGATGTCATCGTTAATGCGCAAGCACTCTGTACTGCACTTGAGGGCGAGGGAATGCGCGCAGTATCTGGCGGAACACAAACTCACTTAGCGTTGATTGATATTCGCGGAACTGGCGTAAATGGCAAGGTCGCTGACGAACGTTGCGGCCATGCAGGAATTGTTTTGAATAAGAATTCAATTCCTTTCGATCCCGAGAAGCCAGGAATCACTAGTGGTATTCGCGTTGGAACACCTGCGACAACTACACAGGGCATGGGCCTTGAAGAGATGAAGATCATTGCTTCATTGATTTCACGTGCAATCCGTAGCGAAGATCCAACGGTGTTGGCAGGAATTAAGAGCGAAGTTCACGCGTTAACTTCGAAATTCCCAATTTACAACGCATAGACTTACTCCATGCGTGAGTACATGTTCACATTGCTGCTGTCTGCGGCGCTGTGTTATCTGATTACTCCATTCGTTAAAACTCTGGCAACCAAATTTGGCGCCGTCGCACTAGTGCGCACAAGAGATGTGCATACATCACCAACTCCACGCTGGGGCGGCGTTGCAATGTGGGCTGCGATGTCTATCACTTTCATCATCGTGCAGCACCTAACACTTGTTGGAAAATCATTTGGTCACGAAGCACAAGGAATTTTCTTAGCCGGAACATTTCTTGTTCTACTTGGCATGGCCGATGATCGCTTTCAATTAGATGCACTCACTAAGTTGGCGGGGCAGGCACTGGCTGCTGGGATCCTGCTCATCTATGGAATTCAAATCTTGTGGTTACCCATTAATGGAGTAATCACTCTGCCACCAAGCATCGGCCAGCTCGTCACAGTTCTAATTGTCTTAGTCACAATTAACGCCGTTAACTTTATTGATGGCTTAGATGGATTAGCAGCGGGCATCGTCGCAATTGCAGGAGCGGCATTCTTTACCTTTGCTTATCTTTTGGCAGTGGTGTGGGGCTTTAGTCGCGCAGGTGCTCCTTCACTTATGACTGCCGTACTCATAGGAATATGCCTAGGTTTCTTGCCCCATAACTCACATCCAGCACGAATATTCATGGGCGATTCCGGATCTATGTTCTTAGGATTATTGCTGGCATCAGCTGCAATTACTTTAACTGGACAAGTCGATCCAAATGCAATTTCAGCAGTCGAAGCTGGGCCAACATTATTGCCACTGTTATTACCTTTTGCAGTTCTTGCAATTCCATTGGCAGATTTAGTTCTTGCAATTTCGCGACGCCTGCGTGCAGGTCGTTCACCTTTCGCGCCAGATAAAGATCACCTGCATCACAGATTGCTTTCTGCAGGAAATTCACATGTCAGAACTGCCGTGATCATGTACTTGTGGACTGCAACCCTTGCCTTTCCAATAACTATCTCTGCATTCGCACCAATGTGGGTTGCACTCTTAACTGCTGCAGTACTAGCAACAATCACAATCGTTGTTACGCGAACTGGTAAAAAGGATTCGGTTTATGTCTGATCAAAAGAGTACCGAGACCATTATGTTGCGTGGCGCCTTAGTGCCATCTCTTATAGTTGGCGTTATTGCAATAGCAATTAGTTCGATATTTGCTGGGTTGCCTGGTTTTCTTGGAGGACTAATCGCGCAATTTGTTGTGATTATTTATTTTGCAATTCATATCGGAGTTTCTCGAATCGCTAGAAATCTCGATCCAATGAGCACCATGGCCCTTGCTGTATTTTCATACTTTGCGAAGCTACTTTTTCTTGGAGTTTTTCTCTACTTGCTTAGTGCATTTACTTCACGCGAGAGCATCAACAGAACAACTTTTGGTGTAACGGCAATTGCGCTTACTTTTGCCTGGCTAGGTGGAGAAATTGCTAGTTTCATGAAATTGCGCATACATTTACCCCTGCCCGAAACAAACCCTAAAAAATAAAGTAGTCGCGGACAAAGGAGTTGGCACATGGCAACACGTGATGAAAATGCTGGGTGGTCAATCATCGGTTATTTACTCTCCGGACTACTTTTCTGGGGCGGAGTTGGCTGGGCTTTAGATAGATGGCTCGGAACTACCTTTCTTCTTTTGACCGGCCTTCTCGTGGGGGCTGCTTCTGGTATTTACCTAGTCTGGCTTCGCTTCGGGCGCGAATAACTGCACTTCAGCGGCTCCAAGCCCACCCTTTTTCCGATTTCACAGGCGGGACTTTTCCCCATAAGGTTGCCTGCAGAACGCATCCCCAGCGTCTAACTGATAAGTCCGTTTGATTTCATTCGAGTTTGTTTGAAGGAGTGTGCGTGCGCTCGTTAGTGGTTTTAAGCGCAGAGGGTGAAGGCTTCGTCCCACCTAGTAGCAACGACTTCGAACTCCCACCAATTTTTGGTGACAATGTTTTTACTACAAAACCTATTTTTCTAGTTTTTCTCTCAGTAATTTTAGTTTCAGTCTTTTTTATTCTTTCTTCTCGTAAAGCTTCGATCGTTCCTTCTAAATTCCAATTCGCCGGCGAAAGCATTTATGCATTCGTGCGCAATGATTTAGCAAGAGATGTTATCGGCCATGACTTCATGCGCTTTGTTCCATACCTCTTTACACTCTTCACATTTATTTTGACTAACAACATCTTCGGAATTGTTCCGTTCTTGCAATTCCCAACAATGTCTCGTGTTTCATTCCCATACGTCTTGGCCGCGAGCGTTTACTTAGTTTTCCACTACGTTGGAATTCGCAAGCAAGGTGCCTGGAAATACTTTAAAGAGATCATGTTCATGCCTGGCGTTCCAAAGGCTGCATACATTCTTATTACACCGCTTGAGTTGCTGACATTCTTACTTGTTCGCCCACTAACTCTTTCACTTCGTTTATTTGCGAATATGTTTGCAGGTCACTTGCTCCTGCTCGTCTTTATCCTGGGTGGAGAACATCTCCTCCAAGGTGTTATTGGTTTGAAGTTAATCAGTCCGTTTGCCTTCTTTATCGGCATCGTTCTGACTTTCTTTGAATTCATGGTCCAGTGTCTACAGGCGTACATCTTTACTCTGTTGGCAGCTCTATACATCGCCGGCGCCCTTGCCGACGAGCACTAATTAGGTACACACCTAAAGAAAAGAAAAAAGGAGAAAAAAATGGAAGGCACACTTAACCTGGTCGGTTTTGGCCTCGCAGCAATCGGTCCTGGTATCGCAACTGGACTTATCTTCGCCGCATACATCAATGGCGTTGCTCGTCAACCAGAAGCACGCAGCGTTCTACAGCCAATCGCGTTCCTTGGATTCGCACTTGCTGAAGCGCTTGCACTCTTCGGTCTCGTTCTCGCATTCGTTCTCTAATAGCAAACGCACTAACTAAAGAGCTAATAGAAGAGAGTAAAAATGTCTAAATCAGTGATCTTGGCTGCAGGAGAGAAAATCAATCCGCTAGTTCCGCACACAGCAGAACTAATCGTCGGAGCGATTGCATTCACTCTTCTCTTCCTTGTCTTGAGAAGCAAAGTTGTGCCGATGTTTGAAAAAGCATTCACCGCGCGCACTGAAGCGATTCAAGGTGGCATGGAGCGTGCAGAAAAAGCACAGCTCGAAGCGCAGCGCGCACTTGTTCAATACAACGAACAGTTAGCAAAAGCACGCGAAGAAGCACAAACACTTCGTGAAGAAGCACGCGTTCAAGGATCAGCCATTGTTGAAGAACTTCGCGCTAAAGCTCAGGAAGAAGCAGCACGCATAACTGCAGCTGCACACGCATCCATTGAGGCAGAGCGTCAACAAGCAGTGACTTCACTTCGCAATGAAGTTGGAACTCTTGCAGTTGAACTCGCATCAAAGATCGTCGGAGAAGCACTAGAAGACCAGGCCCGTCAATCACGCATCGTGGATCGCTTCCTTGATGATTTAGAGAAGTCCAAAAAGTAAGTAAAGGAAACAGGAACTAGTAATGAGAAATCACTTCGGTGGCAGAAGCCGTCAATCACTTGTGGTTGCACGTGGCTTCATTGATGCTGCAGCAAAAGGCTCAACAGCCGATGCTGCATCTGCGCTCTCCACTGAACTCTTCTTTATTACTTCAGTTCTTAGTTCAAACATCTCATTGCGTCGAGCGGTCAATGATCCTTCACGTGATGCAAAATCAAAGGCAGTACTGCTTAAGGAAATTTTCGGAAAGAGCGTTGGCGCATCTGCACTAAACGTAATCACTGGCGTCAGTGAGCTGCGCTGGTCAGCCTCTTCCGATCTTGTAGAAGTACTAGAACAACTAGCAATCGAAGCGGAAGCATCAGCTGCAAATATCGCAAATGAATTAGATCGAGTAGAAAGCGAGCTCTTCACAGTAGCTCGCGCTATCTCAACATCTTTTGAATTGCGTAGCGCCTTGATCACCGCAGGAGCAGGTAAAGCCAAGTCAGCTCTCATCGCAGATCTACTTGGAAAGAACTCATCATCATCGACAATCAAACTCGTCAACCACGTTGTAAATAACTGGCGTGCACGAAGTGTTGAAGCCGCTTTTGATGATTACCAATACGCACTTGCCGCACGTCGCAACCGCCTCATCGCAGTTGCTCGCACAGCAGTAGCGCTTTCATCTGCTCAGTACGACCGCTTAGTGGCAGCACTAACACAACAACTTGGCCAACCAGTTCGCGTAAATGTTGAAGTTGATCCATCTGTAATCGGTGGACTTTCAGTCAAATTCGCTGATGAATTAGTTGATGGAACACTCGTAAATCGCATCGCATCAGCAGGTCGCACACTTGCTGGTAAGAGTGCGTAAAGAAGATTTAACTAGAGAAGAAAAAGGAAAAGGGAGAAAAAAATGGCGGAGCTAACGATCCGACCTGATGAAATCCGTGATGCACTCGCGAATTTTGTTAAGTCATACGATCCAGGCGTTGCAGCTCGAGACGAAGTAGGAACTGTTAGCCAAGCTGGTGACGGTATTGCTCGCGTCGAAGGTCTGCCTTCAACAATGGCGAACGAACTCGTGAAGTTTGAGAACGGAACACTAGGACTTGCACTCAACCTCGACGTCCGCGAAATCGGTGTTGTTATCTTGGGTGGTTACGAAGGAATTGAAGAAGGAACATCAGTACGCGGAACAGGTGAAGTTCTCTCTGTTCCAGTTGGTGATGCCTTCCTTGGTCGCGTGGTTGATCCACTCGGTCGTCCAATCGATGGCAAAGGCGAAATTAAAGCTGATGCACGTCGCGCACTTGAATTGCAGGCTCCCTCTGTAGTTCAACGTCAACCAGTTAAGGAACCACTTGCAACTGGTATCAAAGCTATTGACTCAATGACTGCGATTGGTCGTGGACAGCGTCAGTTGATTATCGGTGACCGCCAAACCGGTAAAACAGCTGTTGCAATTGACACAATCATTAACCAACGCGAAAACTGGAAGTCTGGAGATCCAAAGAAGCAGGTAAAGTGCATTTACGTTGCTATTGGTCAAAAGGGTTCAACAATTGCATCCGTTAAGGGTGCACTTGAAGAAGCTGGTGCAATGGAATACACAACCATCGTTGCATCCCCTGCATCAGATCCAGCAGGATTTAAATACCTCGCTCCTTACACCGGTTCTGCAATTGGTCAGCACTGGATGTACAAGGGCGAGCACGTTCTTATTGTTTTTGATGATTTATCAAAGCAAGCTGAGGCTTATCGTTCGGTCTCATTGTTGCTACGTCGTCCACCAGGTCGCGAAGCATACCCAGGCGATGTTTTCTACTTGCACTCACGTCTTCTAGAACGTTGCGCAAAACTCTCTGACGAGTTGGGCGGCGGTTCAATGACTGGACTTCCAATTATTGAAACTAAGGGAAATGACGTATCTGCGTTTATTCCTACAAACGTTATTTCTATTACAGATGGTCAGTGCTTCCTTGAAACAGATCTCTTTAACGCAGGCGTACGCCCAGCGATTAACGTAGGTGTTTCTGTTTCTCGTGTAGGTAGCTCAGCGCAAACAAAGGCGATGAAGAAGATCGCTGGTCGTTTGCGTCTTGACCTTGCACAGTTCCGCGAACTCGAAGCTTTCGCAGCATTCGGTTCTGATCTAGATGCTGCATCAAAGGCACAGCTAGAACGCGGCGCTCGCATGGTTGAACTACTTAAGCAAGGTCAGTACTCACCGTATTCACTAGAACGTCAGATTGCATCTATTTGGGCTGGAACTACTGGAAAGCTCGATGATGTTGCAGTGGCGGATATTCGCCGCTTTGAATCAGAACTTCTTGATTTCATTGCTCGCGAACGCAAAGCAATCTTCGATGTGATTTCAGAGACCAAGCAACTAGAAGATGACACAGTTAAGTCACTCGAAGAAGCTGTTTCTGCATTTAAGAAGATCTTCGTTCCAAGTGTTTCTGCTGCAGTTAATGAAGCAGAAGCGGATGCTCTTGAAGGCGTTGAGGCAGAACAAATTACTAAGCACGTGCCACCGGCGGTGAAGAAGTAAAAAATGGGTGCCCAACTTCGCGTTTATCGCCGACGGATGCGATCCGTTAAAGCGACCAAGAAAATTACGAAAGCAATGGAATTAATTTCCGCTTCTCGTATTGTCAAGGCGCAGCAACGAGTCGCAGCTTCAACTCCTTATGCAAATGAGTTGACCCGTGCCGTATCCGCAGTTGCCACGTACTCATCAACAAATCACCCGTTGACAACGGCATCAGAGAATCCAAAGCGCGCAGCGATATTAGTTATTTCTGCCGACCGCGGTATGGCTGGTGCTTATTCAAATAACGCGATCAAGGAAGGCGAACAACTTGCTGCCCTTATTCGCTCACGTGGATTAGAAGTTGCTTCTTATTTAGTTGGCCGCAAAGCAGTGAATTATTACCGTTTCCGTAACCGCGCTATTGCCGGCTCATGGAGCGGATTCTCTGACACTCCAACATATGAAGATGCAAAGAGCGTTGCTGATGCACTTATTCAGGCGTTCTTAGCTGATGCGCAAACAGATAAGGCTGGCGTGGATGAAATCCACATCGTCTTTACGGAATTTAAATCAATGTTGACTCAAAACGCACTTGCTAAGCGCATGTTGCCACTTGAGGTTGTCGAAAGTGATGCACCTGTTCCATCTGGATTACTGCCTATGTATGAATTCGAACCTAATGCAGAAGTAGTTCTCAACGCACTTCTTCCACGGTATATCGAGGCTCGAGTATTTAACGCAATGTTGCAATCAGCGGCTTCCGAGCATGCAGCTCGTCGTCGCGCAATGAAGTCAGCAACTGACAATGCTGATGAATTAATTAAGTCTCTAACAAGACTTGCGAACGCGGCTCGTCAGGCCGAAATTACACAAGAGATCAGCGAAATTGTTGGCGGCGCAGACGCGTTGTCCTCGGCAAATGCAGGGAGTGAATGATGTCGAAAGAAAATAGCGGTAAGGGCCGCGTAGCTCGAGTAATCGGACCGGTGGTGGATATTGAATTCCCAGCTGATTCAATGCCTTCGATCTTTAACGCGCTACACGTAGATGTGACCATGAGTGGTCAGACTCGTACGTTGACCCTTGAAGTTGCACAGCACATTGGTGACAACCTGGTGCGCGCAATCTCTATGCAACCAACTGATGGAATGGTCCGCGGTGCACAGGTATCAGATACCGGTTCCGCGATCTCTGTACCAGTTGGCGATGTAACAAAGGGACACGTATTTAATACTCTTGGTGAATCACTAGATGTTCCAACCTCTTCACTCGACATCAAAGAGCGTTGGCCAATTCACCGTAACGCCCCAGACTTTGATCAACTTGAATCAAAGACTGAAATGTTTGAAACCGGCATCAAGGTTATTGACCTACTCACACCATATGTAAAGGGCGGAAAGATTGGCCTATTCGGTGGTGCAGGTGTTGGTAAGACAGTTCTTATTCAGGAAATGATTTATCGCGTAGCTGAAAACTTCGGTGGTGTATCTGTATTCGCCGGTGTTGGTGAACGTACTCGTGAAGGTAATGACTTGTTCCTTGAAATGACAGAGACCGGCGTTATTAACAAAACCGCCTTGGTCTTCGGTCAGATGGATGAACCACCTGGAACGCGTCTTCGTGTTGCTCTGTCAGCACTAACAATGGCGGAATACTTCCGCGATGTTCAGAAGCAAGACGTGCTCTTGTTCATCGATAACATCTTCCGCTTTACACAGGCAGGTTCTGAAGTATCAACACTTCTTGGACGTATGCCATCTGCTGTGGGTTACCAGCCAACACTTGCAGATGAAATGGGTCAGCTACAAGAACGTATTACTTCAACACGTGGTCACTCAATTACATCTATGCAGGCAATTTATGTTCCTGCAGATGACATTACTGACCCAGCACCACACACAACATTTGCGCACTTAGATGCAACAACAGTGTTGTCTCGTCCGATTTCAGAGCTTGGTATTTACCCAGCTGTGGATCCACTTGACTCAACATCTCGCATCTTGGATCCACGCTATATCGGTGAGCACCACTTCCGTGTTGCTAACCGCATTAAGCAGATCTTGCAGCGCTACAAGGATCTACAAGACATCATTGCAATCCTTGGTATCGACGAACTCTCAGAAGAAGATCGTATTCTTGTTGGACGTGCTCGTCGTATTCAACGCTTCTTGTCACAAAACACATTCGTTGCGAAGGTCTTTACTGGTATCGAAGGTTCATTCGTTCCACTAGCAGACACAATCGCAGCATTCGAAGCACTTGCAGATGGAAAGTACGACCACATTCCAGAGCAGGCATTCTTCATGTGCGGTGGATTAGATGACGTAGAACGCAATGCAGCAGCACTAGCAGCAAGCATTGGAAAGTAATAACAAATGACACTTAACGTCGAATTAGTATCGCCACAAGAGCGAGTCTGGTCAGGGCAAGCAAAGTTCATCTCTGCTCGCACTATCGAAGGTGATCTGGGTGTATTGCCAGATCACGCTCCGCTCTTTGGCGTACTAGTCGACGGTGTTGTCCGCATAGATGGCGTTGATGGGACTTCCAAAGAATTTAACATTCACGGTGGTTTTATCTCAGTTTCAAATAATCGCGTTTCAATTCTTACTGAATCAACAAATAAATAGTAAGTAAAAGTTGCAGCGCCTTATTTAAGGTGATGTTCCGTCTGAATTAAGCGCACGGTCTGCGATTTTCCACGCATAACCAGTGACTCACTAATTGATCCGTATGACGTGTATCTAATTCCGCGAAGTAATTCACCATCAGTTATGCCTGTTGCGGATAAGAAAACATCCTCGGAATTAATTAAATCTCGCGTTGAAAGAACTTTCTTGAGGTCGTGGCCGGCAGCAATTGCACGCTCTTTTTCGTCGGCATCTTTTGGATGAAGCAATCCTTGAATGGAACCACCTAAACAAATCATCGCAGCAGCGGTGATAACTCCTTCAGGCGTTCCACCGATTCCCATAAGTAAATCAATTCCTGTTTCGGGACGTGCAGTCTCAATCGCTGCTGCAACATCGCCATCTTGAATCAATCTGATGCGTGCGCCTGCTTCACGGATCTCTTTAAGCAATACATCATGACGAGGACGGTTGAGAACAACGACAGTTATGTCAGAAACGCTCATACCTTTTGCTTTTGCAACGGCTTGAATATTCGCTTTTGTGCTCGCGTTGATATCAATAACTCCAGCTGCTTCTGGGCCGGTGACAATCTTATTCATGTAGAAAACTGCTGATGGGTCATACATCGATCCACGGGGCGCCAAAGCAATGACACTGATTGCGCCATTCATTCCATTTGCTGTCAGTGACGTTCCATCAATCGGATCAACTGCAACATCGCACGCAGGTCCAAGACCATTTCCAACTTCTTCACCGTTATGTAGCATCGGTGCATCATCTTTTTCACCTTCACCAATAACAACAACGCCTGACATATCAACAGTGTTAATCATCTGTCTCATGGCTTGCACTGCTGCTTGATCCGCTAAATTCTTTTCCCCACGACCAACCCATGGCGCCGCAGCTATTGCAGCGGTTTCAGTTACACGGACAAGTTCGAGAGCAAGGTTGCGATCTGGATTTTGTGGAGTACTCATGTTTATTCACGGACCACATCTGCGCCGAGTGCGCGCAATTGTTCTGCAAAGTTTGGATATCCGCGATCAACATGGAAGGCACCATCAACAGTAGTTTCGCCTTCGCTAACCAGTGCTGCCAATACCAAGCCAGCACCTGCTCTGATATCTGTTGCTTCAACAGGTGCCCCAGATAGCTGAGAAATACCGTGAATTGAGGCGTGATGGCCATCGACAGTGATCTGTGCGCCTAAGCGAGTTAACTCATTGACGAACATAAAGCGAGACTCAAATACGTTTTCAGTAACTATGGCATCCCCTGTTGCAATCGAGTTAAGCGCAATAACCATCGGCAATAAATCTGTTGGAAAACCTGGGTAGGGAAGTGTTGATACATCGATTGATTGTGGACGTGAATCCATACGCACGCGAATTCCATCATCAGTGCTCGTGATAATTGCACCAGCTGAAGTTAACTTCTCGAGCGGAATCTCAAGATCTTGTGGACGCGCTCCGCGAATTGTGATGTCTCCTTGAGTCATCACAGCAGCAAATGCCCATGTGCCCGTGATGATGCGATCGGCAATTGTTGCATGCGTTGCTGGGCTTAACTTTTTCACACCTTCAATCGTGATAATTGGTGAACCCAGTCCGCTTATTTTTGCTCCCATTGAAATGAGAAATTCACCGAGATCAACGATGTCAGGTTCGCGTGCAGCGTTATCAATTGTTGTTGTGCCCTTAGCCAATACAGCCGCAGTCATAATATTTTCAGTTGCACCAACACTTGGGAAATCTAATTCAATCGTTGCACCCTTTAAACCATTTGGTGCTTCTGCAACAACATAACCATGTTCGATATGGGCTTTTGCACCGAGTGCTTCTAAACCTTTGATGTGAAAATCTAAACCGCGTGAACCAATTGCGTCACCGCCAGGTAGTGCGACATCTGCTTGTCCGGTTCGTGCAACAAGTGGACCAAGAACATTTATTGATGCGCGCATTTTTCGAACCAAGTCATAGTCTGCGCGATGGCCTGGATTTTCCGGAACATTAATAGTTAACTCGGAGCCGCTGCGTTCTACAGAACATCCCAATCGAGTGAGCAAGTCCGCCATGATGTCTACATCTGCAATGTCTGGAACGTTGGTGATTTTTGAAGTTCCAGGTGCCAAAAGAGATGCGGCCATTAATTTAAGAACGGAGTTTTTAGCACCGGTGATGTGGACTTCGCCGCGAAGACGGGCGCCACCTTGGACGCGAAAATGATCATTAGTGGCCATGGTGACACCCCCTTTTCGATTATGAGTGGTCACATCGTAACTCTCCTAATAGGCTCCACCCATGGTTCATTTAACGCGTATTTACACAAAGACAGGCGATGACGGCACTACCTCCCTTGGAGATATGAGTCGGACATCTAAAAACGATCCACGCCTTGAGGCGTATGCAGATGTTGATGAAGCCAATTCATCAATTGGCGTTGTTCTATCAACTGATGAAATCAGCGGAGACTTTCGTGCACTCCTTGTTCGTATTCAAAATGATCTCTTTGATGTGGGTGCCGACCTATGCACACCAGTTGTTGATGAACCAAAGATCGAACCATTGCGCGTCGTTGAATCGCAAGTTGCTTATCTAGAAGCACAGATTGATAAGTTCAATGAACAATTAGATCCACTTGAATCATTTATCTTGCCATCTGGAACACCAGCGGCATCTCACTTGCACGTTGCGCGAACAGTTACACGTCGCGCAGAACGTCGCACATGGGCTGCTATTCATGCATTCGGTGGCGGCGTAAATCCTCTAACTGCTAAATACCTTAACCGCTTATCTGATCTTCTCTTTGTTCTTGCACGTATCGCAAACAAAGAAATTGGCGATCAGTTGTGGGTGCCCGGAGCTAATCGCTAATTTGATTTAAAGAAGTTTCGAATAGTTAAATCTGGCGCTGCATCGTGATGGCAACTTACTTCTAAACCGCTTGCCTTAATGTTATTGAGCACCTTGCCTTCGGCATCCCTATGCTTGATTTCGCTTATTAACATGATGCTTTGTATAGCTTTGGGTTTAGTTCTTTGAGAAACGGTTCGCAGTGTTCCAAGCGTTGCTTCTATTTTTCCTGTCTTTAAATCAATTTGTTCAAAGGTGGATTTTACTTCCCACCAAGTACAACCAGTTTCGGAAGCCACAGCAACAGCCCCACATGCAAATTCATCACACTTCTGAAGGTCTGCTCGCAAGGTCACTTTAGAAGGGGAGTAATTATCTGAAGATTCACATTGCAATTGTGTGGCTGTTGGAATCTTTGCAAAAACTTCACCATTTTGCGTAAAGCCTGATGGCGGCCAGTTCTTTCCAAAACAAAGGACTGGTTGAAGCGGAGGCAATTTTTTCTTCTTCTTTTTTACAACCTTCTTTTTAACGGGCTTTTTCTTCGCCGCAGGTTTTTTTGTTGCTTTAGTTGATGCCTCAGCTGTTGGTTTAGCGCTGGTTTTCGCTGTTGGCTTTGGTGTCGGAGTAGATGTTGCTGCAAGGGCAGAAGTTGTGGAAAGCGTGAGCACAGAAATTAAGGAGGTTGCAATTAACTTTTTCAATCTCTGCTCCATTTAAACGTTCGTACCGCGAAAAAGATTCCCGCAATGAGCCAGGCTAGCAAAATCACAAATGTTCGCTCAGTTTCCCAGCTTCCGGCTACTTCGCGAGCTGCAAAAGAATCAGGCAAGAAGACCGAGCGCATACCTTGAGTCATCCACTTAAGTGGGAATATTGCTGCAACTTGCTGCATCCATCCAGGTAGATCTGTAAAGACAAAGAAGACGCCACTAAAGAATTGCAAAATAATGACAACAGGTGACACAACAGCAGATGCTCCGCGCCCACTCTTTGGCACAGCTGCAAATGCAATACCTAATGCAGTCGAGGCCGCACTTCCCAAAATAATGAGCCAGGTAAAGGTGAGCCACTTATATGGATTAGTTGGTAGTTCAACACCAAAGAAAATGATTCCGGCTGCCAAGAGTAAAATTACTTGAATTGTCATGCTAACAAATACAAGAATTGATTTACCAATGAAGTAACTTGCCACATGCATTGGTGTTCCGCGCAAGCGTTTAAGTGAACCAAATTCACGTTCCATCGGGATGATGATTGCTAATTGTTGAAAACCTGTATTAACAAGTCCCGATGCGATCATTCCTGCGACAAAGTATTGGCTAAATGTGACGCCTTCGGCCAATGTCGTTTTGAATACAGAACCGAAGATTGCAAGCAAGATAATCGGAAATGCGAGAGTAAAGACAACTGATTCGCGTTGTCGCATAAATTGGCGTATTTCTAAACCACCGCGAGCTACACCTAAAGCAATTGTTGTCGGCAAAGATTTATGAGCGCTCATTTACTTTTCTCCAATCATGGAGAGGTAAATATCTTCAAGCGATGGACGTAAAACTTGTAACTCCGGAATCTCATCAGGAAATTGGGCAGCTAATCTACGAACCACTTCAGTTGGGTTATCACTTAACTCCTCTTGAATAACTCCATTAGATTTCCATTGAACTCGAGCTTGTGCAGATGCTCGTCCACCTAATTGAGTAGGGGTAGAAACTTCGAGGATTTTTCCACGAGTTATGACCGCTACGCGATCGGCCAACGCCTCTGCTTCATCGAGGTAATGAGTGGTGAGTAAAATTGTTGTTCCACCTTCGCGCAGGCTCTGAATCAAAGCCCAAAAAGCACGTCGCGCTTCTGGATCAAAACCGGTTGTTGGCTCATCCAAAAATAAAAGTTCTGGCGATCCAATAATGCCCAGGCCAACATCTAGACGTCTGCGTTGACCGCCAGAAAGCGTGCGAATCAGTGCGCCACGCTTTTCATCTAATCCAACTGAGTTAATTACTTCTTCTACATCGCGCGCAGCGGAGTAATACTTTGCAAAGTGCGAGAGAGTCTCAAAGACAGTTAGATCGCCAGCATCAGCAGTTGATTGCAAAACAATGCCAATGCGATTACGCCAGATGCGTGATTGAACACCGCGCTTGGCTGGATCAAAACCTAGGACGGAAATAGAACCTGAATCAGCTTTTCTAAATCCTTCAAGGATTTCTACCGTAGTCGTCTTTCCTGCGCCATTTGGTCCAAGAAGGGCAAAGATTTCTCCCTTAGAAATTGTGAGATCTATGCCATCTACAGCCTTCGTATCCGCATAAGACTTGTGCAACCCTTGAACTTCAATGACGTTCATATGGCTACCATGCCACAATTAAGTCAAAAGTGCGAGAAAATAAGATCATGAGCCCGCGTAAGAATTATCCCAAAAACAAGCGGCCAAAGAGTGAAGATCGCGACACCGCAACTTCTAATCAAAGTATTGAAGAACACACAGAAGGTTCTTATGTAGTTCGCAAGATCACAGGTTCATCTTCAAATAAACCGTACAGATGTCCTGGTTGTGATCAAATGATTCCAATGGCAACACCACACACCGTTGCATGGCTTGAAGGTGATGAAGATGGTCGACGTCATTGGCACAATGTGTGTTGGTCAAAACGTGGCGATAGAAAACCTCGTACCGAACGTACTAGAAATGCGCCCAGATATTAGTTTTGGGATATTAATTAACCGAAGCGGCCGTTGAGCCACTTCGTTAATTTAATAATCAACTTATCGTTGCCAGCAGTGCGCTTAAAGCTGGTAAACGCAACTGGCAATTGAAAACGTGCACGGACAATTGTGCGCGCATATGTGAACTCTAAAATTCCTTCAGGTCCATGAATACGTCCATAACCACTATCTTTCACGCCACCAAATGGAACTGATGCAACTGCTGCGAATGAAATTGTTGAGTTAATGGCAACCATTCCACAGTGCAATTGCGCTGCAATTCTTTTGCCTTGGCGCTTTGACCACACGGATGCTCCAAGACCATAACGAGATGCGTTAGAGAGAAGGATTGCTTCATCCACATGCTTAACGCGGTTGATCACAATGGTTGGACCAAATGTTTCATCTTGCATTGCTAATGAATCCTCCGGAACATCAACCAAGATAACTGGTTCGACGTAAGGATCTTTCACTGACTTTGTTCCACCATAAATTGCTCTACCACCACTTTTAATGGCGTCCTTAATGTGGGATGCAATAATGTCTAATTGTTTTGGCATTGTTGCTGGACCGTAATTTCCAACACCTGGTTCGCCAGGTTTGATGTTCTGTACCGCCTCTAACATCGCGGCGATAAACTCATCTGCAACGCTTTCAACAACGTATACGCGCTCAGCGCCAATACAAGTTTGCCCACCATTAGACATCGATGACCAAATTGTGTTCTCAGCTGCGCGCTTAATGTCCGCGTCGTGAGCAACGATTACGGGATCTTTTCCACCACATTCGAGCACAACAGGAGTCATAGTTTTAGCACATGTTGCCGCAACAACCATTGCGGTCTTTGTTGAACCTGTGAAAGCTAATTTATCGACGTGTGCTTCGCACAGTGCGCGACCTGTATCACCTAGTCCTGTTACGCATAACAAAATATTTGAAAATGGTGCAACTTCGGCAAATGTGCGAGAAAGCCACACACCAACTCCTGGTGTGTATTCACTTGGCTTAAATACAACTGTATTTCCGGCAGCAAGTGCGTAAGCAATAGAACCCATCGGTGTAAAAATTGGATAGTTCCATGGACCAATTACTCCGACAACACCAACAGGGGAGCGTTCAACTGTTGCAGACATATTTGCCATTACTGCGCCAGGGGAGCGATGTGAAGTGCGCATTACTTCTTGTGCGTGACGCGCAGCCCAAGCAAGGTGACCAGCTGCAAGTGATGCTTCAAGTTTGGCATCGCTAACTGGTTTACCTGTTTCCATTGAAATAAGTGCAGTGCACTCTTCAATGCGTTCCATAATCAACTTGCTCCACGCCAATAAAACTTTTTTGCGCCCACGAAAACCTAATGCAACCCACTTATCAGATGCGATTCGCGCTTGCGCAACAGCGACGCGAACATCGGCATCGGTATGAATTGGAAAAGTTCCAATAGCATCGCCAGTTACTGGGTAATGTGAGTCAAATGTTTTTGAACGTGTAGGCATAGGCAAAGAGTAGTCGCCGGATAATCCAGTTGCTAGATAAGATTGCTGACATGCCCGAACTAATACGCCCCAGCACTGTTTTACCGGCTGTGCGTACCCCATTTGTAGTTCGTACCGAAGATGGAATCGATCTAGTTGGTGAAATTGCAAGAACTCTTGATGAAGCAGCCGGAACGATTTTAATGCTGCATCCACTGCCAACAGCCGGCGGCATGATGGATAGTCATGTATACAAAAAAGCTGCAAATAGATTGCCTGCCATGGCTGGAATAAATGTTGTCAGATTCAACACTCGCGGAACCACTAGCGAGGCAGGAACTAGCTCAGGTCACTTCGATAACGCAGTATCGGAACGCTTCGATGTTGAAGCGATGATTAATTACTGTTTTGACGAATTAAAGGCAGAAAAACTCTGGGTTGTTGGTTGGTCATTTGGTACAGATTTAGCACTTAAATTTGCACGAGATAAAAGAATCAAAGGTTTAATCCTTTTAAGTCCACCGCTGCGTTTTTCAACAGAAGAAGATCTGCAATGGTGGGCACAAGATGGACGCCCTGTGATTGCGCTAGTTCCCGAGCATGATGATTATCTACAACCAGATGCTGCACGGATAAGTTTTGCTCCGCTAAAGCAAATTCAAATAATTGCAGCAGAAGACGCCAAGCATCTTTGGGTTGGAGAACCTGCTGTTTATCGGGTCTTAAGTGAAATAACTAAAGTGATTGCACCCGAGCGTTTGCCGTTACCGGAAGAGATTTAAGAGTTATCCGCACGCGGGTAAACTACTTCATCCAAAATCAGAATGATTGCAGCCGCAACGGGAACTGCAAGTAATCCACCGATTAAGCCAAGCAGGGATGAGCCAATAAGGGCGGCAATAATGGTTACCGCACCTGGAACTTCAAGAGTTCTCTTCATAATTCTTGGAGTAACAACATAGTTTTCAATTTGAACGTAGACAACATAAGTGATGAATGCAATTACGCCTACGGGAATTGAAACGGTTAGGGCAATAATTGTGACAATTCCACATCCTAAGAAGTGACCAATGAGTGGAATCAGTGCGCACACCAGAACAACCATTGCTATTGCAACAGGTGAAGGCAATCCAAGAATCATTCCAAGGACAAAGACAAAAATCGCTGCCATGAAAGCAATAAATATCTGCGCACCAACAAATGAACCAATGCGCCCAATTATTGCGTTCGTCAATTTTGCCACTCGATCACGACGGCTGGCAGGAGCCAGACGCACACCAAGTGAAATGGCCTGTGGCAGTGATGTGATGAAGTAGAGAGTGAGCACCAGAATCGTTAGTGCTGAGAAAGTTCCCGAAATAACAGATTTACCAACACCAATTACTCCACCAAATGTTGAAATAAGTAAGGTTCCATCGGAGGTGAATTCACGCAATTTTGCTTGCAATGTATCGATCAAACCTAATTGATCATTTAACCGATTAATTGTGGCATTTGACTTGAGATCTTGAAGTAAGGATGGCAAATTATTGATTAGTTGTGCTCCCTGTGAAACTACTGGAGGAATTACAACCCAAGCGAAGAAGATTACAAATGAAATTACACCAACAAAAATGATGCCAACAGCAGTGACTCGAGATACGCCGCGAGAACGAATAGCTTCGACAGCTGGATTAAGACCTGTTGCTAAGAAAAGTGCAATAAGAATTAGAACAAATACTTGGCTAACGCTTCCGAGTGCTCGAAGTAAAACAATTGCGCACAAACCACCGAGAGTGGCGATAAAACCAAAGTAGAAAGGATTTGAGCGATTAATTGGAGCACCCATCACTCCATAATTAGTTTTAGCAACTTCCTTTTTCTTACGTGGTTTTAGAATTCGTTTTGCGAGAGCCATATCCTCATTCTAAAGCACTCGTAAGCCGATAAGGCTCACTGTGAGAGAATACGAACATGGCACTCCGAATTACTGGACTCGGCGAAGAAATCGCTGCCGTTACGGGGTTGCCATGGCAAATGAGTTTAGAGAATTGGCCTGAAGATCCATTGCTTGCAGAAAAGCGAGGTATCTCTCGCCACATCGTACGGTTGGTACGAGCAAGTGATGATCCTGATGCCGAAGTTTATGCAATCAAAGAAACTGTTGCTGAATTCGCTAATCGCGAATACAAAATTTTGCGCCAACTCAAACAATTAGGCGCACCCAGCGTTGATCCCATTGCCGTTGTAGAAGGTCGAACAGATAGCAAGGGCGAAGAACTTCCGTGCGCATTGGCTACGCGGTTCTTGCCATATTCACTTCCTTATCGCGTATTGCTCTCAGGAAATGTTTCAGCACATGACATAACCACAATGACAAATGCTTTAGCGCTACTTCTTGTGCGACTTCACTTATTGGGATTTTGGTGGGGCGATTGTTCGCTATCAAACACCCTCTTTAGACGAGACGCTGAAGGCTTTGCCGCATACCTTGTCGATGCTGAAACAAGTGAGTTTCAGAAAACATTGAGCGATGGACAGCGCGAACATGATTTAGAGATTGCACACTTCAATGTGGCAGCAGAGTTAGAAGATCTGGCGTTATCTGGAGTTCTTTATCCAGAGATTGATCCAATCCGCGCGAGTGAAACCGTTATTAAACGATATCGCCGATTGTGGACTGCTCTTAAAGAACCACAGAAGCTAGATCCAAGTGATCGCCACGCAGTTGAACGTGCAATGCGCGCACTGCATGATCTTGGTTTTACTGTAGAAGAAGTCTCCGTTTCATTAGATGGTGAAAACAAATCTCTTATATTCCAACCAAAACTCGTTGCAGCCGGTTATCACCAAGCGCGCTTAATGGAGTTAATGGGACTTGAAACAGAAGAACTTCAGGCCAAACGTTTACTCGCATCCTTTGATAGATATCGATCACGCATGGAAGAACCGCGACCACCTGTTAATCAAAGTGCACTGAAGTGGCTCAATGAAGTTTTCAGACCAACGCTTTCGCACGTGCCACAGGAGTTAGTGGGACGAGTCGAACCTGCTCAGATGTTTCACGAAATCTTGGAACATCGTTGGTACTTAAGTGAAAAAGCAGGCGGAGATGTTGGTTTAGATCATGCAACCAAGTCATATGTTTCTGAAATTCTTCCATTTAGAAGCGACTCTGGCAGGATTACAGCATGACGCTTCCCCCAAATTTTGGCCGCGCAGTAGATCTTTCATCCCTTGGAAAGCTTGCGCCACAAGCGCCATCAACTGTTGCTGGTATTTCAGTTACGCCAACGAATCTCACAACTGATTTTTTAGAGTATTCATCAACTAAAGCTGCGATTGTTTTGTGCTGGTCGCCTCGAAGCGCTGAATCAATTGCAACTCTTGCAATCATGGGTGAATTGGAATCTGAAGGCAATGGTGCATGGCGCCTTGGAAATGTAAACATTGATGAGCAGCCACAAGTTGCACAGGCGCTTCAGACAAAAACTGTTCCCTATGCAGTCGCTTTTGTTGCAGGACAACTAGTTCCGCTCTTTGAGCAGCCATATGCCAAAGAGCAGATTGCTTTAGTAATAAATAAGGTTCTTGAACTATCTGCACAACAAGGCGTTGGTGCACCACCTGCTGAAGTAATTGAACCTGAGGAAGAAGAAGCGTTGAAGGCACTTGAAACAGGAGATTTCGCAACCGCTCAAGCTGCTTACAAGAAATTACTTGCTCGAAAGCCACAAGATGCATTCGCAAAGTTAGGCTTGGCTCAAACAGAGTTATTTATTCGCACAGATGGTTTAAATCCAGAGACAACAAAGGCTGCGGCACAAAAAGATTCACTCGATGTGGCAGCCGCTATGGCGTGTGCGGACATAGAAATCATTAGCGGCGAAGTTCAACCAGCATTTGATCGTTTATTGCACTGTGTTAGAAATTGTTCTGACGATGCTAAGAAGCAGGCAAAAGAACACTTGCTGGCACTATTTGCTTTAGTAGACCCTACAGACCCACGATTGATTAAAGCACGTAGCGATTTAGCTAACGCACTCTTTTAAGAATCAGCCAGAACCTTCTGTGTTGCCCGCATCGGCAGCGCGCACATCATTGATTTGATACTTATCAATCGCTTCTTGAACCAACTTAGGTTTGATTTCACCTTGAGCGGCTAATTGCTGAAGCGCTGAAATAACAATTGACTCTGCATCAACTTTAAAGTGGCGACGTAGCGCACCACGAGTATCTGAAAGACCAAAGCCATCTGTTCCAAGAGTTGTAAATGATTGCGTAACCCAAGGAGCGATTTGCTCTTGCACTGCGCGCATAAAGTCAGAAACAGCAACAACTGGACCCTTTGCACCATCTAGTTTGCGAGTGATGTAGGCGGTGCGCTGATCTTGTGGATTGAGCATGTTGTGACGATCAACTGCAAGACCATCTCGACGAAGTTCATTCCAAGAAGTAACAGACCAAACAGATGCTGCAATATCGAAATCTTCTGCCAATAACTGCTGCGCTTTAAGCGCCCAGTTAACGCCGACACCGGAAGCCAAGAGTTGAACGTTCTTCTTGCTCTTAATTGTGGCTGGCGCGTAGAGATAAATACCGCGCAGCAGACCATCGACATCTAGGTTTTCTGGTTCTGCTGGTTGTACATATGGCTCGTTATATACGGTGAGGTAATAGAAAATGTTCTCTGAATCTGGTCCATACATACGGCGCAGACCATCTTTAACAATGTGACCAAGTTCGAAAGCAAAGGCTGGGTCATAAGAAACAACAGCTGGATTTGTTGAGGCAAGAAGATGTGAGTGACCATCCTCGTGCTGCAAACCTTCTCCATTAAGTGTTGTGCGTCCTGCGGTCGCGCCAACAACAAAACCACGCACTAGTTGATCGGCTGCTGCCCAGAAAGCATCTCCTGTGCGTTGGAAACCAAACATTGAGTAGAAGATATAAATAGGAATCATTGGTTCATCGTGTGTTGAATAAGAAGAACCAACTGCTGTAAATGAAGCAACAGATCCAGCTTCGTTAATACCTTCGTGAAGAATTACACCTTCAGTAGATTCCTTGTAAGAAAGCATCAGTTCGCGGTCCACAGACATGTACTTCTGTCCATTTGGCGAATAAATCTTTAGCGTTGGGAAGAGTGAATCCAAACCAAAAGTGCGTGCTTCATCCGGAATAATTGGAACAAGACGTGCACCAAGGCCTGGGTCTTTGATTAAATCCTTGAGCATGCGAACGAAGGCCATCGTTGTGGCAATCTCTTGATGGCCTGAACCGCGCTTAACTGATTCATAGGCAGAATCATCTGGTTGTGGCAAAGGCTTTGAAACACTGCGACGACGTGGAATCGAACCACCGAGTGCTTGGCGACGCTCTGCCAGGTATTTCGCTTCCACAGAATCTGCAGGTGGCTTGTAATAAGAAGGTAAGTACGCATCGAGTTTGTCATCAGTTAATGGAATCTGCAGACGATCACGGAAGGTCAAAATATCTTCCTTAGTCATCTTCTTCATCTGGTGCGTTGAGTTGCGACCTTCGAAGTGCGAACCAAGTGTCCAGCCCTTAATTGTTTTAGCAAGAATTACTGTTGGGCGACCATTGTCTTGAACCGCTGCTGTGTAAGCGGCAAAGAGTTTGCGGTAATCATGTCCACCACGTTGTAATCCCCAAATTTGATCATCGCTCCAACTAGAAACCATTGCAGCAGTACGTGGATCGCGACCAAAGAAGTTCTCGCGAATGAATGCGCCGTTTTCTGCTTTGAAGGTCTGGTAATCACCATCGAGTGTGGTGTTCATAAGGTTTACAAGTGCACCTTCGCGATCTTGTGCAAGAAGAGGATCCCAACCGCGACCCCAAATAACTTTAATTACGTTCCAGCCAGCGCCACCGAAGATTGATTCGAGCTCTTGAATAATCTTGCCGTTACCGCGCACAGGACCATCTAGACGTTGCAAGTTACAGTTAACAACGAATGTGAGGTTATCTAACTTCTCACGTGTTGCTAATCCAATTGCACCGAGAGTATCTACTTCATCAACTTCGCCATCTCCAAGGAATGCCCAGACACGTTGATCTGATGTGTCTTTGATTCCACGGTTATGTAAGTAACGATTAAAGCGTGCTTGATAAATAGCATTGATTGGACCAATACCCATTGACACTGTTGGGAACTGCCAAAAATCTGGCATCAAACGTGGATGTGGGTATGAAGATAATCCGCCAGCATGATGTGAAAGTTCTTGGCGGAATCCATCTAATTGATCTTCAGTAAATCGTCCTTCAAGAAATGCACGTGCATACATTCCAGGAGATGCGTGACCTTGGAAGAAGATTTGATCTCCGCCACCAGGATGATCTTGTCCGCGGAAGAAGTGGTTAAAGCCAACTTCATATAAAGCAGCAGAAGATGCATATGTAGAAATATGTCCACCGACTCCAACACCAGGGCGTTGCGCACGGTGCACGAGCATTGCAGCATTCCAACGATTAAATGCACGAATTCGTCGTTCGATTAATTCATCGCCAGGAAACTCTGGTTCGTGTGCAGGAGAAATAGTGTTGATGTAATCAGTTGTGCGAAGTGCAGATAATGGAACGCCGTTTTCGCGCGCATGCTTCAAAAGATTAAGCATTAAGTAGCGAGCACGTACCGGTCCTGCATGCTTGAGGGCTTGATCAAAGGATGCTTGCCATTCGGCGGTTTCACTTGGGTCGACATCCACCAGCTGTTCGATGATCTGGTCTGGCGCCTCAAATGTTTCGCTCATAGACGTATTCTCCACGTACTGGCCAGTTAGTGGAAATTGAAGCAACGAATGCGAGCAAAACACTTGCGCTCGCGCCAATCATTGTGTGGACTTAGCCCGTGCCAAGCAGACTGGGAGTCGCCAAAGGTGACCTCGTACTCGAGGTCGGATACGACGTTGATTGTGATGAAGAACTGCGCGCCGCAATTAAGGCAATCACAGGAACCGAATTCTTAGATAGTGATATTCACGAAGTAGTCGATGCCGTAATTCTGTGGTGGCGAGATGGCGATGGCGATCTCGTTGATGAATTAGTAGATGCACTCACATACTTATCTGAAACGGGACCGATTTGGGTTCTGACGCCAAAGCTTGGTCGCCCGTATCACGTTGAACCAAGTGAGATTCAAGATGCTGCGCCAATCGCTGGCTTAAGCCAAACATCGACCATTCCGCTCGCCAAAGATTGGACCGCCACACGTCTAGTGGCACGTAAAGCCGGCAAACGATAAGTTTGCGCACATGACACTAACTATTGGCCAAGCGGCTCCAGAATTTAATTTGATGGATCAACACGGAACTCAAGTTTCACTCTCTTCATTTAAGGGAAAGAAAAACGTTGTTGTTCTCTTCTATCCATTCGCATTCTCAGGAATTTGCACAGGCGAACTCTGCGCACTTCGTGATGATCTTGCAGCATTTCAAAATGACAATGTTCAATTGTTAGCAGTCTCTTGCGATCCAATGTATGCACAACGTGCATTTGCAGAACAAGAAGGTTACAAATTCCCAGTACTCGCAGACTTCTGGCCACATGGTGCAGCAGCTAAGGCATACGGTGTTTTCAATGAAGAACGTGGCTGCGCAACACGTGGCACATTCGTAATTGATAAAGAAGGAATCCTGCGTTGGCAGGTAGTAAACGGCCTAGGCGATGCTCGTAACGTCGCTGATTACAAGGGTGCAATCGCATCTCTTTAATAGGTTAGACTTAGGGCTCCACTGAACGGTGGAACTTAAGGGTGCTTAGCTCAGTGGTAGAGCGTCTCGTTTACACCGAGAATGTCGGGGGTTCGAAACCCTCAGCGCCCACCAGCAATTCTTTTTAGAGGTTTTGTGCGTCCTTCAATATGTATGGAATTGCTATATTCATATAAAAGCTGTCAACTTCCATTCCGAATAAAGCCGCAAATTCTTTTCTCCAATCATTATTTCTACTATTTATCCACCACTGCACGAATTTTTCATGTCCATGCTCGGAAATAAGTATTTCTGTCATTAAAGAACCGGCACTATATCCAAAATACAACGGTTCGGCACAAACTCTAAAATCTGACTCGGATTTCCTCAATAGATCTAAGAGTTCTGTTTCGGATTTCCCAGATAAGGCTTTCTTCAAATTCAACATCGCTAACCAATTTTTTCTTAGTTCCGCGTACTCGACTTCAGGATTTCCTAATTTGCTTGCAGAAAGAGCGTTTCCATAAAATACTGCGGACCCTTCAGTTGACCAACATGGAATTCGTCCATTACGAGCTCCTGTAAGCCCAATCTGGATTACGTGAACATACTCGTGACTAATCGTACTTTTTGCCCACGCTGGTTGCTGAGAATTATCTTTTCCAATTACAAAATACAATACTGAATTAGTAGTTGGATTTTCATCTGCGTCAAAAATCATCATTTGCGTGTTATTTTGATTTTTTATTTGATCGTATCTCCACCGAGGAAGTGAGTATGAGTGCTTCGCAAATTGCTCATTAAGCCAATCAGAGTCTCCCGGTAGCGCAATTGCCGCTGGTAGTACCACTTTAGGATCATAAAAGTTACTCCAAAATTGAGCGTTCTCCATGATTGTAGTTGGTAGCAATTCCACAAATAATTTATTTGAATCTTTTGCAATGGCTAAATCAATCTTGAGATTTGAGTTTGTGGCATTCTTTAATCGTGCATTAATACTTTGCAAGGCCTTTGTTGCGGTTGAGGAGAGTTGTGTTTTTTGAATTAGTTTGACTCTAAATCCAATCCCTGATGCTGAAAAACCCTGGGCTCCGACGGTATCAGACTGATATTTCCAAGGTTTTGGTAGCGGATCTTGATCCTTTTGTTTTAAAAAAGTTGCAAGCACTCCTTTTTTCCCTAGAACTTTATTGCAAGGCATTCCATAGGTATAAATTTGGTAATTTCCCTTTGGAAATTTAACTCCTGCGATTACCTCATTCTTGCTGTTTTTGTAAATTCCACACGGCGTGCCTTGTTCAGAAGCAATCGAAGTTGAGGCGGAGAGCTGAGATGAAAGTAGAAGTGGTGTAATCACCAGCAAGGTAATTAGGCGCTTTTTCACAATTTGACTTTAATATAATCCGAGTACTTTTTAAATAGGTAGATATAAGAATTCACGCTTTCCTACTTCATATTTCT
>BJFT01000008.1 GCA_014190015.1 Actinomycetes bacterium
CGCGCAATTGTTTTTCATCACGGGACACCTGCCAGCGCATCGCTCTGGAGTCAATGGTTTACATATGCAGCAGATCTCGGAATTCGTGCAATCTCCTATAGCCGCGCAGGTTATGGAACTAGCGATCGTAATTATGGCCGTAGCATCGTCAGCGTTAACAAAGATATTTCAGAAGTATTGGCGTCAAAAGGTATTGAACGATTTGTTGCAATTGGTTGGTCTGGTGGCGGCCCACATGCACTCGCAAATACGTTGCTAGATACAAATGTTGGCGCAATTACTCTGGCTGGCGTCGGTGCATTCGGTGTAGATGATTTAGATTTTCTCGAGGGCATGGCACAAGAAAATCACGATGAATTCGGAGCATCGTTGCAAGGCGAGGATGTTATTCAAAAATGGTTTGTTGATAATGCAACAGCATTTAAATCAGCAGGTGGTGTAGAAATTCGCGAAGCATTTGGAGGATTAATTAGCGAGGCTGATAAGAAATCTATGGAAGGCTCTTTTGCAGATGTAATTGCGTCGGCAATTCGATCAGGACTAGCCGTCAGCTTCGATGGTTGGGTAGATGACGACGTTGCATTCACAAAACCGTGGGGATTCGATCTTGCATCAATAAATAAGCCAGTAAAGATTTGGCAAGGCGATCAGGACTATATGGTTCCGCACACACACTCACATTGGTTGAAAAAACATATTCCAACCGCCGAACTCACATTTATTCCCGGCCAAGGTCACGTCACTTTATTAGTTGATTACACAGACAAAGTATTTGATCAAGCAAAAGAGCTACTTGCATAAATGATTCTTAATTCAGCAACGTTAAGAGAGTTTTTAGATGTATTAAATCCATATTCACGCAAGATGATCTTTGGCGTCATGCTCAGCGCCATTGGTACGGGAATGACTCTCTCTCTGCTTTTGGTTTATTTGCATGATATGCGTGGATTTACAAATACTTTCGGTGGCTTCTTACTCTCATACGGGGCTGCGGTTTCACTTCTAATTGGTGGCCCAGTGGGAACATTGATTGATCACATTGGTCCAAAGAAAGTAATTATCGTTGGCCTAATTGCTGAGGCGATAGGGACTGGTGGCTGGGCAGTTGTTCAGAGTCACCGAGACGCAATTATTGTCATGACAATTCAATCATTTGGTGCTGCCTTTATCTGGCCACCAATGAATGTAATGCTCACACGGCTGAGTGAAGAAAAAGATCGGCAGAAGATTTTCGGCCTTAATTTTATGGTTTTAAACCTTGGAATAGGCGTTGGGGGAGTCTTCGCATCCTTGGTTATCACTGAAGGATCACTAAGTTCATTTCAAACTATGTACATCCTGGATTCATTCACTTTTCTGCTATTTCTCTTCGTAGTTTTGCTGATTCGCACACCCAAGGTGGGCAAGTACATTCCCGAAGCACACGAACCTAAAGGTGGAAGTTACAAAGATGTGTGGGCCAACAAGAGAATTGTTTTATTAAGCATTTCTGGATTAGTTCTATTGATCTTTGGTTATGCAAGTTTGCAAGCCGGACTTCCAATTTATGCAACGCAATATCTAGATCTCTCTCCGAAGTGGCTCGGTATTTTTTATGCCGCCAACACGATTTCAATTGTTTTGTTCCAGCCAGCTGTTCTGCGAAGGCTCAATAGAGAATCAAAATACAAAGCACTCATCGCTGTAGGAATTATCTGGTCTATATCCTGGGCTGTTGTTGGAATCTCACCATTGTTGCCGCTGATAGCAGGAGCTTTGATGCTCTGTGTTAGCCAAATTGTTTTTGCTTTTGGCGAAATGATTTGGTCTCCAACAATGCCAGCTCTTGCAAATGATTTGTCTCCGGAACACATTCGTGGAAGAACTAATGCACTCATTGGTTTGCAATGGGGTGTTTCCGGGGTCCTAGGACCAGCAATTAGTGGACCGATGCTCGGAGCAGGTCTAGAGAGTGCGTGGATTTTTACAATGCTCATAGGAGCATTGTTGCCCTTGCCCTTATTTATGCGATTGAAAAAACTCGCAGAAAAATAATTAAGCTAGCTTGCCCTTTGCTTCAACGATGTTGACTGCGTTATTTGTAAGTACAACTGTCAGCTCATCGCCAGCAGCACCTGGGCAAGACAGACCCCATGCAAATGTGATTGAGGCGCCAGCAGCAAGTGGAGTTTGAGGTGCACCATCCATCTTTGCATCGCCATCAAAAATATCTACACACTCACCAGCGGGTGTGCTTCCTTTAACAATGAGAGTTGCAAGATCAAGATCTGCACCAGATCCGTTACTAACGGAAACATTAAAACGCTGATTAATTTGTCCTGGCAATTGCCCTGCAGCAAATTTTCCTGGAGAGAATTTTGCTGGAGATGAGATAGTAAAAGAGTTCTTATCTGGAGTTACAACCGCTGCGTCAAATGCACCTTTAGCTTGCGCTTCTTCTTCGACTGTATTTACGAGTGCTTCACCCTCGGCAGCAGTGGTGGAATCTGACTCAGTTCCGCCGCCGCATGCGCTCAAGGCAAGGGCTAGAAGAAGAGCTGTCGCTCCAGCAGAAACATTGCGAGCGGTCCGTGTGAACATGTATTCCTCCATCTGGGCAAGTAATTCCTTGCGCAATGTGTAAATCTTGGGTGTAACTCTTATGCATCAAAGTATAGAGTACGAGCCATGACAACGAGCGTCGAAACATCACGCGATAGCGAAGCGGGCATTCAAGGTCGCAGTCCGCGCCAGATTGCGTGGAGCCGCTTCAAGCGAAATAAAGTCGGAGTTATTGCAGCGGTCATCAGCATCACATTGCTTTCGCTCTCACTCTTCGCGCCAATCGTCTGCAAAATTTTAGGGATCGATCCAGATACGTTAAACCTCGATGTTCTCAACACCAGTGGTATCCCCGATCTGCCAAATGGTGGAATCAGCGCAGATCACCCACTTGGACTCATCCCTGGCACCGGTCGCGACTTACTTGCACAATTACTTTACGGTTCACGCATGTCATTTATGGTTGCAATCTTGACAACCTTTACAAGCCTTACGATCGGATTATTTGTTGGAATTATTGGAGGTTATTTCCGCGGTCGAGTCGATAATTCAATCGGACGCTTTACAGATTTTATTCTTGCATTTCCTGCATTTTTTATGATTGTTGCTCTTAGCGAACCTGTAGTAAAAAGAATTGAGAGCACAGGAATAGCTCAAGGAAACTCTGCTCGCATTATCTTTCTAGTTTTCTTCTTATCCTTCTTCGGATGGCCAGGTTTTTCTAGACTTATTCGTTCGCAAATTTTAAGTTTGCGCGAAAGAGATTTCGTAACTGCTGCCGAAGCAATGGGTGCAAAAAGATCTCGAGTAATTCTTAAAGAGTTACTGCCAAATGTGTGGGCACCAGTAATTGTTGTGGCATCGCTTTCACTTCCAGGTTATCTCGCAGCAGAGGCAGTGTTTTCATTCTTAGGTCTGGGCGTTCAACCACCTGCATCAACCTGGGGAATTTTGCTTTCCAACGCATCTCGTTATGTGACTGTAATGCCGAGCTTTTTCTTGATTACCGCTGGATCATTGGTAATCGTCGTTTTGGCCTTTAACTTGGTCGGCGATGCGCTGCGAGATGCGCTAGATCCACGCGCAGACCGCTAATTCACCCCGCTCTTCGTTCACCTCTTATTCACAATTTGGACACTTTCTGCTTGACTGTGCGCTCGGGAGCAGCCCGCGCCCCTCAACTGAAAGGACCAATGAATGAGCAGCATTTCCGCTCTTCGTCGCGCCGTGGTTGTCACTGCCGCTAGTTCACTCGTTATCTCTGCAGCTCTTGTTGCAGGATCACAAGTTGCTAACGCTGCAGAAACACCTCGCACAGGAGGAACTCTTGTTCTTCTCGAGCACGAACCACGTCTTGATCACTTAGATCCAAGCCGTATTTACACAGGACGCGACTTAGCGTTTATGAACTCTTTCCACACTCGCACACTCGTTGCGTACAACCCAGTTCCAGGTGCTGCAGGTGCAAATATTGTCCCTGACTTAGCAACAAACACTGGTGTACCAAGCAACAGTGCAAAGACATGGAAATTCACACTTCGTCCAGGAACTAAGTTCGAAGATGGAACACCTATTACATGTGAGCACGTTCAGTACGGTACATCTCGCGTATTCGCTACAGATGTCATTACTGATGGTCCTGCATACCTTTTGTCATGGTTAGACATTCCAAAAGATGCTGACGGAAACTCAATCTTCACAGGTCCATACAAGAACACACCAGCAGGTCTAGCAGCATTTAAGAAGGCTGTTTCTTGTTCAAAGGACAACCGCACAATTACATTTAATTTGAACAAGTCAGTAGCTGACTTCAACTACTTGGCTACATACGGAACAATCTCACCAGTTCAAGCAAAGTTTGATAATGGTGATGCGTATGACCTCAAGCCACAGGCAACTGGTCCATACAAGATTTCTGTAAACAACAAGACTGAACTAGTTCTAGTTCGTAACAAGTTCTGGTCAAAGGCATCAGATCCTGTACGTACTCCTTATCCAGACAAGGTTGTGATCAAGTTTGGTCTAGATGAAGAAGTTCAAGATCAGATCTTCCTTGAAGATTCACAGCCAAATGCTATGAACTTCAATGGTCCACTTCCAACAAATAAGGACAAGTTCTTCACAAACGATGAGTATAAGAACCGTCGTATGAATAACTCTGATCCATATGCAATTTATATTGCCTTTAACTTAGCCAAGATGCCATGTCTTGAAGTTCGTGCAGCGATGTATTATGCACGTAACGCGAAGGCACTTCTTGATTATGCAGGCGGACCTACATATGCAGGTTCTTATGCTACTGGCGTTATCAGCCCATTAGTAGCACTTGATTACGCTCCTACAAAGGTTGTTGGTCCAGGAAGCCCAGACTTCATGCCAGAAGGAAACATTCCTAAGGCAAAGGCGCTTCTAGAAACAGCAAAGACTAAGTGTCCTGCTGATTACAAGAAGGCAACCGAAGATGGAATCTTGATTGACGTTCGTCAATCATCAACATTGAATGACACAATTCCAATTAACGAGGCAGCTTATGCTCGCGCTGGAATTAAGGTGAAGTTCAACATCATCGCTTCTGGTTACTACTCAACAGTCATGAACCCTGCAAAGCAGAGTGATATGTCGAGTGCCGGATGGGGTGCTGACTGGGCTAACGCATCAACAGTTATCCCTGAACTCTTCGCATCATTCGGTGGATTTAACTTGTCACAGAACTCAAATGATCCTGCATACAAGGCATTTGAAGACAAGGTAAACATCGCGATGAAGACAACTGATCGTAAGAAGCAGGCAGAAATGTGGAAGGCTCTTGATAAAGAAGCCATGAAGAACTTCTGGGTATTACCAACAACATTTGGTAAAGCTCAAGAAATCTGGGGTTCAGGCCTCGGTGGCGTCTTCTTCTGGGTTCCACAAGGTAACCCTGCATACGGCAAGATTTGGGTAAAGAAGTAATCCACATCTAGTCACTTAAGTTGAAGTACAGTGCCCCTGAGGTTAGAAATTTCCTCAGGGGCACTTACTTGAAATTCATTAATTAATTCTTAGGAGATATGAGCATGGTGAGATTTATCGGACGGCGAATCTTTTTCGCTATCGTTACAATCTTGCTCGTCTCAGCAGCAGTCTTTGCAATCTTTTCTTTTCTTCCTTTTGATCCAGCATCTCTGACGTGTGGACAACGTTGTACACCGCAAATCATCGAAGGCAACAGAATTAAATTGGGCTTTGATAAGCCGATCTATGAGCAATATTGGCTCTTTTTATCTGGAATTTTTGTCGGCCGAACATATGGTTCTGGTTCTGCAGCCTTTAGCTGCCCGGCACCAGCATTTGGTTATTCATTTAATGAAAATGCCTGCGTAACAGACATGATTAAAGAGTCATTGCCAATCACTTTAAACCTTGCAGTCGGCGCACTTGTTATTTGGTTAGTGCTCGGAATCTCACTCGGTGTCATTGCTGCAAAATTTAAGAATCGCTGGCCAGATACATCAAGTTCCGTCTTCGTTTTACTTGGAACATCACTTCCAACATTCGTAACAGGTTTAGCACTCCTTATCTGGGTATCAATCAAATGGAAAATCGTTCCGATGTCACTGGATGGTTATGTATCGGTCCTTGATAGCCCGAGCCGATGGTTTATGTATTTCATCTTGCCGTGGATCACACTGGCAATTGCATACGCGGCTCTGTATACGAGATTTACACGCGCTGCAGTTTTAGACACTTTGGGCGAGGATTATATTCGTACCGCTCGAGCAAAAGGCGTTAGAGAACGTACCGTGCTCTTTAAGCACACTTTACGAGCAGTGCTTGCTCCAATTGTGACATTGGCTGGATTAGATTTTGCAGGCCTTGTTGGTGGCGCAATTATTACGGAAACTATTTTTAATTTACCTGGGCTTGCTCGACTGACTCTTCGCTCAGTGTATGAATTTGACTTACCTGTCGTGCTCGCAACGACAATTTTGGCGGCAGTAGTTGTAATCGTCATGAACCTCATTGTGGATATGCTCTACGCCGTTTTAGATCCGCGGGTGCGAATCTAATGTCAGAGTTATTACGTATTAATGATCTACACGTTGCATTTCCAACAGATGATGGATTGGTGCGCGCAGTAGATGGCGTTTCACTAACAGTTTCTCAGGGCGAAACCGTAGCCATTGTTGGCGAATCAGGATCTGGAAAAACCGTCACAAGTCTTTCTGTAATGGGATTACATAAAAAGGGCACTGCCGAAATAAGTGGCTCGATCAGCGTTGCTCATGATGGTGGTTTCCTCGATGTGATTACGGCAAGTGAAGAAGAAATCCGCAGCATGCGTGGTCGAAGCGTTGCGATGATTTTCCAAGATCCAATGTCAGCTCTGCACCCTTATTACAAAATCGGCGACCAACTTGCTGAAGCGTATTTGGTTCATAACCCAGGTAAGAAAAAAGAGGCTGCAGCACGCGCAGTTGAGATGCTGGATCTCGTTGGAATCTCTGAGCCAGCACAACGAGCAAAAGAGTTTCCACATCAATTTTCGGGCGGTATGCGCCAGCGCGTAATGATCGCAATGGCTCTCATGAATTCACCAAAGATGTTAATTGCCGACGAACCAACAACCGCTCTTGATGTAACCGTTCAGGCTCAAATTTTGACGCTCTTAGCTTCACTTCAAAAAGAGTTCAACATGGGAATTTTGCTTATTACGCACGACCTCGGTGTAGTTGCTCAAGTTTCTGAGAAAGTAAATGTCATGTACGCAGGACGTATCGTCGAACAAGGCGGCGTCGATGACATTTTCTACAATCCAATGCAGCCATACACATTGGGTCTGCTCAAATCTGTTCCACGAATTTCAGCAACTGGCTCAGAACGCCTCAAGGCAATTCCTGGCCAACCACCATCTCTTATTAGTTTGCCTGCAGGATGCGCATTTGCACCACGTTGTGAATACATCAAATTTGCCGATAGCAATGCGTGCGCAACACAGATGCCAGCACTCGTTGGAACAAGCGCTGGACATACATCACGCTGCCACATCGATGAATCAAAGCGCCAAGCATCCTTTGCAGAAGCCATGAAGGAGGTGCGCTAATGAGTAAGGAGATAATTCTTAGCGTCACTGATCTCACTAAGCATTTCCCAGTTAAGAAATCTAAAGATCGCAAGAAAGCCGTGGTCAAAGCTGTCGATGGAATCTCATTTGATTTACACGCCGGCGAAACTCTTGGCTTGGTCGGTGAATCTGGTTGCGGTAAAACAACAGCTGGACGCACAATTTTGAAATTAACTGAGCCAACTTCTGGCAGCATCGTCTTTGAAGGTCAAGACATCACAAAGTTTAAGCACGGCAAAATGACATCTCTGCGTGCACAGATGCAGATCATTTTCCAAGATCCGTATTCAGCACTTAATCCGCGTCAAACAATCGGCAAGATTATTTCGGCACCATTTGAAATTCAAGGAGTCAATCCAACTGGTGGAGTTAAAAACGCAGTGCAATCACTCATGGAGCGCGTGGGCTTAAACCCAGAGCATTACAACCGCTATCCACACGAATTCTCTGGCGGACAACGCCAGCGCATCGGTATTGCTCGAGCGATTGCACTTAAGCCACGTTTTATTGTCGCTGACGAACCAGTGAGCGCACTGGATGTATCGATTCAGGCACAGGTCATCAACTTACTCGATGACTTACAGCGCGAAGATGGCATCAGCATGGTTTTCATTGCACACGACTTATCTGTAGTTCAACATATTTCAGATCGAGTTGCAGTTATGTACTTGGGCAAGGTTATGGAAATCGGGCCAACAGCTAATCTCTATCACTCTTCACACCACCCATACACAAAGGCGTTGCTATCTGCTGTTCCACAACCAGATCCACGTTCTGAAAAATCACGTGAGCGAATTATTTTGTCCGGCGATCTTCCAAGCCCAATTAATCCACCATCAGGGTGCGTATTTAATACACGGTGCTGGAAAGCCCAGGACAAGTGCCGAACTGAGGTTCCACAGCTTGTGCAACTCGGTGGAACTCAAGTCGCCTGTCACTTCCCTGAATAATCTGGCCTGAATAATCACCAAATACGAACGCGCTCTGACTCTTTCATCCAGAGCTTATTTTTCTCACTGACTCCAAAGGCTGTATAGAACTCATCGATATTTCGCACGATGGCGTTACATCTAAATTCATATGGAGAGTGCGGATCAGTTGCAATGCGGCGGCGTAATTCTTCTGGGCGAACTTTTCCGCGCCATGCTTGTGCCCATGCAAGAAAGAAGCGTTGTTCACCTGTTAAACCGTCGATAACGGGCGCTGCTGCACCATTTAAAGCCAGTAAATAAGCCTTATACGCGATGCTCAGGCCGCCAAGGTCTCCAATGTTTTCTCCCACTGTCAGAGCGCCATTCACGGTGATGTCAGGGGTTTCTTCGGGGGATAGCGCATCAAATTGTGCGATTAATGCGTTTGCGCGGATTTCGAATTCATCGCGATCACTTTGAGTCCACCAATCGACCATGTTTCCATCGCCATCGTATTTAGAACCTTGATCATCAAAGCCGTGGCCGATTTCGTGGCCAATGACCGCACCGATTCCGCCGTAATTAACTGCAGGGTCAGCGTCCAAATCAAAAAACGGCGGCTGCAAAATCGCTGCCGGAAATACGATCTCATTCATGCCCGGGTTGTAATAGGCATTAACTGTTTGCGGAGTCATGTACCACTCGCTGCGATCAACAGGTACGCCGATTTTGGCTAATTCGTAATTGCGAGCAAAGGCTGAGATTCGACCAAGATTTCCGAAGAGGTCATCTGCTGAAATTTCTAGCGTTGAATAGTCACGCCACTTATCTGGATAGCCAATCTTGGGAGTGAACTTTGTCAGTTTTTCAAAAGCCTTTGTCTTAGTTGCTTCACTCATCCATGACAATTCGCTGATACTGATGCGATAGGCCTCAATTAAATTTGCCACTAGTTCGTTCATGGCAGCTTTCGCAGCAGGTGGGAAATGGCGCTCTACATAGATGCGACCTACTGCTTCGCCCAATGAGCCTTCGACTAATGAAACGCCGCGTTTCCAGCGCTCGCGAATCTGTGGAGTGCCAGAGAGAGTAGTTCCGTAGAAAGCAAAGTTCTGTTGCACGATTGCATCGTTGAGGTATGGCGCAGATCCGGAAATCAACTGCCACTTGAGCCATAGCACCCAGGCGTTGCGATCGAATTTTTCAAGAAGTGCAGAAACTCCAGAAAAGAAATCTGGTTCGCGAACAATGACGGTTTCAAAAGCTTTTGCTGGTACTTCACCGCATTTTAGCCAGAGTGGAAAATCAAGAGCTGGTGCAAGCTTTTCTAATTCCGCGCGACTGTGTTTGTTATAGGTCAGAGTCGCATCACGATCGCGGACTTGATCCCAGTGGCATGCAGCAATGGAAGTTTCAAGTGCCAGGATTGATTTGGCATCATCGACTGAAGCATTGATGCCCGCCAGTGCAAACATCTTTACAACGTGCTCGACGAAGGCCTCGCGAATTGGTGCGTATTGTTCTTCGCGGTAATACGACTCATCGGGCAAGGAGAGTCCGCCCTGACTTAGATAAATAATGTTGGTATCTGAATCCATGGCATCTGTGTAAATAGATGCACCGAATATTCCGCCAACGCCCTTCACTTCAAGGACAGACATTGTCGAGATGAAATCTGAAACCGAAGTGATGGCATCGATGGCAGCAAGGTCGGCGGTAAGGGGAGATATACCGAGCTTTTCAATTGCATCAGTATTCATAAATGAGCGATAGAGATCGCCGATCTTCTGGGCATCTCCATTGTCGCCGGCTGTTGCGTGGGCGCTTTCAATAATTTCACGAACCTGGGCTTCAGCCTCATCGTGGAGGGCATATGCCACTCCATCGGATGCGCGATCTGCCGGAATCTGGTGGGACTTCAGCCAACCACCGTTGAGGTGGCGATATAAATCATCGCCGGGCGCGAAAGATGGATCAACGTGTGTCAGATCTATTCCGCTTTTTAGCGCCATCTTCAATCTGCCCCTGACTCTTTAAGTAGTTGAAAGTTCAACTTCTCGCGTACCATTATCTCTATGGCAGACGCTACAACACCTAAATGGCTCAATCCATCTGAGATGAAGGCTTGGCGTCGATACATCATTGCTAGCCGCCGATTGCTAGAAGCGCTGGATTCTGACTTAGCACCACACGATGTATCCATGGCTGACTATGAAATCTTGGCTCAACTTAGTGATGCTCCAGATCGCAGAATGCGGATGAGCGAATTAGCAGATGTTGCCATGCTGTCTCGCTCGCGCCTTTCACATCGCATGAAAGTGATGGAGAAAGCGGGCTGGGTAAAACGAGAAGCATGCCCAGTAGATAAACGTGGATATTTTGCAGTGATGACGCCTAAGGGATGGAAAGCAATTGTTGCTGCAGCTCCTGATCATGTGGCCAGTGTGCGCTCGCGATTTGTTGATCACTTAACAAAGGCTGATCAAGTTGCACTTGCTGAAATATTTGATCGAGTTGGTAATGAGTTAAGAAATTCAGACAGAGAATTGGATTAGTTATTTAGAAAGCAAAAAAGCCCGCCACTTTCGTGGCGGGCTTTTTTAATAAGCGAAATGCTTACTTTGCTGCTGCCTTCTTACGACGGCGGCGCTTTGGAGCTGCCGCAGCAGCTGCCTTCTTACGACGACGCTTTGGAGCTGCCTTCTTAGCAGCTGCCTTCTTACGACGACGCTTTGGAGCTGCCTTCTTAGCAGCTGCCTTCTTACGACGACGCTTTGGAGCTGCCTTCTTTGCAGCAGCCTTCTTACGACGACGCTTTGGAGCTGCCTTCTTTGCAGCAGCCTTCTTACGACGACGCTTTGGAGCTGCTGTTGTAGCAGCCTTCTTACGGCGACGCTTTGGAGCTGCTGATTTAGCAGCGGCCTTCTTGCGACGCTTTGGAGCAGATTTCTTAGCTGCAGCCACGTATTTCTCCATTCGGAATGGTTCGGATCCGTCACCCAAACCTGTTCGTGGAATAGTGTGACTGGAATTGCGCCGTAATGCCAGTCAATTTGTAAAAAAAGATAGCGCGTGTCGCAAATTAATT
This sequence comes from Actinomycetes bacterium, assembly GCA_014190015.1. GTDB lineage: Bacteria > Actinomycetota > Actinomycetes > Nanopelagicales > Nanopelagicaceae > Planktophila. The sequence continues at coordinate 11,645 of BJFT01000008.1, forward strand.
TTCTTAATATTTTGTGCATTTCGGTAAAAAAATCGGAGTAAAAATTAAAAAAATTGGGTAATTTTTCGCCGAAATTACTTTTCGTCGCGGTTTTTTTGCTCCAATTCGCGAATTTTTCGCATTTCAACGGCAAATTCGTTCGTTTCGGCGTCATATTTTCTAAATTTCGGTAAAAAACTCGCCAGTAACGCAACCATAAAGACGCAGATGAGACCTCCTGCTGTCACCGAAAAGGTAAGGCTGGTGGCCGCTGCCATTGATGCCGCGCGAAGTTGTCCGGCCAATGGTCCAATGGAGTACGAAAGCAATTCGATACCAGCTAAGCGACCGCGCAGATTGTCCGGGATGGTTTGGTTCCAGATCGTTCCGCGAAATAGGGCACTGATCATGTCGGCGCCACCTGCAATCGCCAAGAACAAGAGCACCAATATCAGTGAGTTAGAAATTCCTGCCAATGCAATTGCTGCGCCCCATCCAATTGCTGCCCAAATGATTGCGCGTCCATGGAATCGATAGGTTTTTATCCAGCCGCTAGTCAATGTGACGACGACAGAACCAACTGTTACTGCGGCATATAAAAATCCGAGTGCCCAAGGTGCGCCCAATTGGTCGGCCCAGAACGGATAAAGTGCAGTTGGCATTGCAAAAAACATTGCAGCCAAATCTATTAAGTATGTTCCTGTTAAATCCTGTCGGCTAAATGCATATTTGATTCCATCTAATAAGCCACGCAGGGATGGCTTTTCGGCCTCTGGGTTGGCAGGCACTGATCCCACTCGTGCAAGAAAAAGAAGTGAAATAAAGAAAGTAAAAACATCGAAGCCATAACCGGCAGATATAGAGATGGTTGAAATAACAATGCCACCAATTGTTGGCCCGATGATCACACCTATCTGCCAACGAAGACTCATAAGTGCACTCGCTGCTGGCAAATCTTTATGGCCCACGATGCGCGGCAATATTGCATCCGCACTTGGTCGCTGTAATCCATCGACGGATGCAAATAAACCAGCCATCACATATATAACCCAGACCTTGGGTTCAGAGCTCAGTGAATTAAGGAGCAAGATGCCAGATAGAACTAGAGCTGCTGCCTCTGTTGCCCAGACCATCTTCTTTCGATCGACATAGTCCGCCAGAACTCCACCATAGAGGCCAAATAAAATCAGTGGAATTATCTCGATGGCGCCGACGATACCGACAGCAACGTATGAGTTGGTTAGTTCTTTAATCTGAAATGGAATTGCGACGTATGTGACCATCGAGCCGAGGTATGAAATAAGTCCCGACGCCCACAAGTTTCTAAAGTCGGGGTATTTCTTCAGCGGCGAGATATCAATCGCAAATTTACTCACCTGCAGATATTACTTAAAGGATTGCTCCGCGCCAGGAAAACGAGAACCGGCAACATCGCTGGCCCATTCTTTGGTGGCATCGAGCATTTCGGTGCGCAGATTGCGATACGCCTTCGCCAATTTCGGTGGATTCTTTGTAATGCCCATCAAATCCGTCCATACCAATACTTGTGAATCGCAATCAACACCGGCGCCGATTCCAACGGTTGGAATCGATAACTCCTTGGTAATTCGGGCAGCTAAATCTGCTGGCACTAACTCCAGAACTATTGCAAAGGTGCCGGCCTTTTGTAGGGCAATGGCGGCTTCAAGAATTGCATCCCCATCGGTTCGACCCTGGACTTTGTAGCCCCCCAATTGGTGAAGAGATTGTGGAGTAAATCCGAGGTGGCCCATTACTGGAATTCCGGCGGCTACTAATTTTTCAACTGTTGAAATGCGAGCGCCTTCGATCTTTACTGCCATGGCACCAGATTCTTTAAAGAAGCGAGTTGATGTAGCAAGTGCTTGTTCTGGAGATTCTTCATATGAACCAAAGGGCAGATCAGCAACAACCATTGCGCGCTGTGATCCGCGAACAACGGCGCGCACCAACGGAATCATTTCATCGACAGTTACCGGGATTGTGTTTTCAAAACCTAAGAAGTTATTGCCAGCGCTATCGCCAACTAAGAGGACAGGGATTCCGGCTTCATCAAAAATCGATGCCGTCATCGCTTCATAGGATGTAAGCATCGGCCATTTTTCGCCGCGCTTTTTTGCATCGGCTAAATCAGCAATCGTGACGCGACGATGCGTGGCTCCGCCATATAGGGATTCCATGAAAAGACCTCCAGCCTCAAGGCTTCATGCGAAGTCCCTGGGTACAAGCCAAAGCGTACTAGAAGTAGGCTTAACGTATGAAGTTGCGCGTAGCACTCGCACAGATCAACCCAACCGTTGGTGATCTTGCTGGCAATGCTGCTCTCATTTCGAAGTACGCAAAAGAAGCGCACGCAGCATCAGCCGATGTCGTTGTTTTTCCAGAGATGGTTTTAACTGGCTATCCAGTTGAAGATCTTGCGATGCGCGCATCATTTAGAAGCGCAAGCAAAAACGCTCTGGCACAACTTGTTTCAACTCTTGAACCATCGATTGTCTCTGTCATTGGCTATCTCGATGAATCAGTAAATGGTGCTCCGCAAAACAGAGTTGCCATTGTTTATGGTTCAAAGGTTGTAGCTACTTACACAAAGCGCCACTTGCCAAACTATGGCGTCTTTGATGAGTTTCGAAACTTTGTACCCGGCGACTCTTCCCTTGTTATCCGAGTTAAAGGCGTAGATATAGGTATCGCAATCTGCGAAGACATCTGGCACTCATTGGCAGATCTTGCAGCCCGCAAACCAGGACTCGTCCTCGTGCCAAATGGTTCGCCGTATGAGAGAAATAAAGATGATGTGCGATTAGCTCTTGTTCAAAAGCGAGCTAAAGAAGTTGGCGCACCTCTTGCATACGTCAACATGACTGGTGGCCAAGATGATCTCGTATTTGATGGCGACACCATTGTTGTTGACGCAAAGGGTTCTGTAATTTCTCGCGCCGCACAATTTGAAGACCAGCTGCTAGTAGTTGATATCGAATCAGCCACGCAGACTTCTAAACCAGATGTCGTGATTTCAGAGAATGGCGCAGAAGCATCTGGCGCCGTTGCTCCTGCAGTTGCGATGCGAATGAGTGATCACCAAGAAATCTGGAACGCACTTGTGATGGGTCTTCGCGATTATGTCTCCAAGAACAAATTTAGATCCGTCGTGGTTGGTCTATCTGGCGGAATTGATTCAGCCCTCGTTGCAGCAATTGCTGTCGATGCACTGGGCGCGAAGTGCGTCAACGGCGTTGCGATGCCAAGTAAGTACTCATCCGATCACTCAGTCGAAGATGCCACAGCCTTTGCTGCAAATACCGGCATTCACTTTAGAACTGTTGCTATTGAAGCAATGGTGCAATCATTTATGGAGTCCATAACTCTTAAAGCAGTGGCCGCTGAAAATATTCAAGCACGTGTTCGCGGAACAACGTTGATGGGTATTTCAAATCAAGAAGGCCACCTTGTACTTGCTACCGGAAACAAATCAGAGCTCGCAGTTGGATACTCCACTTTGTATGGCGATGCCGTCGGTGGTTTTGCTCCCATTAAAGATATTTATAAAACTGATGTATGGGCGCTGGCACGATGGAGAAATGAGCAAGCGATTTCTCGCAATGAGGTCGCACCCATTCCTGTGCGCTCTATTGAAAAAGAACCGAGCGCGGAATTACGTCCAGATCAAAAGGACTCTGATTCGTTGCCAGAGTATGAATTATTAGACCAACTCTTAACTCGCTACGTCGATGGCGATGAAGGATCTGCGGCGCTAATTGCAGCAGGTTTTGATAGCGCACTAGTTATGCGCGTTATTGGTTTGGTGGATAAGGCTGAATACAAGCGCCGCCAATATCCACCTGGCACCAAGGTTTCAGCACGCGCATTTGGAAAAGATCGCCGCTTGCCGATGACTTCACGCTGGAGCGAAGCGTAATTTCGTAACATTGCCGTAACGAGGCTTTGGCACTATCTGCCTATGTCCCCAGAACAAGAAATGTCTAAGCAGCAAGAGTTTGTTATTCGAACCCTTGAAGAACGCAACATCCGATTCGTACGTTTGTGGTTTACAGATGTTTTGGGCTTTCTAAAATCCGTTGCAATTGCACCCGCCGAATTAGAGAACGCATTCGCCGAAGGAATTGGTTTTGACGGTTCTGCTATCGAAGGATTTGCGCGCGTAACAGAGTCAGATATGTTGGCAAAGCCAGATCCTGCAACCTTTTCAATCTTGCCATGGCGCACAGAAGCACCAGGTGCTGCGCGAATGTTCTGCGACATCACAATGCCAGATGGTTCACCATCTCCTGCTGACCCACGAAATGTTTTACGTCGCACACTAAATAAAGCAGCGCAGATGGGTTACACCTGTTACACGCACCCAGAAATTGAATTCTTCTTATTTAAGTCACGACCAGAAACGGGCGAAGCGCCAGTTCCCGTAGATCAAGGCGGATACTTCGATCACACACCAGCAGTTGTTGGTCATGACTTCAGACGCCAAGCAATTACGTTGCTTGAAGCAATGGGAATCTCTGTCGAATTTAGCCACCACGAAGGTGGACCAGGACAACAAGAAATTGATTTACGTGATGCAGATGCATTAAGCACTGCAGATAACATCATGACATTTCGTCATGTCATCAAAGAAGTTGCACTCGATCAAGGCTTCTTTGCATCTTTTATGCCAAAGCCATTTACCAATCATCCTGGCAGCGGAATGCACACTCACGTCTCACTATTTAAGGGCGAAGAGAATGCTTTCTATGATGCAAAAGCTGAATTTAATTTATCCAAGATCGGTCGCTCATTTATTGCTGGCATCTTGGCACATGCTGCAGAAATAACTGCTGTTACAAATCAATGGGTTAATTCATACAAACGTTTACATGGCGGCGGAGAAGCACCAGCACTCGTTAATTGGGGACCTAGTGATCGTGGCGCATTAGTGCGCTTGCCGATGTATAAGCCAGGAAAAGAAAACTCAACGCGCATTGAATTTAGATCACCTGATTCTGCGTGCAATCCATACCTGGCATACGCTGTCATGATTGCAGCAGGACTTAAGGGAATTGAAAAGAATTACGAACTATCTGCTTCTAATGATTTGCAGACTCTGCCAACTAATCTCAACGAAGCTATTTTGGCGATGGAAAAGAGCGAACTCGTTCGCGAGACATTAGGAGAGCACGTCTTCGAATACGTGTTGCGCAATAAGCGTGCTGAATGGCAGGACTATCGCCGCCAAGTAAGTGCCTACGAATTAGATAGGTACATCCCAGTTCTTTAGTACTTGGTGGGATAAATTTGTCCCTATGAGCAAAGAGATCACATCAGCAGGTTTACGTCGCACCAACATCATCGCCGGTATTTTCCACTTACTGCAAATGGCTGCAGTTCTGGCCCTCAGCAGCGATTTCTCACTACCAATTACTGCGACATACATGTCTGGTCCTCCAGGAACAACGTATGCAGATCCAGTTGTTCTCTTTGATACTCCAATCGGATTAACAGTTGGAATCTTCTTGGGATTATCTGCACTAGCTCACTTCATTGTTGCAAGCCCACAATTTTTTCCACGATATTCAGCAGGTTTAGCGCAGAAGCGAAATTATTTCCGCTGGGTTGAATATTCAATTAGCTCATCAGTAATGATCGTGCTGATTGCACAAGTAACTGGTGTTTCAGAGATTTCTGCAATCATCTCAATCTTTGGCGTCAATGCCTCAATGATTTTGTTCGGGTGGCTTCAAGAGAAGTACGAACAACCAGGCAATGGGGGATGGCTTCCATTTATCTTTGGTTGCATCACAGGAATCGTTCCTTGGATTGCGTTGCTCTTTTATGTATTCGGTATTGGCGGAGCAAGTGAAACTAAGGCCCCAACATTTGTTTACATAATCGTCTTAACAATTTTCTTATTCTTTAACTCATTCGCACTCGTGCAATGGTTGCAGTACAGGAAGGTTGGAAAGTGGTCTGATTACATGCGTGGAGAGCGCACCTACATCACGCTCTCACTCATTGCTAAATCAGCACTTGCTTGGCAAATATTTGCCAACACACTAATTCCTACGTAAGGGATGCACTTTAAGCATGTGCTGAAACCTTTACTTGCCTGAAAACACAGGCTGGGGTTACCATTTACGCATGACACTTCGCAGCCTCCTCCTTAGCTGCCGTGGCGGGGCCAAATAATCGGTCCCCTCGCCGCGGGGTTTGTCGTACCGGTTAAACAGACAAATCCCGTAACTAATAAGGAGTTTTAAAATGAATTTCCCACAACAGAAACCATCATCGATGCGTGCGCATCGATACTCATCTTTTATTCCGGTAGATCTTCACGATCGCACGTGGCCAGATAAGAAAATGACGAAGGCGCCCAAGTGGTCATCTGTTGATCTTCGAGATGGCAACCAAGCGCTTATCGATCCGATGGATACACCGCGCAAGCTAGCGATGTTTAATCTCTTAGTTGCAATGGGTTACAAAGAGATCGAAGTTGGTTTCCCAAGTGCTAGCCAAACAGATTTTGACTTTGTGCGAAAGATTATTGAAGAGGGCTTAATTCCTGATGACGTCATCATTCAAGTTCTGACTCAGGCACGCCAACCGCTTATTGAACGCACATTCGAATCAATTAAGGGTGCAAAGCAAGCAATCGTTCACCTCTATAACTCGACATCTACATTGCAACGTCGAGTCGTTTTCGGCCTTGATAAAGAGGGCATTAAAAAGATTGCAACAGATGGCGCAAAGATGTGCCTCGACCTTGTCTCAACTGTTCCAGAGACCAAGGTTTCATTTGAGTATTCACCTGAGTCATACACCGGCACAGAATTAGAGTTTGCCGTAGAAGTATGTAACGCGGTTAATGATGTCTGGAAACCAACTCCGCAGTGGAAGACAATCATGAATCTTCCAGCAACTGTTGAGATGGCTACACCAAATATTTACGCGGACTCTATTGAGTGGATGTGCCGTAACTTAAACAATCGTGAAAACGTAATTGTTTCTCTGCACCCACATAATGACCGCGGTACCGGAGTAGCTGCTGCAGAACTTGGTTATTTAGCCGGCGCGGATCGTATTGAGGGAACACTCTTTGGAAATGGCGAACGCACAGGAAATGTTTGTCTCGTAACACTTGGTCTTAACTTGGTTAGCCACGGAATTGATCCAATGATTGATTTCACAAACATTGATGAAGTTCGACGCACTGTTGAGTACGCAAACCAACTACGTGTTCCGGAGCGCCATCCATACGGCGGCGACCTTGTATTTACTGCATTCTCTGGTTCACACCAAGATGCAATTAAAAAAGGTTTCGAACATCTAGAGCGTGATGCAAAGGCTGCTGGAAAGCACGTCGATGAATTCACGTGGGCTGTTCCTTATTTACCAATTGATCCAAAAGATATTGGTCGCTCATACGAAGCTGTGATTCGCGTGAATTCGCAATCAGGCAAGGGTGGCGTTGCATACATGATGAAAAATGAACATCATCTGGATCTTCCACGCCGTTTGCAGATTGAATTCAGCCGTGTTGTTCAGGCGATGACTGATGAACAAGGCGGGGAAGTAACTGCTGAGCAATTATGGAATGTATTTGAAGATGAGTATTTGCCAACTCAAGATGCACCATGGGGTCGCTTTAGATTAAAGGGACTCTCACAAACATCTGTGCTCGATGAAGATGTAAATCTTGAAGTAACTCTTCTTGATCGCGGAGATGCCAAGAAGTTAGCTGGCACTGGCAACGGACCAATCGCAGCTTTTTGTAACATCTTGCAGGCATACGGCGTTGACGTAAAGGTTCTAGATTATTTCGAGCACGCATTATCTGCTGGTGGAGATGCATCTGCTGCGGCGTACCTTGAGTGCTCAATTAATGGCGAAACCTTCTGGGGCGTTGGAATCGATCCAAACACCACGACCGCATCACTTAAAGCCGTCGTGTCTGCAATAAATCGCGCAATTAGATAGTTGCCACCAGTACCTTTGCCTGCATGAGCCTGTACCGCGATGAAGCAATCATCTTGCGCACGCAGAAATTAGGCGAAGCAGATCGCATCATCACCATGCTTACTCGCGAACACGGACGTGTGCGCGGAGTCGCAAAAGGTGTTCGTCGCACAATGTCGAAATTCGGTGCGCGCCTCGAACCAGGCAGCCACGTTGATATTCAGATGCACATCGGAAAAACTTTTGACACTGTCACACAAGTTGAAGCGTTAAGAAATTACGGCGAAGCAATCACAGATGATTATCAGCGCTGGACAATTGCCTCAGCGATTTTAGAAACATCCGAACGTTTTACGGCGCAAGAGCGCGAACCTGCTGTGCAAGAGTTTCACTTAGTTGTTGGTGCGATGAAAGCACTCTGTGATGATCGCTATGACCCAGCACTTGTATTAGATGCGTTCTTATTGCGCTCTCTTGCACTCGGTGGATACGCACCATCAATGACAGATTGTTCTCGGTGCGGTACACCAGGACCGCACAGATACTTTTCTCTTGTCGGTGGTGGTTCTGTTTGTCTTGAGTGTCGACCATCTGCTTGTGCAACTCCACAACCAGAAACTCTTGAATTAATGGCAGCTCTGTTAAGCAGTGATTGGGAGAGCGCCAATAAGAGCGAAGGAAAAAATCGTCGCGAGGCTAGTGGATTAATCGCTGCTTATTTACAATGGCACCTTGAACGCGGATTGCGTTCATTGCCAATTGTGGAGCGCGTATGAATATCCCAGAGCACGTTGCAATCGTTATGGATGGCAATGGTCGCTGGGCAAAAGATCGCGGACTGCCACGAACAAAGGGCCACGAAGCCGGCGAAGCAGCACTCTTTGATGTTGTAGAAGGTGCGATTGAATTTAGTGTTAAAGAAATTAGCGCATATGCATTCTCAACAGAGAATTGGCGGAGATCACCTGATGAAGTGAAATTTCTTATGGGGTTTAATCGCGATGTCATCAGACGTCGGCGAGATGAAATGAATGCGATGGGCGTTCGCGTGCGCTGGGTTGGTCGCCCAAAGAGATTGTGGTCAAGCGTTATTGCGGAGCTCGAAGAAGCGGAAGAGTTAACTAAGAAGAATAAAACCCTTACTTTAAACATGTGCGTTAATTACGGAGGCCGCTCAGAAATCGTAGATGCGGCCACAGAACTTGCTCGCGATGTTAAGCGGGGCAAAATCAAGGCTGATGCAATTACTGAAAAAACATTTGCTAAGTATTTAGATTCACCGACTATGCGCGATGTGGATTTGTTCTTGCGTTCATCGGGTGAGCAACGCACAAGCAATTTCTTGCCCTGGCAGAGCGTTTATGCCGAAATGGTTTTCATGGATGTTTTGTGGCCAGATGTAACTCGCAAAACTCTGTGGAAAGCTATTGAGGAGTACAACAAACGAGATCGTAGGTTCGGAAAAGCTTAATCAGCACTTAGAACAGAGGCCGAATATTTCAGCCGTATGCCCAACATCTCTGTAACCAAACTCTTCAGCCATAGTTTTGGCCCACTTTTCGATTGCGCCACCTTCAATTTCAACTGTGTCGCCACAACTCTTACATACAAGATGGTGATGGTGAGTTTCTCCACAGAGACGATAAATTGCTTCGCCATCTTCGCGGCGTAAAAGATCAACAATCTTGTCATCTACCAATGACTGGAGTGCCCGATAAACAGTTGTTAATCCGATTCCGTCACCTTCTCTGCGCAGGATTTGATGCAGTTCTTGAGCGCTGGCAAAACCACCAGTTCGCTCAAGAACTGCTATCAATTTGAGATTTGATTTACTCATGACCTTCTTCATCATGGTGATCTTCTTCTGAATGACCTTCTTCATCATGGTGATCTTCTTCGGAATGAATTCCTTGTTCTGCCCCATGTGCATGTGCGTCACCTGAGTGCAGGTATGCAACAAGTCCCCACATCACAAGAACACCAGCGATGGTTGCAACCATTGTCCAACGTGAAGAGTGACGAGAGTGCGCTTCCGGCAAGATGTGTGAAGTAGCAAGGTAAATAACGATTCCAGAAAACGCTGCTAAGTACAGTGCAATTAAATTATTATTTAGAACAAGAGTTGTACCGATTGCAGCTCCACCAACTCGAGCCACGGCATCGATACCTAACAAGCCAATACTCTTCTTGCCCCATAGACCAGATTTGATTAGGAATGAAACTGTATTGAGACCATCGCTAAAGGCGTGAACTAAGAGTGCAATAAAGACGGCAACACCTAAATCAGAACTGACTTTGAAGGCAACACCGAGTGCTAAACCATCTAGGAAAACGTGACCGCCCATAGCGATTGCGCCAAATGCACCCGTAAGGTTTCTAGAGTGTTTGTGATCGTGACCGTAATCAGATTCGGATGGTTCGTGAGAACCAAATAATTTTTCATAAAAGTGGAGTAACAAGAATCCGGCGATGAGCGCCACAGAAACTGCAGGTGCATGCAGAACTTCTTGGGTGCTTAACTCAAAAACTTCTGGCAATAGGTCAAAGGCAACTAAACCGAGGAGCAAACCTGCGGAGAGACCAAGAACTAAGTGGAGGCGATCTTTTGCACGAAGCGCGAGAGCTCCACCGGCAAAAGTTGAGATGGCAGTAAGGGCTGCGAGTCCAATGGCGATATTCATGGCCAGAACGTAGCATAAATGGAAATGATTTTCATTTTCATCCTCTCTCCAGACTCTAAAACCCAGGGTCTAGGCTCAGACCATGCACGCAATCGCCAGATTTAACGTCCCGTTAGGCGAGGCTGCTCATTTTCAGACCTTGCTCGCTACTGCGCTGGATGCATTTTCAAAGTGCCCAGGTTTTAGCGATGGTCACTATGGGCAGAACTTGGATGATCCAACGTTGTGGTCACTAGTCACGCAGTGGGAAAACGTGGGCTCTTATCGCCGCGCACTTAGCAATAACGATGTAAAGATGAATGCAGTTCCAACTCTTGCACGCGCCATCGATGAGCCGGGTGCATATGAATTACCTTATTCAGAGTAAAATTTAACTACGGATCGCAACACATGTTGCTTTAGCCGCCGACAGCCAGCCGGATGGAGAAATTGAAATGGCAACGGATCGTTTAGAAAATATCGTTAGTCTTGCAAAGCGTCGTGGGTTTGTTTATCCCTCATCAGAAATTTATGGTGGCTTGCGAGCGTCATGGGATTACGGCCCACTCGGAGTCGAACTAAAAAATAACGTAAAGCGCCAATGGTGGAAATCCATGGTCACAGGTCGCGAAGATGTTGTCGGTATTGATTCATGCGTCATCTTGGCCAAGGAAGTCTGGGAAGCATCCGGACACGTTGCAACGTTTTCTGATCCACTGACAGAGTGCACATCTTGTCATAAGCGATATCGCGCAGATCATTTACTTGAGGCCTATGAAGCAAAGCATAAGAAAGCTGCGGCGTCGCTCACTGAAGTGAACTGCCCTGCTTGCGGAAACAAAGGTCAATTCACCGAACCTAAACAATTTAGCGGAATGCTGAAGACTTATCTTGGACCAGTAGAAGATGAATCTGGTCTTGCATTCTTGCGTCCAGAAACTGCGCAAGGAATCTTCATTAACTTTGATCAAGTGATGACAACATCACGCAAAAAACCACCATTTGGTATTGGCCAAATCGGTAAGTCATTCCGCAATGAAATTACGCCAGGAAACTTTATTTTCAGAACTCGTGAGTTCGAGCAGATGGAGATGGAGTTCTTCGTAGTTCCAGGAACTGATGAAGAGTGGCACCAATATTGGATTGATACGCGCATGGCTTGGTATGTAGACCTTGGAATTAATCCAGAGCGTCTTCGTATTTATGAACATCCAAAAGAGAAGTTGTCACACTATTCAAAGCGCACAGCAGATATCGAATACAAATTCGAATTTGCAGGCACTGAATGGGGCGAACTCGAAGGTGTTGCAAACCGCACAGACTTTGATTTAAAGGCGCACTCAGCTGCATCTGGCAAAGATCTTTCATACTTTGATCAAGAAAAAAATGAACGCTGGACACCATTTGTTATCGAACCTGCAGCAGGTGTGGATCGCGCAACTCTTACATTCTTAATGGATGCATTTACTGAAGATGAAGCGCCAAATAGCAAGGGTGAAATGGAAAAGCGTGCGGTTCTAAAACTTGATTACCGCTTGGCACCAATCAAGGTCGCAGTTCTTCCATTGTCACGTAACGCTGATTTATCACCGAAAGCACGCGACCTTGCAGAGAAACTGCGCAAGAACTGGAATATCGATTTCGATGACGCCGGTGCTATTGGTCGTCGCTATCGCCGCCAAGATGAAATCGGTACTCCATATTGCATCACTGTTGACTTTGAAACACTTGAAGATCATGCAGTAACAATTCGCGATCGTGACACGATGGCACAAGAGCGCATTGCACTCGATCAGGTTGAAGCATGGTTAGCGCCACGTCTACTCGGTTGCTAAAACCACTCACACTTCCACTTGCCTCTGGCGATCATGTAATTGATCCGCCAGTTGTATTGGCACCAATGGCTGGCATCACTAACGCACCATTTCGCATGCTCTGCCGCGAACAAGGTGCTGGTCTGTTTGTCTCTGAAATGGTTACAGCGCGTGCTTTAATCGAACGTCGTCCAGAGACGTTGCGCATGATTGAACCAGGTAAAGGCGAATGGCCGCGTTCTGTTCAGTTATACAGCGTTGATCCACACACAATGCGTGCTGCAGTCACCATGCTCGGTAAAGAAAACTTAGCTGATCACATTGATATGAACTTTGGTTGCCCTGTTCCAAAAGTTACTCGCAAAGGCGGGGGAGCAGCACTTCCATTTAAGCGCAATCTTTTTAGTGCAATTGTTGGCGCAGCAGTTGAAGCTGCAAAACCTTTTGGCATTCCTGTCACCGTAAAAATGCGCATCGGAATCGATAGCGATCACCACACGTATCTGGAAGCCGCAAAATCAGCAGCCGACTTAGGTGTTGCGTGGGTTGCACTTCATGCGCGCACAGCGGAACAAATGTATGAAGGTAAATCAGATTGGTCTGCAATTACTCGACTAGTTGAGCACTTAAAACCAACAGGTGTGCCAGTACTTGGTAACGGAGATATTTGGTCAGGCGCCGACGGAATTGAAATGGTGCGCCAAACAGGGTGCGCCGGCGTTGTTGTTGGGCGTGGATGTTTAGGACGCCCTTGGTTATTTGCGGATTTAGTCTGCGCATTTAATGGCGGCACAGAGCGCACATTGCCAACTCTTCATCAGGTGCGCGAAGTGATGTTCAGACATGGCGAACTAATTGTTGATTACTTTGAATCTGAAGATCGTGGTTGCCGTGATTTACGTAAACATATGGCGTGGTATCTCAAAGGATTTAGAGTGCACCGTGAATTACGTAGACAATTTGGTTTAATCGAATCCCTTGCAAATATGCGCGAATTATTGGATCAATTAGATGATCAGCCATATCCAATCGAAGTCGGCGAAAAACCGCGTGGTCGCACTAGCCATGGCCGCCCTGTTACCTTGCCAGATCGTTGGTTGGAAGATCCAGATGAGATGGCTGCCATCGAACTAGAAGATGCATTTTCGGGTGGATGATGTTTATCTTTAGATTCATTCGTCGCATATTCACACTAATTTTTCTAATTATTTTGGCCATCCCGACGTATGCAGTTGGAAAAACTTATTATTCGGCGCACTATCCACTCGTTCGTGAAGCAGATGTCATTGTTGTTATGGGAGCTGCGCAATTCGATGGTCGCCCTGGTGATGTATTTGAAGCACGTTTAAGTGAAGCAAAGAGAATTTATGATCAAGGTCTTGCTCCATTAATTATTACTGTTGGCGCAAAGGCACCAGGTGATCGCACAACGGAAGCCGCATCAGGAAAAGCATGGCTCGTCACTGCAGGTGTGCCCTCTCGGAACATCATTGCGCTAGAAAATGGTCGCGACACATTGGTGAGCACAAAGGCGTATGTACGTGAAATGAAAAAGCGCGAATTAAAAAACGTCATCATTGCGACAGATCCGTATCACTGCCGTCGTTCTATGTCGATGGCAAATGATCGCGGATTGGTTGCTACGTGTTCACCTGTTCAATTTGGACCGAATTCACTACGCAATTCGAGCAAAAAATATTTGATTCGTGAATCTGGAGCGTATTTGGCATACATCACCTTGGGTCACCTTGGAATCAATATCAGTGACCATATAGATGGCCAGAAGATTCTCGATAAGGTTATTTCATGAGCGTCTACAGTGATCGCGACAACGAACGCTTTTTGGATGAACCGCAAAAGCGCGCAGGTCGCACAGAATTCATGCGCGATCGTGCACGCGTTATTCACTCAGCATCTCTTCGTCGTTTAGCTGCAAAGACTCAAGTAGCAGTTCCTTGGGAAAATGATTTTCAACGTACACGTTTATCTCACTCACTTGAGTGCGCACAAATTGGTCGCGAACTCGGTGAATCACTCGGTGCAGACCCTGATCTCTTAGACACCGCCTGCCTTGCACATGATTTAGGACATCCACCATTTGGTCACAACGGCGAAGAAGCTCTTGCAGAAATTGCAAAGAGTTGCGGTGGCTTCGAAGGTAACGCACAGAGTTTTAGATTACTTACTCGATTAGAGGCAAAGACAGTTGATGCGGATGGTCGCTCTATTGGTTTAAATCTCACTCGCGCATCATTAGATGCAGCAACTAAATATCCGTGGCAACGAGCAATTAATCCTCGCAAATTTGGTGTCTATGACGATGATGTAGAAATCTATAAGTGGATGCGCGCAGATGCCCCAGAAGGAAAGCGTTGTATTGAAGCGCAGATTATGGATTGGTCTGATGATGTTTCATATTCGGTTCACGATTTAGAAGATGCCATCGTTGCTAACCAAGTTCATGTTCGCACATTTGAAGATGATTTTGATGAAATTTATGCGAGCATGACTGAAGACTATGGAAGCAATGCAACAAAGGCCGAAGCAACTGAAGCTCTGATTAGATTGCAAGAGCTTTCATGTTGGCCAATTAATTACAACGGTAGCCACCGATCTCTTGCTCGCTTAAAGGATTCAACGAGCCAACTGGTAGGTCGCTTTGTTGTTGCTGCTGAGAATAAGACGCGCGCAATCTATGGCGACGAACCACTTGCTAGATATGGCGCAAACCTGGAAATTCCACGCGAGCAATTACTTGAAGTAGATTTCTTAAAAGCAGTTGCCGGTCATTATTTAATTCGCGCCGCCGAATCACAAGAGCGTTATGCAAAGCAAAAGATTGTTGTCGTTGAATTAGTAGATCTTTTGTATAAGAGCGCACCAAAGGCGTTAGATGCAATTTTTATCGATGATTGGAATCGTGCAGCCGATGATGGCCAGCGCCTTCGCGTAGTAATCGACCAGATTGCCGCGCTGACTGACCCGGGTGCATACGCCCTGCATGCTCGTCTGACTCAAAATCGCTAAAGTGCGCATATGAGCGGACGCATTAAAGAAGAAGATGTTACCTATCTTCGCGAACGTGTTCCGATCGATGAAGTAGTTGCGGATTACGTACAACTTAAATCAGCAGGTGGCGGACAGAAAAAAGGTTTATGTCCTTTCCACGACGAGAAATCTCCTTCATTTCACGTAACACCTAGCAAGGGTTTTTATCACTGCTTTGGTTGCCAGGCCAGTGGCGATGTCATCTCATTTCTAATGAAGATGGATCACTTAACATTTACTGAAACTCTCGAACGTCTTGCAGATCGCATTGGTTACACACTGCGTTATGACGAGAACTCATCTGGTCCTTCAGTTCCATCTGGAATGCGTTCTCGCTTAATTGCGGCAAATGCAGCAGCTGCAACGTATTACCAAGAACAACTCAACACTTCACCGGATGCTGCCCATGGTCGCGATCTGCTGATGAAGCGCGGATTTGATAAGGACGCGTGCAAACTATTTGGAGTTGGATTCGCACCCGATGATTGGGATTCACTCACGAAGCACTTACGTGCACAAGGTTTTACTATCGACGAACTAGAAACTGCTGGTCTTTCAAAGATGGGTCAGCGCGGACCAATTGATCGTTTTCGTAATCGTTTAACGTGGCCAATTAAGGATATTACTGGCGACGTTGTTGGATTTGGCTGTCGCAAGTTAGCTAGTGATGAAGAAGATCAAGGCCCTAAATATCTCAATACTCCTGAGACACCGATCTATAAGAAGAGCCAAGTTTTATACGGTTTAGATGTTGCAAAGAAAGAGATTGCAAAGAAGCGTCAAGCTGTAATTGTTGAAGGTTACACAGATGTGATGGCTGCTCACCTAGCCGGAATCACAACAGCGGTTGCAACGTGCGGTACTGCATTCGGCGCAGACCACATTCGCATCTTGCGCAGATTGCTAATGGATGATGATGCATTCCGCGGAGAAGTTATCTTTACATTCGATGGTGATGCTGCGGGGCAAAAGGCTGCGCTTCGAGCATTTAGTGATGATCAAAAGTTTGTCACTCAAACATTTGTGGCAGTCGAACCAGATGGATTAGATCCATGTGATCTTCGCCAAAATAAAGGTGATGCAGCCCTACGTGATTTGATTGCAAGACGCGTTCCACTCTTTGAGTTTGCAATCCGCGCAGAGTTGGCAAAATATAACCTCACTACTCCTGAAGGTCGCATCAGTGCACTCAATGCTGCTGCGCCACTTGTTGCTCAAATTCGCGATAAGTCGTTGCGTCCCGAGTATTCACGTTCCTTAGCAGGCTGGCTCGGTGTTGAGGTCGAACAAGTTTCTGGTGCGGTTGCAACCGCAATGAAGAAGACACCACAAGTAAGTGTTGATCCAACTGCTCCAGAAGTTATCCCACAAGAGTGGCGTCCAGATCCGCAAGAGCCGCGATTAATTCTTGAACGCGAAGTTTTAAAAGCGCGCTTGCAGGCACCAGCTTTATCAACTGATTTCAACTCCCTTGAACCAACTGCTTTCACACATCCGGCGTATCAAGAGTTGCGTGCAGTAATTGATCAGATGGCACCAGAAAATACCGCGCTGACAATAGATAAAATCACAAATGAAAATATGAAGTCTTTATTCACTGAATTAAATGTCGAACCAATTCGCGCAGATGGTGCAGTCACCGAACATTACGTAGCAAGCATCATTGCGCGCTTGCGCGAAGTCTCTGTTTCTCGCGCAATTGCAGAACTCAAATCAAGTTTGCAAAGACTCAATCCAGTTGAAAATGAAGCCGAATACAACGCCGCCTTCGCCCAACTTGTGGCCCTTGAAAGCACTCGGCGTACCTTGCATGATCTTGCCCTCGGCGGGCTTTAACTCCGCTTCGATTTAGACCACCCCTTCGCCGTGCGCTAGAGTGTGCGCTCGTTACTCTTCGTGAATAGCGAATAGTCCCTGATAGCTCAATGGCAGAGCAGCCGGCTGTTAACCGGCAGGTTCTTGGTTCGAATCCAAGTCAGGGAGCAGGAATTTCTCAGGCTTCTCTCAGGTTAAATGAATACTTTCTGGCAACGCCTAAAGAATGGGATCACCAATGAATCGCAGAGGCTTTATTCGCACTACAGCAATTGCTGCGGGTGCACTGATTTTTGGTCGTGCGCAATCTGCAGTTGCAGCTGCTCCAAAGAAGATAATCAAAGTCTCTAAGTTTCCAGTTGGTGCTTCTCAGCAATTTGTTGCAACCAATGGCGCTCCGGCATTTTTATTTCGCACAAAGACCGGAGTATTTGCTTACTCTGCCATTTGTACGCATCAAGGTTGCACAGTTGAATACTTAAAGGCAGGCAAGAAACTTGTCTGTCCATGTCACCGTGCCTCATTTGATCCATTTAATGGGGGCAAAGTTATTTCAGGTGAAGCAAAGGGTCCACTTGCCAAAATTAATGTATCTATTAAAAGCGGATGGGTTGTGCAGTCGTAAATGAAAAAAAGTAGCATCAATGTAGTTATTGCCTTTGTTCTTGGTGCAAGCGTTGCCGGTGGTATAGCAGTTGCAGAAAACAACAATACCGGTGGTGTAAAAGCTTGCGTGGATAACAAAACGAAAGCGCTGTATTTATCAGCAGATGGCAAGTGCGCAAAGGGACGCTCACCCCTTGAACTAACTACAAATGATTTTGATGTGAAAAATCTTGCTGCAACGATTACTCCATCAGTAGTTTCTATTGCAGTTGAAGCAGGTTCACGTAGCGGAACTGGCTCTGGCTGGGTCTATAAGTCCAGCGCAACTTCTTCATACATAATTACAAATAATCACGTGATTGAGTCCGCAGCCCTATCCGGAACAATCACTGTCGAATTTTCTAATGGTGATCAGATTGATGCAAAGATTATTGGTCGAGATAAGGCCTATGACCTAGCTGTGCTTCAAATTAATCGAGGAAACCTTGCAGCACTTAATCTTGGCGACTCGACAAAGTTAGTTGTTGGCGAATCTGTAATGGCAGTTGGCTCTCCACTTGGATTGGCTTCGACCGTTACAACTGGAATCATTTCAGCGCTTAATCGTCCAGTATCTGCCGGAAGCGTTGGTGCAGAATCATTCGTTAATGCGATTCAAACAGATGCTGCAATTAATCCCGGTAACTCAGGGGGAGCGTTAGTGAATTCACAAGGTCAAATTATTGGTGTGAATTCCGCAATCGCAACGCTTTCATCAGGTGGCACAAGCGGAAGCATCGGACTTGGTTTTGCTATTCCAATCACAGAGGCAAAGCGCGTGATTGACGAAATTATTACTTCTCCTACAAACACATCTACACGACCAGTTCTTGGTGTCTTCTTTGATAACACCTACGAAGGAAATGGCGCTCGTATTCTTCGACTCTCTCCAGGTGAGGCTGCCGAAAACGCAGGAATTCCAGTGGGATCAATCGTTAAGTCAATTGGTGGACAACGAGTAACTGATCAAGTCAGTGCAATCGTTCGTATTCGCTCTTTCGCACCAGGTGCCACAGTTGCTGTCACAGTTGAATTACCAAATGGCAGTGGAGTTAGAACCTTTACAGTTAAATTGGGCAAAGCGCCATCTAATGGTTAATCTGTAGCCATGGCACTCTTTCGTTTATCTATTTCACTACCTGATCAGCCAGGTTCACTCGGCGCTTTGGCATCTGCCATTGGTTTTGCAGGTGGAGATATTCGAGAGCTCACTGTGACTAAATCAGAGGCTGGAAAAGGCTTTGATGATTTAACTGTTGCTATTCCTGGCAGTGACCCAACTGATTTATTAAATATTCTCGGATCAATCGGTGGCGTTGAAGTAATTGAGATTAAACCAATTAACTAGCTTTAAACGTATCTTCAACCATCTGATCTAAAGTCCGCACGGGCCTCCAATTAAGCAGCATCTCTGCCTTATCTATATTGGCAACTAATACAGCAGGATCTCCCGCACGTCTTGGCGCATCAATTGTTTGCAGTGGCGAGTTTTTAACGCGAGAAACAGCGGCAACAACTTCTGCAACTGAATATCCACTGCCAGAGCCGATGTTGAAAACATGATGTTCTGAGGGAGTTAGATATGCAAGAGCCCGCATATGAGCATCGATTAAATCGATAATGTGAACATAATCGCGCACACAGGTTCCGTCTTTAGTATCCCAATCGCGCCCAAAGATTCGAAGCGGTGAATCAGATGTTGCACGTAGCGCATTAGGAATCAAATGCGTTTCGGGATCATGACGCTCAGCCAACCATCCACGCTCTGTCTCTAGCGCTCCTGCCACATTGAAATAGCGCAGCGATACAGCGGCCACTTGTTGGGTCAGTGCTGCAGAATCTAACTCTCGCTCAATTGCTAATTTTGTTTCACCATAAGGATTTGTTGGTGCGCACTTGGCGGTCTCTGAGACGGGAGATGACTCTGGTTCGCCATATGTTGCAGCCGAAGATGAGAAGACTATTTTCTTAATGCCCAACATATTCATCTGATCAAGCAAAACCTTTGTGCCTGCAACATTTACTTTGCGATACAAATCTGGTTTTTCAACTGATTCGCCAACCAAAGATTTGCCCGCAAAGTGCATCACTGCTTCACACCCTTTAAGTGCACGCGAAACCATGTCGGAATCGAGCAAAGATCCTTGAACAAAGCGAACTGTTGGTGGCAGTGAATCGACGTGACCGGTGCTGCAATCATCAAGCACTGTTACATCATGGCCGCTGTTTTTTAGTATTTCCACAGCATGAGAGCCGATATATCCGGCGCCCCCTGTGACCAAGATTTTCATTTACTTCAGCTTTACTTCTCGCAATTGCGCAGCAGATTGTTCTGGACGTAAATCCATAATGAATGCGCCCATCGAAGATTCTGAACCTGCTAAATACTTAAGTTTTCCAGGTGCACGGCGCACACTTGTAATCTGCCAATGCAGACGTAATAAGTCACGACCTTCGCGTACAGGCGCTTGATGCCAAGCTGCGATGTAAGCCATTGGAATATCAAAGACGCCATCTAGACGCTGTAGAACTTCTTTGGCAATCGCAGGGTATGCATCAGCAACTTCTGGAGTGAGTTCGCTTAAATCTGCAACAGATACCTTCGGTGCAACGTGGATTTCAAATGAATAACGAGCAGCGTATGGAACGTAGGCAACCCAGTGTTTGTTTTCCGCAACAATGCGCTCTTCATCTTTGATTTCGCGAGCAACAATTTCATCGAACAAAACCTTGCCAGTGCGCTCTTTATGTTTCTTCGCCACTTCAAGCATTCGAGAAACCTTTGGGGGAATATAAGAGTAGGCATAAATCTGGCCGTGAGGATGAGCAAGCGTCACACCAACTTCTTCGCCGCGATTTTCAAATGGCGTGATGTGATGAATGAACTTCTCTTTCGATAATTCGCGAGTGCGATCCATCCATGCTTCAAGAAGAACACGAATTCGCTCGGTGCTTAAATCTTTAAATGACTGCCCGTGATCTGCAGTAAAACAAATGACTTCACACTTGCCGGCAGCGCTTCCAGTATCTGTATCTGGTCCTGCCATATCTGGTAGCGCCCAATCACCTTCTGGGGGGCGAAGTGAAGGAGATTTGTTATCAAATACAACTACTTCAAAATCTTCCTCTGGAACTTCTGTCAGATTTTCACCAGTTGATGGACAGAGTGGACACAACTCTTTCGGCGGTAAAAACACACGACCTTGTCGATGTGCAGCCATGGCAACCCATTCATTAACGAGTGGATCTAAACGAAGTTCACCGATACCTGGTTGCTCTGCTTTTTCGCGTTTATCACTTGCAGCTCGCGCTTGACTCTGTGTGTCGTAATAACGAATGGTGCGGCCATCAGAGAGTGGACGATCAGTGCGCGTGACACCTGCGCCAAGAGTAGAGCTCATAGTGTTATTACTCTATCCAATTAAGAGTTCGCTCTACTGCTTTCTTCCATAGTTTGTATTTTTCTTCGCGTGCCGTTGCGCTTTGTGTTGAACTCCAACGTCGATCTTCATGCCAGTTATTGCGCAAATCTTGAGGAGACTTCCAGATACCGATTGCAAGACCGGCGGCATAAGCAGCACCGAGAGCTGTGGTCTCGATAACTTTCGGACGAACAACGTCGATTCCCATGACGTCAGCTTGAATCTGCATTAATAAATTATTTGCTGTCGCGCCACCATCCACACGCATTTGTGTCAGAGTTACTTTGCTATCTGCAGCCATCGCATCCATTACATCGCGAGTTTGATAAGCAATGGCTTCAAGAGCTGCGCGCGCAATATGTTCTTTTTTTGTTGCCCGAGTGAGCCCAACTAATACACCTCGTGCATCGCTTCGCCAGTATGGTGCAAATAACCCCGAAAATGCAGGGACAAAATAAATCCCATCACTATCTGGCACGGATGTAGCCAAGGCCTCTACTTCATTAGATGATTTGATGATTCCGATTTGATCACGCAGCCACTGAATCGCAGAACCTGTAACAGCCACAGAACCTTCGAGAGCATAGACAGCAGGTGCTTCACCGAGTTTGTAACACAAAGTAGTGAGTAATCCATGTGTTGAACGAACGATATTTGTTCCGGTATTTACTAGTGCAAAGTTTCCAGTCCCATACGTGGTTTTTGAATCGCCCACACCAAAGCACGCTTGCCCGATCATTGCGCCTTGCTGATCGCCCACCATTGATGCAATTGGTACGCCATCTTTTGTCTTTGCAAAAACATGTGAAGTTGGTTTTATATCTGCTAAAACTTTTCGTGGAATACCAAAGAGTGAGAGTAGATCTGGATCCCAATCCAACGTTTCAAGATTCATCAGCGCTGTTCGGCTGGCATTAGTGACATCAGTAGCAAAAGTTCCACCTGATAAATTCCAGAGAATCCAACTATCAATAGTTCCAATACGTGCATTGCCAGATTGAATTGCAACCTTGACTGCGTGCACGTTATTGATTAACCAATTCATCTTGCTTGCTGAAAAATATGGTGCTATTGCTAATCCTGTGCGGTGAATAACGTTTTTCTTATCTCCATCGCTTAAATCATTCATAAAATCTGCAGTTCGGGTGTCTTGCCATACAAGTGCGTTGTGCAGTGGGGCACCAGTTGTGACATCCCAAGCGATTGTTGTTTCTCGCTGGTTTGTAATACCAATCGCGGCTAAATCACTACCTTTTATTCCAGCTTTTTCTAATGCCCCAGCCATTACTTTTTGAGTGTTTGCCCAAATTTCGGCCCCGTCGTGTTCGACCCAACCCGCTTGGGGCAAAATTTGCCGATGCTCTAATTGATGGGATGCAATAAGTTCGGCATCTTCATTAAAGATCATGAATCGGGTACTAGTTGTGCCCTGATCAAGTGAGCCTATAAAAGTCATATATCCCTCTAAAATGAAAGTCGCGTTACGATTAGCCTATCTACACATCACTTTCAGAGACAAGGACTAAGTCGATGTTTTCATCAGCGCTGGACTCCGACCAGAGAGATGCAGCGCTGTCATCCTTGGCCAAAGAGCAATTTGATATTTTAATTATCGGCGGCGGAGTTACAGGAGTTGGCGCCGCTCTCGACGCAGCATCACGTGGATTAAAAGTTGCCCTCGTTGAAGCATCAGATCTTGCATCCGGAACATCTAGTCGCTCCAGTAAATTAATTCACGGTGGCTTGCGTTATCTTGAACAATACGATTTTAAATTAGTACGTGAAGCACTTCACGAACGCGAACTCATGGTCTCATCCCTTGCCCCGCACTTAGTAAAGCCACTTGCATTCTTGTATCCGCTTCACGAAAAAGTACGCGAGCGCACCTATGTTGGAGCAGGTCTTGCACTCTATGACGCGCTTCGCGGATTTAAGCGTGCGCTGCCGGGACACAAGCACATAAGTCAGAAAAAGATTGCAGAAATTGCACCATCACTTCGTCCAGATATCGTTACTGGTGCAGTTAAGTATTTTGATGCTCAAGTAGACGATGCACGTCACACAATGATGATTGCGCGCACTGCAGCCAGACACGGTGCAGTGATTGCAACAGGCGTAAAAGTTGAGTCACTGATTAAAGATGGCAAGCGCGTAACAGGTGTAAAAGCACGCGAGACCGAAACTGGAAAATTAATCACGATCAAAGCCACTGCAACTGTAATGTGCGCCGGAATCTGGAGCGATCAGCTCCACGAATCATTTGGACTTAAAGCCGGCTATAACGTCACCATGAGTAAAGGTGTACATATTGTTCTGCCAAAGAACGCGATTAAATCTAAAGAAGGAATAATTTTAAAGACTGCGGTTTCGGTTCTCTTTCTGATTCCTTGGGCAGATAAGTGGATTGTTGGTACAACTGATACTCCCTACACCGGTGATCGTGGGAAACCACTCGCTGACCGCGCAGATGTTGAATACATCATCAATGAAGCCAATAAAGTATTAAAACCAAAACTCAAAATTGAAGATGTCATTGGCGTGTATGCGGGATTGCGCCCGCTCGTTGCAAATAAGAAAGACTCGACAACAACAAAGCTTTCACGCGAGCACACCGTAGATCGCAGCGCACCAGGCTTTGTCAGTATTGCCGGTGGCAAGTACACGACCTATCGCGTAATGGGTAAAGATGTTATTGATTTGGCTGGCATTGAATTACGCCGGTTAATTGCAGAGAGTGTCACAGACAAACTTCCTATTGTAGGAGCCGATGGTTATTACGCATTGATGCAACAAGCTGAGCGAATCGCAGATGAAAGCGGGCTAAGTACCGAAAGTGTTATTCACTTACTCAATCGCTATGGCTCACTCATCAGTGAAGTTCTCGAAGTTATCCACGATGATCCAAAGCTTGCAAAGCCACTGACAAAGGATCTGCCGTATCTCAAAGCAGAGATTTACTATGCCGCAAGTCATGAAGGCGCACGCAGCGTTGATGACGTTATTTCACGCCGCACACGACTGGCCTTTGAGGCACCAAATAGCGCAATGGATTTAGCAAATGACGTTGCAACAATTATTGCGCCAGTACTTGGATGGACTCCAAAGCAGAAAAAGGATTCCGTCAACGCATATCTAGATATTGCCGAGCGCGAAATTGAATCTATCGAAGAAGCACTAGCTAGCGCTTAATTCTTGATCTGACCTCGGCAACCATCTGTCTTAGGTTTTACTACTGGCTTCTTTGTTGGCTTAGGAGTTGGTGTCGTTAAAGCTTGCTCAATAGTTATGGTAATTGGTTGCGATGAAGTGGCGTGTGTTTCTGAGTTATCTTCAAAAACAATCGTTCCGTTCCAGACTCCGGCAGGTATTCCTGCAACCGAGAGAGTCCATGAACCGCTGGTTGCGCGTTCTGCTCTCTGCTTGAGAGAAACCCCCATTGGATTTGCTGGATCTTGAACAAACTTCACAGTGCCCGTTACTACTGGTTCGAGAGTTGGACGCATAACATCGACATCAACAACTAGCGGTCGATTGGTATTACTAAAGGTCACAGATTTAATAGTCATAAAACTTGGTTCGCCTACAGGCATGAAATCTGCAGGCTCTGGTATCCATGAACCCTTGCGCAATGAAGCAAATGCATCAGGTGTTCCTCTAAATACATTGAGATCTAATCTGGAACCCGGCACCCCATACTTAGGTGCAATTCCACATGAGGTGTACTGCCACATAGTCCACTGTGCTTTGCAATTTGCTGCAGTCCATGAGTGCACATAACAACCACTATTTTTCATACCGGGATGATTTGTTGGCACCGCTGGATCGATTCCATATTGCGCTAGCCAGAGTGGGTATTGGGCTAATTCAGGACTGCGCTTCATTGAGCTTTCAAGAAAATTTGAGTACGAATAAAGAATCGGCTTGCGTCCAGTTTTTTGCCAGATTTCACGTAAAAAAGTTTCAGACCACGTAGTCACAGTATTTCGCGATGCATATTTAGAGCAGCTGCCACTTGAACGGTATTGAACGCACTTATTTTCTATATCTAGTGCAACTGGAAGATCTTTTTCAGTTAAACCACCAATTGATGCAATGCGCCATAAAACTTTTTGTGCCTGTACTTGAGCATCTTTAATCACCAAGGTTTTTGTTGGCACATTAGGCAACACTGCGTAGTGATAAAAACCTGTATAGATACCTGCAGCGTGCGCTGCTTCACGATCAATCTTGAGCCACTTACGGGCAAGCGCGTCGGCTTCATCCCGAGTATCTGATCCCTTGATCATCACAAAATTTAAACCAGCTTCACGCATCTTTTTAAAGTTAATGAGTTTTCCATTTGGATGCTGCCATCTACTGATGTCGGCGCCATGAATACGTGAGCCCGGTCCCTTTAATTCAATTGCCGCCAGAGGACCAGCGTCATTGATCACTGGAACTTCATTTGCATGGGCTGAAACAAAGCCATTTGAAAATACCGCAAAGAGTGCAATTGCAATGATCAGAGTTTTGTTTTTCATGCCAACTCTTCAATCACAACATCAAGCCCAAAAACTTCGTTAATTGCAGAAGCAAGAACCTCTTTATGTTTTGGTCGCACCGCTTGATATTCGTGACTTGATGCAAACTTACGTGCATCTGAGAAATCTAAAGTCAGCACGTTGTTCTCAAAAGACGCAAGACGAGCATCGAAGAAAACCAACCAAGCTATTCGATCGTTGGATTCGAGCAGGTCTAATACTTCATTCCACCTAGAACGAAGAGTGCCCAGATCGGTATCCATTTCGCGGACGATACCTGATTACCTTAAACAACCACCTCTTCTAATCCTGTGAGAAAAGCAAGAGTTAATAGAACTCTCATATTGCTGCTTACGTGAGGACAGATATCGAAAGTGCGAGCAATTCTGCCGACCATCTGCTCAACAGATTTTTCGGTAACAAAGTGAAGCCGTGCAATTTCAGCATTACTCATTCCCTGGGCAAGCATCGAAAGTGTCTCGCGTTGGAGCAGAGTTAAGAGTGGAAAGTCTGTTGAGTAAATACTCATAAGTGACTGTAAGTCACCTTTTACTCAAAAGGAAGAGATTAGTCGCCGTGTTTATCCTATTTAAGAATTTGGGAGATAACTGAGCGTAACTCAGGAATTATTGATTCAGCAGAAATCGGTCCACCGCGTGATGCGCTCTTTGCTGCGTTTGCATGGATTAATGCAGCCGTTGCAGCCAGTGAAGCCAAGTAATTTGAATCATTTAATACTTCGATGAGATGTGTAGCAACTAATGCTCCGAGAATTCCTGCAAGAACATCACCGGTTCCTGCTGCTGCAAGCCATGGCGTTGCGACAGGAAGTTCGATTAATTCTGATTCATTTGCAACGTATGTGCGTGATCCTTTGAGAAGTACTGTCACGCCCAAAGTTTTTGCAGCAGTCATTGCCCACTTCTTTGGATTACCTTCGATTGCTTCGGCTGTCACCGAAACTCCACGTGAATTAAGCAAACGTGCGAGTTCGCCACTGTGGGGTGTAATCACTGTTGGTTGTTCAAGTTGTCCTGCCAATTTCAAAGCACCAGCATCTAGCACCGTTGGTACTCCTTGAATTTTTAATGATTTGAAATTGCGATAACGAATCCAAGTAGTAAGTGAAGAGTACTTACGCGCATCTATGCCTGAACCAACTATCCATGCAGAGACATTTCCTGGATGACATACAACAGAAGGAGTCTGGTGTAGTACTAAATGATCAAGACCGCTGGATGCATAAAAGCGAATCATTCCTACACCTGTTGCAGCTGCAGCCGAAGTTGTAAGAACTGACGCACCTGGATATTGCGCAGAACCAGTAATTACGCCAAGTACTCCGCGCGAATATTTGTTATCGAGATCGCTAGGAACAGCGATGCACTTCTTTGCATCTTTAGTGCTCCATTTTTTAACAACTGTTGTCATGTGGGGCGGGTCGGGCTCGAACCGACGACGACGGAATTATGAGTTCCGGGCTCTAACCAACTGAGCTACCGCCCCTTCACTGCTGTTGAATCTTACTTTTAATTCTTAATCCCTAGAAATTCCGCGCCTGCCCAGGTATTCCCAAATACCCATTACGCCAAGAATTAAGGCAAAACCAAAGAGCAGATCTTCAGCCGGTGCAGATGCTATTCGAAGTCCGAATATTGCATCAGGGCTATACATAACTATATTTCGAGAAGTTAGCCACCAATTAGTTAGTAATTGAAATGGCAAGATGATTGCATAAGAAGCCCAAAATGCACGGCGCTTTAAAAGCGGTTGGCTGGACACAGTTAAATCAATAATGATTGCAATGATTGCCGCAGCAATTGCGATTTGGCTATATGTCATAGCGCTGCTTCCAATGCTTATTTACTGTGGTGACAGCTTCGATTGTCATTAGCGCAGCGAGCGGAATTATGGTGAAAAAGAGAAATTCTTCGAGAGGAATATCAAATGGTCCGTAGATGCCGAGTGTTTGCTTGCGATCAAAAAACCAGTGACCTTGCTTGATTGCGTAAGCATCCCAAATTAAAAAGAGCAGCGAAACTGGTGCAATGCTCAGGGCAGCTCTTTTAATTCGGCGGAGTACGCCAACTTTAAGGACAATTTCTAGCCAGAATGATCCGCAGATCACAAAGAGCAACATCGCCATGTATGAAAACTTGAGCACATACAATCTTCTCACAAGGTGATGCGATAACCTCGGCAGTATGTTTAGACGCACTGCATTAATCGTTGCAATATTGCTCACAGCCACCATCACCCCTGCGGTGGCAGCTCCGAACTATGTGTTTCCAGTCCCTGATTGCAAGGTCAACTATGCACGTGCCCACCACGATTATCCGGCCACCGATATTTTGGCTAATAAAGGGTGCAAGTTTGTTTCACCCGTTGAAGGCGTCGTTGATGAAGTAAATCGCACAGATAACTGGAGCGGTAAAACTAATTTAGGTATTGATCGTGGGGGATTGTATGTCTCCGTGATTGGCACAGATGGAGTGCGCTATTACGGATCACACTTGCGCACAATTGTGAGAAGCATCGAGCCTGGTGTGGCAGTTAAGGCAGGACAAATACTTGGAACAATTGGAAGCACCGGCAGCGCTCGCGGAACTGCGCCACATCTTCACTTTGGAATTTCTTGGCCAACACCATCACAACCAAATGTATGGTGGGTACGTCGCGGAGTTGTATTGCCGTGGAAGTATTTAGAAGCATGGAATCAAGGAAAAGATTTATCTCCTGCAAAAGCTGTTGCTGCCCAATTAGCAAAAGTTGGCGAGATTCCGCCACCGCCTAAAAAATAAGAATAAAAAAATCCCCGGTACTTTCGCACCGGGGATTTTTAGTAAAGCTAGTTAGTGTTATTAGGCAGGGTTTACTGCATCAGCCTGAGGACCCTTTGGACCCTGTACGACCTCAAATGAAACTGCCTGACCCTCTTCAAGGGACTTGTAACCGTTTCCTTGAATTGCTGAGTAGTGAACGAATACATCTTGTCCGCCACCATCAACTGCAATGAAACCGAAACCCTTTTCAGAGTTGAACCACTTAACTGTGCCTGTTGCCATGTTTTTACTTTTCCTTCGATATGTGGGTGTTTAAGAAATCCTTAAACACGGTCTTCCTCTTGCGCCAGCGATACCGAGCATGTGAACATGAAACGGGTACTGATTAAGCGTCCGACTAAGGAAAAGAGTACCTGCTACTGGTTGGTTCACCTAAAGCGGGACTAGACAGTTGAGCGCAACAGGAGCACAATTTAGGCAATAACTCCTGCAAGCGCTGGTGGACTGGGGAAGGTCGCATCAAGAGCGCACCTTGCTAGGAGATTTAAATGCTTACTCGTGGATCCCTTTATATCCATTCCTGCCCGTCTGCCTTAAAACACCATGTCGAATGGTCGCTTCAATCCATCCTGGGCAAAGGGATTTCGCTCTCATGGCGCACACAACCATTGATGGCTGGCACATACCGAGCAGAAATCACCTGGCGCGAGAAAACAAGTAAGTGTGCAGAGATAGCAACAGCTCTTCGTTCATGGCACTACGTGCGATTTGAAGTTCGCGATGAGTCAGAAAACGGCGGAGATTTCTATCGCTTCACACCAGATCTTGGAATCCATCGCGCAAGTATTGATGGAGCCGGATCTATTTTGATAAATGAAAACCAAATTACCGCAGCACTCGATAAGAGTTTTGATGAGGAAGCACTTCGTGCCGCACTGGAAAGTGCACTGGGTACTAAGTGGGAACTCGAACTCGAGCCGCTGCGGGCAGTTGATATGAATGAGCGCTCGCACTTGCAAGCAATTTGATTAACAGAAAATTCACAGAAGAAAAGAGTTAGAATAAGCACATGAGCATAAACAATCCGCAATCCGCAATCGAGCGTACAAAGTCAATTACATTAATCGTTGTTGCCGTAATCATGGCAGTCGCGGTCGGCGGTGGATTAGTACAAGTAGGTGCAGGTTTTGCATCTCGCTCCAATAGCGGCATCACTGTCACCGGTTCTGCAAAGACAGAAGCAGTTGCAGACAATGTTGTGTGGACACTTAATGCGTCACAAACAAGTGCCAATGTTGCAGATGCAGTGCGCAAAGTCGGCTCAGATGTTGAAGCTCTCACAAACTATTTAACAAAGGGTGGCGTTCCAGCGGATGCGCTAACACTCGGCGCAGTTTCAACATATGCCAACCAGGAGTACAGCAATGGAAATAACACAGGACGCATCCTTAATTACGTTGCTAATCGCGACCTTACGGTTCGCTCAAAAGATGTAGAACTAATCTCTCGCTTAAGCCAGGGAATCGGTGCGCTCTTGCAGACAGGCGTAAACGTTAATAACTACGGCCCGCAGTATTACGTCAGCACTCTTCCAGATCTTCGCCCACAATTATTGGCAGAGGCCATGAAGGATGCGCAAGTTCGCGCAAAGGCAATGACTGATGCAGTCGGTGGTGGAGTTGGACAAGTTCTAGCCGTTAAGAGTGGTGTCATTCAAGTGACTACTCCTGATTCAACGATGACTGCCGATGTCGGTGCCTATGACACAAGCACAATTCAAAAGACTGTGACAGCAACTGTCTCAGTAACTTTTAAGACAAAGTAACTTAAAGCGGAATATTGCCGTGTGAACCACGGCGATGTGGTGCTTCATTGATTGCTCTTGCAAGGGCAGAGCGAGTTTTGTTTGGTTCGATGATTTCATCGACTGCGCCAATTTCAACTGCGCGAGTTATGCCACCAGATACTTTGTCGTGTTCTGCAGCGAGAGTTAACTCTGTTGCTTCTCGTTGATCTTCAGGTAAATCTGCAAGTAAACGACGATTTAATACGCGCACAGCAGCGACTGCTCCCATGACGGAAACTTCTGCATCTGGCCATGCAAATACTTTTGATGCACCGAGGGATTTAGAGTTCATCGCAACATAGGCACCGCCGTATGCACGGCGAGTAATAAGAGTGACTCGGGGGACAACGGATTCGGCGAATGCGTGAAGCAGTTTTGCACCGCGACGAACTGCGCCTTCCCACTCCTGTCCGGCGCCAGGTAAGAAACCTGGAACATCTGCAATTACGATCAGCGGAATACCAAAGGCATCGCATGTGCGAACAAAACGTGCAGCTTTTTCTCCGGCAGCAGCATCAAGAACACCACCGATGTGTGCTGGGTTGTTGGCAATAACACCAACAGTTGCGCCACCGAGTCTGCCAAGGACAGTGGTCATGTTTTCTGCCCACATTGGCAATAGTTCTAATTTTTCAGCATCTGAATCCAAAATTGCATCGATGAGTGGGTGTACTTCATAGCTTCGCTTATGCGCATCAGGAACGTGAACAGAAAGATCAGTGTCTGTGATGTTTGTATTCATTGTGCCTTGATTAGCAAAGAGTGAAGTGAGATCTCTGATTTCACTAAACGCTTCTTCTTCAGTGTGAGCAATAACGTGTGCAACGCCGCTGTTTTTACGGTGTGCATCTGGGCCACCGAGTGTTGCAATATCTATTTTTTCACCGGTAACAGATTTAACAACTCCGGGACCTGTAACAAAGATGCGACCTTCGGGGGCTAGAACAACGATGTCAGTCAGCGCTGGTCCGTAAGCACCACCACCTGCTGCTGGTCCGAGGATGAGAGATAACTGTGGAATGCGACCACTCGCTGCAACCATTGCAGAGAAGACTTCACCGAATGCGCTTAAGGAAGAAACTCCATCACTTAAACGCGCACCACCTGAGTGCCAAATACCAATGATCGGCAGTTGTTCTTTCATTGCTGCTTTGTATGCCTCAACAATTACGTGAGCGCCATCGGCTCCGAGTGCACCACCTTGTTTTGTGGCATCGGATGCAAAGATAATTACTTTGTTTCCTTTTATTGATCCGGTTGCAGCAACCATTCCACAATCAGTGCGGGGGAAAAGTAATTCATGTGCGCCGTTATCAACTAAACGTTGAATAC
>BJFT01000009.1 GCA_014190015.1 Actinomycetes bacterium
TAAGGCAGATGAACCTGTCATGATTAGCCAATGTCTTCGCAAGATTCCTCAGTGGCCATCGGTAACGATGGCGCTGGTTTGCGTGCCGACGTAAGAAAGCTTGGGGATCTATTAGGTGAATCACTTGTTCGCCAAGAAGGACAAGAGTTACTGGAATTAGTTGAAGCTGTCCGCAAAGCCGTTAAAGATGGCGGTGGCGATGATCTTTTATCAACCTTATCTATCGAGCAATCAGTTCAACTCGTACGTGCATTTAGTACATATTTCAATTTAGCCAACGTTGCCGAACAAGTTCACCGCGCAAGAGTTTTGGCAGATGCACGCGCTCAAGGTGGATCGTGGATGGCAAAAGCTGTTGACAAGATTGCTGCAGCTCAGAGTGCAAAAGTTTCTGGACATGAATTCTCAACAGAAGATGTAAATCGTTGGGTTAATGAACTTATGGTGCGCCCTGTATTTACGGCTCACCCAACTGAGGCTGCGCGTCGTTCAGTCTTAAATAAATTGGGAAGAGTTGCAAAACTTCTAGATCAACCAAGTACCGAGGCTCAACGCAATCAATTAGCTGAAACTATTGATGTCCTCTGGCAAACAGATGAGTTACGTGTTGGTCGTCCAGAACCACTTGATGAAGCCATGAATGCTCTCTATTACTTAGATGACCTCTTTAAATTAACAATCCCAGAAGTTCTCAATGATTTTAAGAATGAAATTAAACGACTCGGAGTTGATCTTCCACTAGATGCACGTCCGCTCTCATTCGGAAGTTGGATTGGTGGAGATCGAGATGGCAATCCAAACATCACCGCATCCATCACTGAATCTGCCATGGTCTTGCAAGTTGGTCACGCTATTCGCGTAACTATTGCTGCCATGGATGAATTGCGTCAGATGCTCTCAGTTTCAACTCGCATAACCGGAGTCAGTAAATCACTTTTGGATTCTGTTGAAGAAGATCTCAAACACATTCCCGAATTTGAAGAGCGCTTTAAGCGGCTAAATGTTCAAGAGCCATATCGTTTAAAGGCAACCGCAATTGTTCATCGCCTTGCTTTCACACGAAACCGCCATGCATCCGGTGGCGAGCACGTTGCACATCGCGACTACAACAACACATCAGAAGTGTTGGCAGACCTCGCCTTAATGCGCGATTCATTACTTGAAAATCGTGGCGAATTGATGGCCACAGGATTGCTAGAACGAACAATGCGCACTGTTTCAGCCTTTGGATTAACGCATGCAACTTTGGATGTTCGTGAGCACTCAGATGCACATCACCACACACTTGCTTTCGCATATGGCGATGATTACAAGAGTAAAAATCATCAGGAACGTTTTGCCATACTTTCGAGTGAGCTCGCATCAACAAAGAAACTAGAGTTCAAAAAGTGCGATGAACGTGCACAAAAAACTTTAGATACCTTTAGAGCCGTCTTTGATATCGTCAAGCGATTTGGTCCTGAATCAATTGAGACCTACATCGTTTCAATGACAAAAGGTTCTGATGATCTATTGGCAGCTGTTGTTCTAGCCAAGCAAGCAAACCTCGTTGATCTCTCCGCAAATACTGCAGTAATTGGATTCGCACCATTACTCGAAACCGTTGCTGAGTTACGTGCTGCAGGAGAAATTCTGGAAGCGCTGTTAAGCGATCCTGGATACAGAAAAATTGTTGAACTTCGCGGCAACCTGCAAGAAATTATGTTGGGGTATTCCGACTCCAATAAAGATGCTGGTATCGCAACTAGTCAATGGGAAATTCATCGCGCTCAAAGAAAATTGCGTGATGTTGCAATCAAACACGGAGTTAAGTTAAGACTCTTCCATGGTCGCGGTGGTTCTGTCGGTCGCGGTGGCGGTCCAACATATGACGCACTTGTTGCTCTGCCCTGGGGCTCGATTGATGGACAAATTAAAATGACAGAACAAGGTGAAGTAATTAGCGACAAATACGCGCTGCCATCTCTTGCTCGTGAAAATATCGAATTAATGCTCGCAGCGTCCCTTGAAGCAACTGTTCTCAACCGTGCGCCACGTCAAAGTAATGAAAGTTTGGATAAGTGGAATTCATGCATGGAGCTCATTAGTGAAAACTCCTTTTCTTGTTATCGCTCCTTAATTGATCATCCAGATTTGCCTGCTTACTTCTATGCATCAACTCCCGTGGAACAACTGGGAGAAATGATGTTGGGTTCTCGCCCATCTCGTAGACCAGATGCTGCAGGTGGTTTAGATAGTTTGCGTGCTATTCCTTGGGTATTTGGATGGACCCAATCTCGCCAAATTGTTCCTGGTTGGTTCGGTGTTGGAAGTGGATTGAAGGCTGCACGTGAAGCAGGAAAATCTGAAGTCATTCAAGAGATGCTCGAACATTGGCACTTCTTCCACACATTTATCAGCAACGTCGAAATGACTCTGGCAAAGACTGATTTAGCTATGGCGCGACGTTATGTAGAAGCACTTGTTCCCAAAGAGCTACATCATTTCTTGGACACTATTGCTGCAGAGTTTAAGTTGACTTGCGAAGAGATTCTCAAAGTAACTAAGAAAGATTCATTATTAGGAGATCAACCAATCTTGGCTCGAACATTGCAAGTGCGTGATGCCTATCTCGCTCCGCTGCATTTACTTCAGGTAAATCTGCTCGAGCGCGTTCGTGATCACAGCGGTGAAGTTGATCCAACTCTGCAACGAGCGCTGCTGCTGACCATCAATGGTGTCGCCGCTGGACTTCGAAATACTGGTTGATTCTTAGCTATTAAAGCGGGATTGAGTTTCTTCCAAGCCCTTTGTAATGAGTGATTCAACAACATCGCATCCGCGGTCAATAAATTCAGGCAGAGTTTTTTTCTCTGCAGATGAAAATGCTTTCAAGACGAAATCTCCAGGATCTTGTGAACCCATTGGTCGGCCTATACCAAGGCGCACGCGGAAATATTCAGCGCTTCCAAATGATGAAGTCATTGATTTCAATCCGTTATGCCCATTATCTCCGCCAGCAATTTTTGAGCGAATTGCTGAGTACGGGATATCTAATTCGTCATGCAAAGCGATGATGTGATCTGGTTCGACTTTGTAAAAAGCTGCAAGTGCCTTAGCAGGGCCGCCGGTTTCATTCATGTAACTCTTGGACTTTGCAATGATCACAGAGTGCGCATTGTCGCCAACGCCAATTTTGAACGCAGCAATTTCAGTACGTGATTTATGTGAAGACCACTTAACTTTGTAACGCTTAGCTAGTTCATCAACAACCATCTGGCCAACGTTGTGCCGCGTTGCTGTGTATTCAGGACCTGGATTACCGAGTCCTATTACTAACCAAACCATGAAGCAAGGTTAGTGCTTAAGCATCCTTCTTCTCGGCATCAGCAGGTGCTGCAGCAGCACCATCAGCTGGAGCAGCAGCATCTGCTGCAGGTGCAGCAACTTCTTCAACTGCTGTTGAACGCTCTGAAAGGTGAACAACGATCATCTTTGGATCGGAAATAAGTGTGACGCCTGTTGGAAGAACTACATCTGCAGCGTACTTAGAAGCTCCTGCTTCTAATCCAGTTAGGTCAAGATCCAAGTGAGCAGGAATAGATGTTGCTTC
Organism: Actinomycetes bacterium; assembly: GCA_014190015.1. GTDB lineage: Bacteria > Actinomycetota > Actinomycetes > Nanopelagicales > Nanopelagicaceae > Planktophila. The sequence continues at coordinate 3,593 of BJFT01000009.1, forward strand.
CGTTTCAACTTCAATTGTGTTGTTAACGTGCTCAAGAATTCCGTCACGGTCGAATTCACCAGATGTGTGAACTGGAACAGATACAACAACTTTTTCACCGCGACGAACGATTACAAGGTCAATGTGGTCAAGAGTTAACTTGATTGGATGGCGCACGATTGCTTTTGGAAGTGTGAGTTCTGTTTTGCCATCTACAACGATGTCTAGAAGAACGTTAGAAGTTTTAAGTGCAACGCCTAATTCGCGTGCTGGAAGAGTGATGTGTGATGGCTTCTCACCATGACCGTAGATCACAGCTGGAACTAAACCATCGCGACGTGCACGACGTGATGCGCCCTTACCGAATTCAGTACGACGAATTCCGTTGATGGTGATCTCAGCCATTTTAATTTCTCCCTGTTAGGTAAAACTTTCGGTTACTTCACAAAAGTCCCAGCAGGAGCATTTACCTGCACCGTCGATAACGGAAGTTAAAAACCCTCGCCGGAACGAGGCAAAGATTAGCGAAGGGTTATGGAGTGTGGCAAATCGCGCTTATGAATGGCCATCGAAGAGGCTGGTTACGGAACCATCTTCGAAGACCTCTCGGATTGCGCGACCAAGAAGCGGAGCAATCGAGAGAACAGTGAGATTGTCGAATTTTTGATCCTCTGAAATTGGAAGAGTATTTGTAATAACAACTTCACTCGCACGAGAATTCTTTAGGCGTTCGATTGCAGGTCCTGAGAGCACTGCGTGGGTGGCGGCAATGATTACTTCTTTTGCTCCTGCTTCAAAGAGTGCATCCACTGCTTTTGTAATTGTGCCTGCAGTGTCGATCATGTCATCGATAACAACGCATGTTTGACCTTCAACATCACCAACTACGCGACCAGTGATTGACTCATTTGGAATGCGTGGATCACGTGTTTTGTGAATGAAAGCGATTGGGCAACCACCCAGTAAATCTGACCAGCGTTCTGCAACTCGTACACGACCTGAGTCAGGAGAAACAATTGTGAGTCGTGAGCGATCAACTTTTGAACCAACATAATCGGCAAGCATTGGAAGTGCGAATAAGTGATCTACTGGACCATCAAAGAAACCTTGTATTTGTGAAGTGTGAAGATCAACAACCATTAAGCGATCCGCACCCGCTGCTTTAAATAAATCCGCCATCAAACGTGCAGAGATAGGTTCGCGACCACGGTGCTTCTTATCTTGACGCGCATAACCATAAAACGGTGCAACAACTGTGATTCGTTTTGCAGATGCGCGCTTAAGTGCATCAACCATGATGAGTTGTTCCATGATTTGTTTGTTTACTGGAGCAGAGTGGCTCTGTAATACGAATGCATCGCAACCGCGAACGCTCTCTTCGAAGCGAACAAATATTTCACCATTTGCAAAGTCATATGCAGATGTTGGTGTAATTGGAACACCGAGTTCTTGTGCTACTTCTTCAGCTAACTCCGGAAATCCTCGGCCTGAAAAAAGTCTTAACCGTTTTTCAGATGCCAGACGGAGTTCGCTCATGGGGCTTAGCCTCTCTTATGTCCGTTTTCACTGCCAGCGTGACGCGCTGCAGCTTCGGCAGATTTTGTACCAGAACGTTTGCGCAAGACCCAGCCTAAGACATTTCGCTGGCGTGAACGACCAACTCCAATTGCTCCAGGTGGGACATCTTCAGAAATTACAGATCCAGCGGCTGTGTAAGCCCCGTCACCAATTGTTACTGGTGCAATCAACATTGAATCGCTGCCGATTCGAACATGGTCTCCAACGATTGTTTCGTGCTTTTCAACACCATCGTAATTAACAAATACTGTTGCGGCGCCAATATTGGTGCCTTCTCCTATTTTTGCATCGCCAACGTATGAAAGATGTGGAACCTTTGAGCCATCTCCAACTGTTGAGTTCTTAATTTCAACAAATGCTCCAGCTTTTGCACCAGTACCGAGCACAGTGCCTTTTCGTAAGTATGAATAAGGTCCGACCTGGGCTTCTTTTCCAATGCTTGCTTCATGGCAATTTGATTCCACAATGCGAGCACCTTCTGAGACTAAACATGATTCCAGTGTTGTGCGTGGTCCAATAACAGCGCCAGTTTTGATTGTTGTGGTTCCAAGAATTGCAGAGCCTGGATAAATAGTGACATCGCTTTCGATGGTCGCTGTTGCATCAATCCATGTCGTTGTTGGGTCTGTAATGGTTACGCCTGCTCGCATTAAGTCGCTGTTGATGCGATCACGTAAATACGCTCCGCTTTCGGCAAGTTGTTCGCGATCGTTAACACCTAGAGTTTCGACGTAATCATCAATCAGCGCTGCTGCTACTTCGCCACCTGCTTGGCGCATGATTTCTAGAACATCTGTTAAATAAAGTTCGCCTTGAGCGTTACTTGTCGTTAGTTTGGAAATTGCTGAAGTAAGTAATGCGCCATCAAAGATATAAACACCAGAATTAACCTCGAAGATAACTTTTTCAGAATCTGATGCATCTTTTTCTTCGACGATGCGAAGAAGTGAGCCATCATCTGCTCGAATTATGCGGCCATAGCCCGTTGGATCTGGGTGCTCTGCTGTCATCACTGAAGCGCTAAAACCGCCATTGTGATGAAATGAAATCAGTTGTGCGAGTGATTGCGTAGTTAGCAAAGGAGTGTCACCGGCTAAGACAAGTACAGAACCTTTAGGCGCAATACCTTCTAGAGCTAATTGAGTTGCATGACCTGTGCCGCCGCGCTTTTCTTGAAAAACTGTTACGGCTTTTGGTGAAATTGATGAAATATGTTCTTCTACTTTTTCGCGACCAGATCCAACAACAACTCGAATTTGTTGTGGGGATAAACCATGCACTGCGTGCAAAACATGTCCGACTAATGTGCGCCCTGCGACTTCATGCAAAACTTTTGGCAGCGAAGATTTCATTCGCGTTCCTTCGCCGGCGGCAAGGATGATCGCGCACTCAAGTAATGAGTCGGTGCCCTTTGGTGGCGTCATGCTCCGCCACCAGGTATCGATCCTGGACCCTGGGCTTCAAAGGCCCATGTGCTAGCCACTACACAATGGCGGAACCCATATTCTCCCTTATCCGCACTAGTACTTTCGACCACTAAAGTTGCCTCACGCGAGAAATTTTAATAAATACTTTTAGAAAGTGGGGCGAAAATGCGTGATGAAGTAGACCGCCTCATCGCCGCCTGGAAGGCACAGCGTCCTGATCTGGATTTATCTCCACTTGGAGTACTCAGCCGCATTACGCGAATTTCTCGTCATTTAGATATCGAACGACGAAATGCATTCGCAGATTTAGATACATGGGGATTTGATGTTCTTGCATCCCTTCGTCGCGCAGGTACGCCATATCAACTTTCACCAAGTCAACTTATGCAAGAGACTCTTGTGACAAGTGGAACGATGACAAATCGTTTAGATCGATTAGAAGAACTAGATTTAATTACGCGAGAGCAAGATCCCAGCGATGGTCGTGGTTCCCTAGTAACTCTGACAAAAGCTGGCGTGCGCGCCGTTGATACCGCGATGGAAGAGTTATTGGGGCGCGAAAGAAATTTTTTAGCGCCTTTATCTAGTGATGAAAAGAAAGAACTTGCTCGATTGCTCAGCTTAATTGCTGCGCAATTTGAAGATGAAATTTAGTGTGACTCAATAACTTTGGCGCCATGAACCGGGCCATATGCACGTGTAACACTTCCAACTACGCCAGATGCACTCAACGCAACTGCTAAATCCAAACCATGTTCTTCATCGGAAACTAAGAATGCAACTGTTGGACCAGAGCCAGAAACAATGGCACCAAGTGCTCCATATTCTTGGCCCACATCTAGAATCAATCGAAGTGCAGGTCGAAGTGAACACGCTGCTGGCTGTAAATCATTGATGAGTAATTTTCCAACCGCTGATGGATCAGCAGATAAAAGTGCTTGCATAAGTGCATCACTAATCTGTGGCTCACTAATGTCTAATCCTTGTCGTAATCGATCGCACTCGCCATAAACCGCAGGAGTTGAGAGCCCAACGCTAGAAAGCGCCAATACCCAGTGATAAGTGCCGCGCGATAAAGCAGCTGTGAGTTGATCGCCTCTGCCTTGTCCAATAGCAGTCCCGCCGCTTAACAAAAATGGAACATCGCTACCTAATTTCGATGCAATCGAATGCATCTCTTCGCGCGTCATATCAAGGCTGTACAACTCGTCAATAGCAACAATTGCGGCAGCCGCATCAGCGCTTCCTCCGGCCATGCCACCGGCTACTGGAATTGATTTCTTTATATCAATGCTGACATCGATATCTAATTCAAATTTTTCGGCAATTAACTCGACTGCTTTTACAACCAGATTTGAGGAATCAGTTGGAACTCCATGTATTTGATCACCCGAAACCGTTAAATGTACGCCACTTCCCTGTTCGCCAATTTTGATTGTCACATCGTCAAAAATTGAGATTGCCTGAAAAACAGTGACGAGTTGGTGATAGCCATCAGATTCGCGTGGACCTACAGAGAGTTGCAAATTAACTTTTGCTGGAACTCGCACGGTTACAGATTTGATTGGCACGTTAAAACCCTATTCGTGCAATTGTGTAAAAATCATTAACTAAGAGAGATTCGCCCCGAAGTGTCGGATCTATGCCTGCTTCAATCAGAACTTTTTCTGCGGCACCTGATGAGCCGTAAATACTTGAGAGCGCCGAACGCAACATCTTTCTACGCTGAGCAAAAGCTGCATCGATTAATGTAAAGGTTTTGAGTCGTAGCGCTTCTTCACCCAATGGTTGATGTCGACTGAATGAAACTAACTTGGAATCAACTCCGGGTACGGGCCAAAAAATTGAACGAGATATGGAACCGGCGCCATGTAAATCTGCCCACCATGCTGCTTTCACAGATGGAATTCCGTACTCCTTAGTTCCTGGTTTAGCAGCTAAGCGATCTGCAACTTCAGCCTGCACCATAACTACACCAGATTTAAGTGTTGGAAATATTTCTAGTAGATGCAGTAATACCGGAACAGAAACGTTGTATGGCAAGTTTGCCACGAGCACTGTTGGCGCTTCTGGCAATGACTTTAAATGAAGTGCATCCTGATGAATAACGCTAAACGTTGCAGCGCTCTCATTATGTACCGCAACCGTTTGTGGCAATCGTGTGGCTAAACGCTCATCAATTTCTACAGCAATTACAGACTTTGCTTCTTCCAAAAGAGCGAGTGTGAGCGAACCTAACCCAGGTCCAATTTCTAATGCGACATCTGAACTTGTAACGCCGGCAGTACGAACGATTTTTCTACAGACATTTGCATCAATGACAAAATTTTGGCCGAGTGATTTTGCTGGCTTGATTCCTAACTCCTCTGCCAGCTCGCGAATTTCTGCTGCGCCTAGCAAGGTCATTCGAATGAACCAAAAATACGTTCAGCATTATTGCTAAGGGCTGTCGCAAGCTCTGCGTCGCTAACATCTCTTTCATCTGCCATGGCTCGGACAATATTGGCAATTTGAGCAGGTGTATTAAGAGCACCACGATGTGGTGTGGGTGCTAAAAATGGTGAATCTGTTTCTACTAATAGCTGATCGACCGGAACAATTTTTACGGCTTCACGTAATTCTGGAGCGTTTTTAAAAGTTAGAGTCCCAGCAAAAGAAAGGATATATCCGCGGTCGACGCAGATTTTTGCCATTGCTAAATCTCCTGAATAACAGTGAAAAATAGTTTTCTCTGGTGCTCCAACTTCAAGTAAAACGGAGAGGACATCTTCGTGGGAATCTCGGTCATGAATAACGAGTGCTTTGTTATGTTTCTTTGCTAATTCAATATGCCACTTGAAAGACTCTTGTTGTCTCTTTCGCAATTCAGGTGGAGTTCGGAAATAATCCAAACCCGTTTCACCAATTGCTCGTACGCGAGGATGCTCTGCCAGCTTTGCGATGATGGACCAGTCGTGTTCTAGATCTTCTACAACGGGCGCTTCATTTGGGTGCAGAGCAACCGCTGCAAGAACTCTGCCTTTCCAATGTTCTGCTGCATCTACGCACCATTGTGATTGTTCTGCTGAATATCCAACTTGTACCACTCGGTCGACTCCAGCTTCGCGCGCATCATCTAAAACTTTACGAACTTCATCTGAGTCTGGTGCTGCGTTTGTAACAATTTCTAGATGTGCATGTGCATCAACAGTTTTAACTGGTAATGGTTCGGGTTGTGGAGCAGGAATACGATCGAGGTCTCGGTTATGACGATCTGCCACAGGAGTTACTCCGCAGATTCAAGACGCGGGAAAAGAACTGGAGTTTTTGTCACACGTGCACCAACTGGTAATTGTCCCCATGTCGCAACGGATGCAATCTTCTGTGAACCTAAATCACCCAGAGCTGCTTGTGCACCAAGACTCTGCCACAAAATTTCACATGTTGCAGGCATGACTGAGTTAAGCAAAACTGCGAGTGCGCGCAAAGATTCTGCGGTGTTGTAAAGAACTTCCTCGAGTACAACTTTGTTTGCTGGATCTTTAGCAAGAATCCATGGTTCTTTTTCTGTAACATAGCCATTTACTCGTTTGCAGAAATCCATAATTGCATTGATGCCGCCCTGGAAATCTAACGCGCACATTGCCGCATCTGCTTTAGAAACTGCATCAGAAAGCGCTTCTTCGAGCCCCTTGTCGTGAGCCACTTGTGGAAGATTTCCATCACAGTATTTTTCAATCATTGCAGCAAGACGCGATGCGAGGTTTCCAAAATCATTTGCTAATTCACTTGTATATCGCGCACTCATGTCTTCCCATGAAAATGAGCCATCAGATCCAAATGGAATTGCGCGCAAGAAGTAATATCTAAACGCATCCACGCCAAAGTAATCAGTAATATCACTTGGAGCAATACCGGTGAGCTTGCTCTTGCTCATCTTTGCTCCGCCAACTAGCAACCAACCATGTGCAAATACTTTCTTTGGAACTGCAAGGCCTGCAGCCATCAACATCGCCGGCCAAATTACTGCGTGAAAACGTAAAATATCTTTTCCAACGAGGTGAACATCTGCAGGCCACGTTTGTGCAAACTTCTTGCCACCTTCGGAATCTGCGGCATCCGTTAGTCCAACCGCGGTTGCATAATTTAAAAGCGCGTCAAACCAGACGTAAACAACTTGCTTGGTATCCCACGGAACTGGGATTCCCCAATCGAATGTAGATCGTGAAATTGAGAGATCAGAAACGCCACCTTCAAGGAATGAGAGGACTTCATTGCGGGCGCTCTCAGGCTGGCATGCATCTGGATTCTTTTTGTAGTGCTCAATTAATGGAGCAGCAAAATCAGAGAGCTTAAAGAACCAATTCTCTTCATTTACTAATTCAATTGGCTTGCTATGAATCGGGCAGAGTTTTTCGCCATTTGATTCAATTAAATCTCCTGGTAACTTGAATTCTTCGCATCCAACGCAATAAGGGCCCTCATATTTTCCTGAATAAATATGTCCTGAGTCTTTTAATCCCTGCAAGAACTTTTGCACACGCTCTGTATGTCGTTTTTCAGTTGTGCGAATAAAGTCATCATTAGCAATATTGAGCGCTTCCCAATTTGGTTTCCACGCTTCGGCTACTAATCGATCTACCCATGCTTGTGGTGCAACGTTGTTCTGTTCTGCGGTGCGCATAACTTTTTGCCCGTGTTCATCTGTTCCTGTTAAGAACCAGACTGATTCACCGCGTTGACGATGCCATCTGGTAAGCACATCTCCTGCAACAGTTGTGTACGCATGACCAATGTGCGGTGCATCATTTACATAGTAAATAGGCGTAGTGAGATAGAAGGATTTATCGCTCACGTTGCTCATTTGCCTATCTTATTAGCATCTACAACGGCGGCATAAACCGAACGCTTAGGAAGTGAGAATTCTTCGGCTACAGCAGCAATTGCACCCTTGCGATCCATGCCCGCTGATTCAAACTCTTGCACACGTGCAACCATTGCATCCGTTGTTACCGATTTAGCATCAGTTGTGGCGCCGGCAATAACTAAAGTGATTTCGCCCAGCACTTCATTCTTCTGGCTCCACTCAAGTAATTGAGATAAATCGCCACGAATTGTTTGTTCGTAATGTTTTGTCATTTCGCGGCAAATAGCTGCTTTACGTTCAGAACCAAAAGTTGCAAGTGCATCTGCAAGTGACTCTTCTAGGCGATGTGGCGCTTCAAAAAAGACGAGTGTTCGTTCATCGAATCTAAGCGACTCGTAAAATTTTTGTCTTGCACCCGTTGTGCGTGGTGGGAAACCATCAAAAGAAAAACGATCCGTTGGTAAACCAGATAACGCAACTGCCATTGTGACAGCTGAAGGGCCAGGTAAAACTTGGAGTGCGATGTTTTCAGCGGATGCATCCCGAGCCAAACGAAAACCAGGATCACTAATCGTCGGCATTCCTGCATCGCTAACAACTAGAACAGTTTTTCCAATTCTGAGTAATTCAAGAATTTCTTGTGTTCGTTCCTCTTCATTGCCATCGAAGAATGAAATAACTTTTCCTACGAACGTAACTCCGAGATCGGATGCCAATCTATGAAAGCGACGAGAGTCTTCGGCTGCAATAACATCAGCTGTTGCGATTGCATCGATTAGGCGTGCAGAAGCATCCTTGGGATTACCAAGAGGAGTTGCTGCCAATATAAGTGCCATGGCGCAATCATCTCAGTAATTCTGCTCGGATACGCTATCTCCGTGATCGCAAGCGTTGCACCAATACTTATCGCAATTGGAGCATTTTTTCTTCGCATTATTAATCTGGACATCCCAAAAGGCTTTGTATTTGATGAGGTTTACTACGTTGACGGCGCTAGAGATATGTTGAAATACGGCGTTGAAGTTGATGGATTAAAACCAGAATTTGTTGTTCACCCACCTATAGGCAAATGGAGCATTGCAATAGGTATAAAAATTTTCGGGGATAACGAATTCGGCTGGCGAATTACAGCTGCTATTGCGGGCACTCTAATAATTCTTATTGCATCTCGATTGGCTCATGAACTCTTTTATTCACCATTCTTAACTGCAATAGCTGCGGCTCTCTTGGCATTTGATGGATTGCTTTTGGTGCATTCACGAACAGCACTTCTTGATCTTTTCCTCACGCTCTTTATTTTGATAGCCGCTTACTTCTGGTTCAGGCAACAGTATTGGTATGCGAGCATATTTTTTGGCCTGGCATTAGCAACTAAATGGAGCGCGCTGTACTTCATCGCGTTGTTTGGATTTATAACGTTGTTCAGGTTGTACCAACAAGAGAGTGTAAAAGAATCGCTAAGAACCGTGACTCTACGAATTGTGCAATTCGGAGTTATTCCAATCTCTATTTATATTTTCTCTTGGATTGGTTGGTTTATTAGCAAACGTGGATGGAATCGAGATTACGCATCAAACCCATTTAGTTCGCTGATTTACTATCACAAACAAATGTTGGATTTTCATACTTCACTCGTTGAAAAACATGCATACCAAGCAAATCCATGGAGTTGGCTAATCATGGGAAGGCCAACATCTTTCTACTACGAATCACCACAAGGATGTGGCAGCAATAACTGCGCTCAAGAAGTATTGGCTTTAGGTACACCCGTATTGTGGTGGAGCGCAACGCTTGCAGTAGTAGTACTTATTGGTTATTGGATGTGGCAGTTCTATCAGCGCAAAGTTGATAGCAAACTAACTTTTATTCTTCTTGGAATCATTGCTGGATATTTACCGTGGTTCTTCTTTCAAAAGCGCACCGTATTTAGCTTCTATGCAATCGTTTTCGAACCATTCTTGATCCTGGCACTTGTGTACTGTGCCAAACTCTTTATAGATAGAAGTCGAAATCCAGCTGATGCGCAAGTAATAATCCTTGGCTTTGTTGCTGTGGTTTTCCTAAATTTTGTTTACTTTTTGCCTTTATATCTAGGCGAAGTAATCACCTATGCACAATGGCATATGCGGATGTGGTTCTCTTCTTGGATTTAGATTATTCGTTTGAAGCGCGTGAACGATTGAGTCTTTCCACTGCTTCTTCAGCCAAATCCTGATCAAATACCTGATCACGTGAAGGAGTTGCGGCTGCAAGTGCTTCACGCGCAAGGCGTTCTTGATCTTCACTCCATTGGCCAGGAATTGTGAGATCAATAGTTCTGCGTGGCGTAACCGCTTTTGGTGCATTTACATAAGTTGGTACAGGAATCTCATTAGGTTGCCATGCACCGCGATTCTCAGCAGAACCTTTTGGCAAAATTACGACACCCGATAATTCACGTTCGGAAAGTGGAATCCAATGCTCTTTCTGAGCGGTGTGATTAACAACCTCAGAGAGATTTGTGCTTGATGTACCAGATTGACTCTTTTGTAAGTTTTTAATTCTGCGCTTGTAGAGCTTCTCACTAATTGTTTGTCTTCTTACGTGCGCAACATAAATAAGTATTCCAGTTAATGGAATGAGTGCGAAGGTAATTTTCATAGTATTCATAAGACCACCAACAATTGTTGTAAGGAGTGAGATGATTAGGATTGAAAAAACTATTCTTCTTTGCATTAGACGTTGTGCAACTTTTGCTTCGTGATCTAAATCTGTGTGAATTACTCCAGATCCAGAACTTCCACCAGGCGAACTATTTGCTACGACTCGAAGTGCACTTTTGTAACGTTCAATTGATTTTCCAGAAAATTCATTTCTATCGTGAACCCATCGTGGCAAGAAATAGGCAACCCACATACCGATGATTGCCAAATAGATAAGTCCAGAAGCCATGATGTACAAAGATAGAGGGAGAAATAGGACCTATCGGGTATTTAAGCACCCATTTCGGTCTGCTTTTTTCTACTTAACTAATGGGTTTTCTTTTACGAATGAAAGATGATCACGCCAATCACCATCAATATGTAAATACCGCGGGCGTTCACCTTCTAATACATACCCGGCTTTTTCGGCCACTCGACGAGAAGCAGCATTTTCAGGTCGAAGATTTATTTCAATTCGATGTAGCGCTAAGACTGAAAAGCCATATTCGGTCAATAAGTTAACAGCTTCCGTCGTATAACCGCGTCCTGCATACGCACGATCAATCCAATATCCGATATGAGCACCTCGCATGGCTCCCAAAATAATTCCACCCATAGAAATTTGTCCGATTAAATTGTTTTCATGCCAGATTGCAAAAGAAATCGAGCGGCCATCACGTGATTCACGATTGAGGGTTCTAACTAATCTGAAAAATGATGGCAACTCTTTTTGTAGTGATTCGACATCACTGCCAGGGATAAATGGAAGTGTGGCTTCCCATGGAGATAACCACTCTCGATTTTCGGCTCGGACGTTGAGCCATTTTTTTCTATCGCGCAAACGCAATGGTCTTAGATAAATCTCTGTACCGTGAAGCGTTATCGGCCAGGAGTGTTCACGCATTTATATGTATCGCCGCTCGAGAACCACGACATTTACCGAAGCACCTGCTTCGATAGTTTCATCTTTTTCACTAAGGGCAATAAATGAGTTTGCATCTGACAGAGTTGAAATTTCATCTTGGATTTCTAGAGCACGCACAGACGTTGCATCTTCTGAAAGTATCGCACGTACATATGAACGTGTCCCTGGAGTCGAACTGATCGCCTTCTCAAGTTTTGCTTTTACGGATGGTCGATGAATTGTCGCTACTCCAAGCATGGTGCGAATCATTGGTCGAACAAATAGCTCAAAAGATATGTATGCATTTATCGGATCACCAGGAAGAGTAACGACAGGAGTTTTGTCGGGACCAATCTGACCGAAATTATGTCTTCCACTATTTTCTATAGCCAAATCAAGTGTTGTTATTTCGCCCATTTTTTGAAGAGTGCGTGTGATTAAATCAAATGAATCATCGTTGCGTTCACCGCTAATGACGATTAAATCTGCTCGTACTAATTGATCTTCGATGACCGCCAAAAGTTCCTCTTCATCATCAGGAATTGAATGTACGCGATAACCAATTGCGCCTACTTCACGGACAGCAGTTGTAAGCAACCACGAGTTGGTTTCAAACTCTTCGTCTGCCTTCAGTGAGTGACCTGGTTCAACTAAATCTGGTCCGGCAGACAAGATAACAACGCGTGGATGCGGACGTGTTGGCAGATGATCTAAACCAATTGATGCAGCTAAGCCAATCTGTGTCGAACGGATTCGGCTATTGGCACGTAGAACTAATCTTTCACCAGCATAAATATCTTCGGCCAATGTTGCACCATGTGCATCCAATAAAGGTAAGTCAAGCGGCTCAAGTGGATGACAAATTCCCAGTAATGAACTGAGAAACTCATCGACTCGCATCTGCTCTGCCATAATCACACCATACTTGTTGGAGCGAGATATCTAGGGGATTTGCGATGAAAGATAAAGCACTTATTCGTGAACGATACCGCCGTGAAAGACGTGAGGCTTTCGTTCCTGCTGTTTATTCAAATGTTCTTTCAACTCCAGAAGTAACGCAGGCCACAATTATTGCAAGCTATGTTTCTTATGGTTATGAACCCAATACCATCGAACTTAATCGCGCATTGATTAAATCCGGAAAAACTCTGTTGCTTCCACGAGTAAATAATGATCACATTGATTGGATTTATTGGGACGGCGATGAAAACAAACTCGTAGAAAAGAAAAAGATCCTTGAGCCAGTTGGCGATGTTGTTTCCCCACTGCCCGCGATTGATGTTGTAATCGTGCCTGCGCTTCGCATCGATCGCGATGGATTTCGACTCGGTCAAGGTGGTGGCTTCTACGATCGCGCTCTTCCGATGATGTCCGGATGGAAAATTGCCCTCGTGCATTCAGGTGAAGTAACGAGTGAAGTTTTGCCACGTGAAGCTCACGACATTGCAGTTAATGCAGCAGCTACTCCGGATTTAATCGTGAGATTTAAAAGTTCTTAGCGAACGGGCAAATTACGTGCCATCACAATTCTTTGAACCTGATTTGTGCCTTCGTAAATCTGCGTAAGTTTTGCATCACGCATCATTCGCTCAACTGGATAATCTGAAACATATCCGTAGCCGCCTAATATCTGCACAGCATCTTGTGTCACTTTCATCGCTACATCGCTAGCAAAGCATTTGCTTGAAGCAGAGAAGAACTTAAGATCTTTCTCTCCGTTTTCGCTCTTCACTGCTGCCGCATACGTGAGTTGGCGAGCAGCTTCTATATTCATTGCCATATCTGCCAGCATGAACTGAACGCCCTGGAAATCAAAGATTGGTTTATTGAATTGTTTACGTTCATGTGAATATGCCGTTGCAATATCGAGTGCGCCTTGTGCGAGACCGAGCGCTTGAGCTGCAATTGTGATGCGAGTGTGATCCAAAGTATCCATCGCTAGTGAAAATCCAGTACCAACTTCACCGATGCAACGATCATCTGAGATTTCTACATTATCGAAATAAACCTCGCGAGTTGGAGATCCACGAAATCCCATCTTCTTCTCAGGTGCACCAAATGAAACACCTGCATCGCTCTTCTCAACCACAAATGCGGTAATTCCTTTTGAGCCAAGAGATGGATCTGTTTGTGCAATAACTGTGTAGAAATCTGAAATCTCTGCATTAGAGATCCATTTCTTACTTCCGTTGATGATCCACTTATCGCCGCTCTTAGTTGCCTTTGTGCGAAGGGACGCCGCATCAGATCCCGCTTCAGATTCGGAGAGGCAATATGAAAAACCTTTTCCTTGCGCTAACGGAGTTAGCCAACGCTTTTTTTGTTCTGTAGTTCCACCCAAAATCAGCGGCATCGAACCTAATTTATTTACAGCCGGAATAAGTGAAGAAGATCCGCAGACGCGAGCAACTTCTTCAATGATAAGAACAACAGCGAGAGCATCTGCTCCATCTCCACCAAACTCTGTTGGAACATGTGCTGCCGAGAGTCCTGCTTTAGCAAGTGCTTGCCCTGCTTCTATTGGATAGCGGTGATCTTCATCAACAGCTTTTGCATGTGGTGCAATTTCTTTTTGTGCGAGTGCACGAACACTCTGGCGCAGCTCTTCGTATTCACTTGGTAATGAATAAAGTGAATCCATCACTGATTCGCCTCTCTATCTTTCTTATTTAAATTATTGAGATACAAGTTGTATTGCGCAAGTTCATCCGGCTGGCCAAGTGCAGCCATTCTGGCTGTGTTGCGGTCAATACGTTTTGCTTCGTGTGAATCATCGCGCATCCACTGGATGAATGTAGCAACGAGTGCAATAAGAATTGGAATCTCCCCCATAGCCCAACCAATGGCGCCGCCCGTGCGTTGATCTGCAAGTAAATCCAGAGACCATGGACGCTGTAATGATTCAAAATATCCACCATCAATAAGAGTGCTCGCAGACATGAGTGCGACTGAGAAGAATGCGTGAATACTCATCGCCGCAAAGAGAATAACAATTCTGATTATGTGCGGAACTTTCCTCGGATTTGGATCAACACCGACGATGACGTGGAAAAAGAGAATTCCGGTCAGAATAAAGTGAATGCTCATGAATAAGTGACCTTGATGACTCTGCATCATTCCACCGAATAAAGATGTGAAATAGAGAGCAAACAGAGATCCATCAAAAATGGCGAGTGCAACGACTGGGTTGGTAAGTACTCGTGCATAACGAGAGTGCAGAGCCTTAATAAGTAATCCACGCACACCTAACTCTTGTCCATCACGCGATTGTGGAAGTGTGCGAAGCGCGAGCGTGATTGGTGCACCAAGAACTATTCCTATGGGTGCAATCATTCCCAAAACCATATGCGCAACCATGTGCCATGAAAAAGCAAAGTGTGCATAAACGCCAAGACCGCCACTGGTTGCAAAATCAATTGCTGAAATACCAAGTGCAAAAGATATTGTCCGACCTACCGGCCACTTATCTCCGCGTCGTGTGAGAATCACAACGCCCTTGATGTAAAGAGCGACAGCTAAAACTAATAATCCGATCATGAAGATACTTGGGTCGTATTCAAAGAGAATCCGTGTGAAATTTGGCGCTCCAGGCATTTCCATGCCTGCAATCGCAAGTGCTGCATTAAATGGTTCTTGTGAATCACGTGAGGGTGGTTGATTTGATGAGAGCCACGAACCTAGAGCCGTAACAAAAATCATGATTGCAGCTTCTACTGATATCAACCGTGTCATCGCGCGCCAATTAACAGATGGCTTAGCAGCTAGATAATTTCTATGTTTATAACCAAAGTAGAGCAAAACAAAGGTAATAAGGACTTTCAGAATCACAACATATGCATAACTTGAAGACCACGCGGCAGCAAAATTAAGTCGAGCTGAAGCGTTGAGGACTCCACTGATCACAACTGCAATTGCTGCCCACAATGCAACCTGGCTAAAGCGGGGCAATGAAATTTTGCGATCCTCCTGGTTGAGTAACGCAATTGCGATTACTCCGCCAACCCAAAAAGAAAGCGCAATGACGTGGATGAGTAAAGATCCGATAGCTAGTGCGTGTGAACCGCTGGAAGCAGCATGGCTTTGAAACACTGGTGCTGAAATAGCAATCAGAGAAATCAGAAGCAGTATCGCCGTGTACCCAGAAGAGGTGAGCAATCGAGAAGTTATTGCTACAAAAAGTGCGATTAATGTTTGAAAGAAGAGATATTGACCTAGCGAAATCTGAAGAACAAAGGATTGCAGCACTGCTGGATCTAAGACCGCAGTAACTGACTCTCCCAAGATGTTTGCCAGCGTAAATAAAATATTGAGGACGCTGCTGAAAAACCAGGCAAAAGCTGAGATAGAAATAATTGACCTAATCTTCGCTCCGCTTGTGGAGAGCTTTCCATCTTTATCCAAGACCAAAAAGGCTAAGGCCAATAATGCTCCGATAGTGATAAAACTTGAGAGAACTGCGAAGAATTTACTGGCTGTAACCAGTGCTGAAATCATCTCTCTCTATAAATCTTTCGCGCATAGAGAGATAAGAGAACTAAAACAAAGAATGCAACAACCAGTAAACCAATCACGAATGCGTTTGTGCCCCAGTCATTTACTTCAGCTTTTGCGCTAGTGCTCTCAACTGGGATTGGCTGCGGTGTTGTTATCTCACTTGGCGCAGCAAATGTAAATCTAAATGAACCTTCTAGCGGAACATCATTTTCAGCAAATAGTGAATAAGTGACGGTATAAACACCAGAGACCTTAAGAGTTTTCAAACCAATGACTGCACTCGCTCCATCAATTGCAAGGACGCCATCATCAACACGTTTACCTTGCGGATCTGTAACTTCCATTGAATTTGCAGCATCGATGAGTGGAAGTTGTCCGGTAACACTAACCACACTTGGTGCAACTGTTACGGTCGCTCCACTCATTGGATTTGTAGCGATGAGTGAATTAGCATTTGTTGCAGGAGCAGTAACAAAGAGCGCGATCACAGCAATGCTGAGTATTCGCATGATCTTCATTTTTACCCCTCTTCCACGGCTTTAATTCGCATCTATCTTCCCACTTCTTTAGACTTGGTATCTACCCCTAGCCGGGATACATGCGGGAAAGGAATAGTCAGATGCCTACATATCAATATGCATGTGCTGACTGTGGCCATGAATTTGAGGCCTTCCAAACTTTCTCTGAAGCATCACTGACGGCATGCCCTGAGTGCAAGGGTGAAGTCCGAAAGATTTATTCCGCAGTTGGCGTTGTCTTTAAAGGTTCTGGTTTTTATAAAACAGACTCTGCAAAATTAAATACAAATAAAACTCAACCAACACCTGCTCCAGCACCAACACCTAAAGCTGATTAATTAATTTTCGTGGTGGGGCGGCTTATCCGCTTTTATTTCAGCTTCGCGCTTCGCATCTTCAAGCGCTTGTTCGTGATCAATTTCATCAGATGTCACATTAGGCAAGATTTCGCTCATAACTAACCCTAGCCCTTGATTCCAAGTGCAAGCTCTACAGCATCAAGTGTGGTTTCAAAATCCTCAACTTCAAGATGGCCACCAATAATCAAACTGGTTGCACCATGTACAACCGACCACGAAAGAAGTTCTCCATACGGTCGCATTTTGTCGCTGATCAAATTAAATTCATAAAGTTCGTCCAAGCATTTAGTGAGATTGATAAAAGCACGATTTTCTTCACGCTGATTTTGTGGACTTTTTTCTAATGAGCAAAAATCGCCAAACATCAAATTAAATAGGTGCGGTTCCTTTTTTGCCCAATGAAAATATGTTCGACCCAAAGCTCTAAAGCGTTCTCGTGCTGCGCGTGCGGAGTTACCAGCAATCTTTGAAATTTCTTTTTCTTGAAAATCTGCTAGCTCTTCAAATAAAGAAAAGCCAAGTCCTGAAAGTAAAGAAGTTCGGTCGGGAAAATAGTGATATGCAGCGCTAGGACTTACTCCAATTTCTTGCGACACTTGTCTAAGTGAAAGATGTTCGGCACCGTCTTGTCTTACCAATTTTCGGGCTGTACTAATTAGTGCGCTTTCAAGATCTCCATGGTGGTAGTGGCTGCGCGCCCTAGCTGTGGTCATAAGTCCAGTATCTCTCTAATCTTGACAATGTTCAAATAGGCTGGGTATTATCTGTACAGTGTTCAGATAAGGGGAGATCATGTTTGCAGGGCTTGGAAGATTCATAGTTCGTCGTAAGAAGTCTGTATTGATTCTCTTCATCATTGGAATTCTTGCTGCAGGCGGTGTTGGATCTCTTGCGTTCTCAAAACTTGATAGCGGTGGATATTCCGACCTTGGTAGTGAATCTGCGAAAGCGTATGAGTACGTAACCGAGAAGTTTAAAGTCCAAGAACCTGCTGCAATTCTGGTTATTGATACAGGTAACAGAAGTGTTAATGATCCTGCTGTTGTTGCCGAAGCCGCCGCTCTTGAGGCGCAAGTGAAATCAGTTTCACAAGTAGACCGCACGCTTTCTTATTGGAGTACAGGTGGCGCACCTTCAATGAAAGCCGCGGATGACAAAGCTGCATTCTTATTCATCTATTCAGATCCAGATGCAAATGACTGGGCTTCGCTTGAAAAAATCGGAAAGTTAATTCAAGAAAAATTTGACGGCAAACAAGGCAATTTCACTGTCTATGCATCCGGTGGTGGAGTAATTACTCATGCGATTAATAGCAAAATCAAGGAAGACTTGTTCGTGGCTGAAGCCATTGCAATCCCCTTAACTTTTATTCTTTTAATTTTCGTTTTCGGTGCCATGGTTGCCTCCGCAATGCCATTGGTTGTTGGCGTGAGTGCAATTCTCGGTTCATTCTTCATAATTTTTCTATTCACCCTGTTCACCGATGTATCTGTCTTTGCTCTCAATCTCATTACGGGTTTGGGATTAGGACTTGGAATTGATTACGCACTTCTTATCGTCAATAGATTCCGCGAAGAGTTACACGCGGGCAAGAGCGTTGATGAGTCAGTTATCAACACTGTGGCCACTGCAGGTAAAACGGTTTTTTATTCAGGTTTAACTGTCTTTGTAACTCTCGCTTCTTTATTGCTCTTTCCACTGAACTTCCTTAAATCATTTGGATATGCGGGAATTGCAGTGATCTCTCTGGCTGTACTTGGTGCGCTTATTCCTTTGCCTGCTCTACTCGCAATCTTGGGTCACAAAGTTGATAAAGGTGTTGTTCGCAAAGCTGGCATTGTTCCTTCAGAAGATGGTCGTTGGGCTCACACTGCTCGTAATGTCATGAAGCGACCTGTCCCTGTTGTTATTGGTTCACTGCTAATTCTTGGTGTACTTGCTGCGCCAATTACCAATATCGCATTCGCACAAGTTGATGCTCGCGTACTTCCAAAATCAGATCCTGCTGCAGTTGCCTCTGTGGTGATTGAAGAGCGCTTTACGGGACTTGAAGGCACTCCAATTGAAGTTGTTATTCCAAATGGCAAAGGTAAAGAGATTGAAATCAATAACTTCTTAGCCCGAGTCCAAGGAGTTTATGGAATCGCTCGAGTGGGTCAGATTGAATACTTTGGAAACGACGTTCGCGTACAAGTAATTTCGAGTGAACAATCTCGCACATTGGATGCACAGAGAATTATTCACGATATTCGCGACTTGCCTGTTCCTGAAGGAACGCTTATTGGTGGAGCAGCAGCTGACTTCACTGATTCGCAAGATGGAATTGCTCGCGCACTTCCTTGGGCGTTGGGTTGGATTGCACTAACTGTATTCATCCTTATTTTTGTCTTTACTGGTTCAATCATTCTGCCAATTAAGGCTGTTTTACTAAACGCTCTCTCGCTAATAGCAACCCTGGGCGCCGTTACGTGGATCTTTATTGATGGTCACTTGAAGTGGTTGGTTGGCGACTTCGCTGTAACAGGAACAGTTGATACAGGTTCAATTATTTTGATTGCTGTTGTGGTCTTTGGTTTATCAATGGACTACGAACTCTTCTTACTCTCTCGTATTCGAGAAGAACACCTTGATGGAAAATCAAACATTGAATCAGTTGCTAAAGGTTTACAGCGCTCTGCGCGAATTATCACTGCCGCAGCGTTATTGCTTGCAGTTGTTTTCGCAGCGTTTATGACTAGTGGTGTTACTTCAATCAAGATGCTTGGTTTTGGTGTGGCATTTGCAGTTCTACTTGATGCAACTCTTGTCCGTGCATTGTTAGTGCCTGCACTCATGCGTTTATTTGGTGAACGCAATTGGTGGGCACCAAAATCATTGCAACGTTTTACTTTAAAACACTAATAAGTGTCCCCGGCGGGAGTTGAACCTGCGACCTACCGCTTAGGAGGCGGTTGCTCTATCCACTGAGCTACGGGGACCGATATTGCTAATACGCAATCTTCCCATTAAAATTACATTTCTAATTGATTCGGAGTTTTATCCCATGTGGGGCCAGGAATGAAGGCGCTTGTAATCGGCGCTGGAGGCGTTGGAAGAGCAATAGCCAATATTGCATCTCGTAGATCATTCATTACATCAATGGTTATTGCTGATCGCACATTATCTCGTGCTGAAGAAGCAGTTTCCAGGGTCAAAGACTCAAGGTTTTCCGCTGCAGAAGTTAACGCCGCCGAACTTGAAGATATTCGTAGCCTCATAAGGCGTGCGGCACCCGATGTTGTAATTAACGCAGTTGATCCTCGATTTGTAATGCCGATTTTTCTTGCGTGCGAGATTGAAAATGTTAATTACATTGATATGGCGATGTCACTTTCGCGTCCACATCCTCACTATCCGTATACCGAAACAGGCGTCAAACTCGGTGACGAACAATTTGCTCGTGACTGGAACTGGGCGGAAAGAAAGATATTTGCACTAGTTGGAATGGGTATCGAACCAGGCATGAGCGATGTATTCGCTAAGTACGCATCTGATCACTTGTTTAGCAAAATTGATTCAATAACAATTTTAGATGGTTCAAACATAACTGTTGAAGGTTATGAATTCGCTCCATCATTTTCTATATGGACAACTATTGAAGAGTGTCTGAACCCACCAATCGTCTGGGAAGACGGTCGTGGATGGCACACAACAGAACCATTTAGTGAGATTGAAACCTTTGATTTTCCTGAAGGCATCGGCCCCGTTGAATGCGTAAATGTCGAGCATGAAGAAGTTATTTTAATTCCGCAGAAAATCGAAGCGAAAAAAGTTAACTTCAAATATGGTCTTGGCGCACAGTTCATTACGACTTTAAAAACAATTCATATGCTCGGATTAGATCGAAAAGAAACCGTTGAAGTTCAAGGTATTTCTGTTTCACCACGTGACTTACTTGCAGCCTCGCTTCCCGATCCCGCAACACTTGGTGAACGCATGCACGGAAAAACCTGTGCCGGTACGTTAGTAAAAGGAATTAATAAAGAAGGTAAGCCATACGCGTGCTATATCTACAACGTTGTTGATAACGCTTGGTCAATGAAAGAGTACGGCGATCAGGCTGTTGTCTGGCAAACCGCAATCAATCCAGTTATCGCGATGGAGTTAATCCATAAGAAGATCTGGATTCCAGAAGGCGGCGTTTCTGGTCCTGAATGGTATGACCCAATGCCATTTCTTGATTTACTTGAGAGCTACGGAACTTCCTGGAAAATCCGAGAGGAAAAATAACCTATGGCTAAGGACTTTGATGTTCTCATCATTGGTTCTGGCTTTGGCGGCTCGGTGTCAGCACTCAGGCTCACAGAAAAAGGTTATTCAGTAGCAGTTCTTGAAGCAGGAAAAAGGTTTAAAGAAAAAGATTTCCCTAAAACTTCTTGGCGTCTTCGAAAATTTCTATTCTTTCCAAAAATTGGATTGCTCGGCATACAGAGAATTCACGCACTACCTGATGTTTTAATCCTTGCGGGTGCAGGCGTTGGTGGCGGTTCACTCGTGTATGCAAACACGCTATATCAACCACCTGATTCTTATTTCCAAGATAAGCAGTGGCAGCACATCACGGATTGGAAATCAGAGTTACTGCCTTGGTATGACCAAGCAAGTCGAATGCTTGGTGTTGCAGAGAATCCATATTTTTCTCCAAGTGATCAGGCAATGAAAGATGTTGCAATCGAAATGGGCGTTGGTCATACATTCAAAATGGCGCCACTTGGAGTTTATTTTGGCGAAGGCTCAGGTATCGCAAGTAAAGATCCATATTTTGGCGGCGTTGGTCCTGCGCGAAGCGGTTGCCAACAATGTGGTGCATGCATGACTGGTTGCAGGTTTAATTCGAAAAATACGCTGCCTAAGAATTATCTTGGTTTAGCAGAATCTGCGGGAGCAAAAGTATTTCCACTAACAACCGTCACTTCTTTTGAGCAAGCATCTGACGGCTCATGGATTGTAAAAGCTAAGAAAACAAATGGACTTTTCGGCAGAACAATTACTTTTACGGCCAATCAATTAATAGTTAGTGCTGGTACATATAACACTCAAAAACTTCTGCACCGTATGAAAGCAATAGGAAAGCTGCCAAAACTCTCTGATCGTCTTGGTGATTTATCCCGAACAAATAGTGAAGCACTTACAGGTGCTCTTTTGCCGAAGTCCGATATTGATTTCAGTAAAGGCGCGGCAATTACCTCTTCATTCTTTCCGGATGAGCACACTCACGTAGAGCCAGTTCGCTACGGCAAGGGAAGCAATGCGATGGGCTTATTGCAGACAATCATGACTGATGGCAACGTTGCAAAAGATCGCCGCCGGCAATGGGTTCGGGAATTCATTAAAAAACCATCTTTGTTATTGCGTGTTCTAAATGTTCGTCAATGGTCAGAGCGCACAGTCATCGCATTAGTTATGCAAAACGTTGATTCAGCACTATCTGTTAGACCAAAAAAGAAGTGGTGGGGTTTGGGTTTAACATCAACAAATAACTCTGAAAATCCAAATGCAACGTACATTCCGGCTGCAAATGAAACCGTACGACGCATCGCTAATAAATACGGTGGTTTTGCAGGGGGACATATCGGTGACTTAATTGGTGCTCCATTCACAGCGCACTTTGTGGGTGGGTGCGTTATTGGTTCAGATATTTCGCAAGGTGTCATCGATCCATATCACCGTGTTTGGAATTACCCAACGATGCATGTTGTGGACGGTGCTGCAGTGACTGCAAACCTTGGTGTAAATCCTTCACTGACAATTACCGCGCAAGCAGAGCGAGCAATATCTTTTTGGCCGAATAAAGGCGAGCTAGATCCCCGCCCAGTTCAAAATAGTGAGTACAGACGAATTAACGCAGTTCCTCCTCATTCACCATTTGTTCCTGCTGGCGCAATTGGTGAATTACTTATGCCACCAACGAAGTAACGGTTCTATATCTTCTGGTACGTGCTCTGCTATAAAAGTTGCACCATCTAAATGATTACCTTGTGGTTCTACCAGAGTAATTTGTGGCAACAATGAAGAAGTGCGCCTGCGAATAGCTTCGACATAACCTTTATTTTCTGCAAGCTTTCCAAGAAGCGCAATGCCAATTCCTTCATTGCGCATTCCACCAACATTTGTCCACGCTGCACGAATCGTCTTGGCTAGATATTCGGCACCTTTATCTCTAATAGTGATTGCATCAGTGTTCTTTGTTTCGGCGGCTTCAAGAAGAGTTTTGGCAGCGTTAATGCAGAGCAATTGCGCTTTGGCATCTGTGTGAGACTTCAATGATTCATAAGTTTTAATCTCGGATTCAAAGAATTCAGATAAGAACGTTGCATCATCTCTGCCTTCTTGTGTTGCAAGTACGCGCTCTAAAGCCGCTTTACCTAACCAGAATCCCCCACCAAGATCTCCAAAAATATGTCCCAGTCCATCGGTGTGCGAATAACTTCCGCGACGACCAGCAATTGCAACTGTTCCACTTCCAATGGAGAGGGCAACTCCATCGTTGTTTCCAAGTGCGCCAAAGTAACCAGCTAAACCATCATCGATAACTGCAACAGATTTAGCACCGAAGTACTTTGAAGCTAGAACTCCATATGGTTTTGGGTCGCCTACGTCGCCGTAAACACCCGTGATACTCAGTGCCACAACATCGCTTTGAAATGTTGGGCCAAAGTTTTCCTGCGCTTCTGCAAATAAATCGTTGAGAACATCAAGAGTGCTCTCGTGTGCTTGCTTGGCTCTCTTACTTGTGAATTGTGAATCAGGTGACTTAAATCTCGCACCTGATTGCCCTAAGTCGACTGCTAGCACCATAATTGCAAGTCTAGTTAAGGAGAGCAGATGAGCAAATGGGCCGTTGTAACAGGCGCAACAGCAGGTATCGGTGAGAGCTTTACTCGCATATTGGCTCACGATGGTTTCAATATTGTTCTGGTCGCTCGAGATCTAGAGCGCATGAAAGAGCGTGCTGCACATTTGGAATCACAATTTAAAGTTCAGACCGCAATCATTCAAGCAGATTTAGCAACCGATGATGGTTGCGCGAAAGTTGAAAAATACTTGCGTGAGAACCAGATTGAAGTTCTCATTAATAATGCAGGATTTGGTATCAATAAAGCATTCTCCGTTAGCGATGTAAATGCAGAGCAACAATTATTAGACGTACTTGTTCGCACACCTATGCGTTTAATGCACACAGTTATTCCGCAGATGAAAGAGCGAAATAGCGGCTCTATTATTAATGTTTCATCCGTTGCGGGATGGATTGCTGGCGGAACGTATAGTGCGTCAAAGTCTTATCTCACGGTGCTCTCTGAATCACTTCACACTGAAATGAGCGGTACTGGTGTAAAGATTTCTGCTTTGTGTCCCGGATTTACTCGTACTGAATTTCACGAACGTGGGCGAATGCGCATGAATGGTTTACCGGAGTTCATGTGGCTTAGCGCTGATCGAGTTGTTTTGCAGGCATGGAAAGAGAATCAAAATGGAAAGGTTCTATCTATTCCTGGTTGGCAGTATCTGCTCTTAAGTACTGTTTCTCGTTTTGGACCACGTCCCCTTGTTCGCAAGCTCGGAATGAATGTGAGAGTGCGCCAGCGCCAGAAGTAGTTCGTATAGTGCTAGCCCTATACGTTGCAGCACTTATTTCTTCTACGGTGTTGTTGTGCTCCGTAGATATTTATCCCTAAGTACTCTCGGATTTTTGCTGCTCATCATTCATTTAATCACTCGTGTTATTCATACAACCCCGCAGGTGTATCTAGATTTATGGATCTATAACGCAATTGCAATCATATTTGTTTTTTCACTTATCGGAGTGCCAAGTTTTAATGACCATGTAGGTATTGCTTTTCTGGCACTGGCTATTGCTTTCTGGGCTGCTGGGTCTTTGATTTCTTCACTCAGTGTTTTTTATACAATCAATTTGCGGATTGAATTGATTTCAAATGTTCTTTACATGCTCTTCTATCCAGCAGCTTTTATTGCATTGCCACGGCTACTGTCTCAAAGATCACGTATCTCTGCTGTCGAAATTTTAGATTCAACAATCATCGCACTCGGTTTAGGTTCACTTGGAACCGCGCTCTTTGTTGGTCCAGTTTTGCCACGGCTTAATGGCGACATGGTGATGACTTTTTTCGCAATTTTTTATCCTGTTGGTGATTTAATTTTGGTTGCCAGCGTAATTTCCACCCTCTTAACACAGAGAGTTTCCAAGCGGGCAATTATTGCCAGCTCTGGAATTATCATCTTTGCTTTCTCAGACTTTCTCTTTCTCTGGCTACACGTAAACAACAAATATGTTTTCGGATCGATTTCTGATGATGGTTGGTTGGTCGGGCTCGCACTCCTTGTTATGTCTACGCAATTTAAAGCTAGTGAACAGACTTCCAATGAAGGGGTAAATCCTGTATTCGTTGCGCTCTCTGTCTTTTTAAGTGCAACGCTCCTTGGAATAATTACGTTGCGCCCTGGCTATTTTCCTTCATTCATTCTTCTTCCCACTTTACTGACGTTACTTGTTGCTTTTATTCGAATGACTATTGCACTCAGACAAGCACGATCCCTTGGCGCAGAGCGAACACTTGCGCGCACCGATGAGTTAACGGGTTTATCTAATCGAAGAAAATTGATTGCGGAGATGGAAGAAATCGGAAACTCTGAAGGTGCACTCTTGATTTTAGACCTTGATGGTTTCAAACCAGTAAATGACTCATTCGGTCATGACGTTGGAGATGAAATATTAAAACAAGTTGCGATGCGTTTTCATAGAGCTCTTCCACCGGATGCAACTCTTGCCAGATTAGGCGGCGATGAATTTGGTGTTTTAATCCACGGCAATTATGAAACTAGTATGGAGGTTGCACTAGCTCTTCATGCAACTATGAGTTATCCATTCTTGATTGGCAAGGATTCAATTGATCTGGGCGTAAGCATTGGCGTTGCAGCTAATAATGAAGATCACGATTTATTGCGAAGAGCAGATGTTGCTATGTATCGAGCAAAGCGAGAATCACTCGGCGTTGCGCACTTTGATTTCTTCTAAGCGTGCGAGAGATTCAATTCGCTCTAGTGAGTGCTCAACTAATTTCTTTGGATAACCATGCTTATAACCATCGGCGCTATCCCATGGTTCGTGAATTTCATCTGCAGATAGGTGTGCTAATTCAGGCACATATTTACGGATGTAATCTCCATTTTCATCAAAGCGCTTGCCTTGTTCGATTGGATTAAATACTCGGTAATAAGGGGACGCATCTGTTCCGCACCCTGCAGTCCACTGCCAACCATGTGCATTAGAAGCAATATCAAAATCAACCAGGTGCTCTTCAAAGAACAGAGCGCCGTGCTGCCATTCAATGTGTAAATCTTTGGCTAGAAATGACGCAACGACCATGCGAACTCGGTTATGCATCCAGCCTTCTTTGATCAATTGGCGCATGCCTGCATCGACAAATGGGTATCCAGTTTTGCCTTCACACCACAAAGTAAATTTCTTACCTGGTTCGTCATAACGCATATTCGCGAATTGTGGTGCGTAATAATCCTTATCTGTATGCGGATAGTTAAACAAGACATCTGCATAGAATTCGCGCCAAGCAATTTCTTTTCTAAATGTGTCGTGCGCTTTGCTTTCACCTAAACCAGTGAGCAATGTGCGTGGATGAATCTCTCCCCACGTTAAGTGTGTGCTCATTTTGCTTGTTCCATCGATGCCCGCAAAGTTTCTTGTTTCATCGTATGTATCAAGAGCTTTAGCCTTAAATTTTTTAAATCTTTCGTGCGCAGCTTTTTCTCCAGCAACTGGAATATCTGTTCCTGCTGGTGCTTGCCATGTTGGAAATTTTCTATGTTTAGCTTCTGGCGTGACTGCCTTAATTGATTTCGGTGCGGCTACAGCTGCGCGCCAACCATGTACAAGCCATGCACGATAAAAAGGTGTGTACACACGATAATTTGTTGCATCACTCGGTTTCTTAACGCGACCCGGTGCAACTGCATATGGACTTCCTGTGCGTGTCAATTCGATTCCTGCAGCTTCAACTCGAGCATCGCGAGCAACTGCGTAAGTATCGTATTCGGCAGCAATATGAACTGATGTTGTTTCGTATTTTTTCTTTAACTCTGTTAACACATCTACTGGATCGCCTTCGCAGACGAGCAATTTATTTTCCAGTGATTCATCGAGGCTCTTCAGTGAAGCAGCTAAGTACGCTAAACCTTTTTCACCGGTGATTTTAATTAATTGTGGATCCAAGATAAAAACAGGAACAATCTCGTCGCCAGCTTCGATGGCTGCCAATAAAGCAGGATTATCAATCAGGCGTAAGTCGCGCCTAAACCACATGATGCTGCGCGACATGATTACTTAATTGTGTAGTTGGTGAACTGTTGCATCCCAGCCCTGTACATCTTCTGGTTTGCGTGGAGCTTTACCGATGTAACGAGCTGATGGACGAATCAGGCGGCCAGTGCGTTTTTGCTCAAGAATATGTGCAGACCAACCAGCAGTGCGTGCTGCTGTAAACATTGAAGTAAATAGTGGTCCTGGAACATCTGCAAAATCAAGAACGATTGCAGCCCAGAATTCAACGTTAGTTTCTAGAACACGTTCTGGATGGCGCTCGTGAAGTTCGGCAAGTGCTGCCTTTTCTAATTCGAGTGCAACTTCATAACGCGGTGCACCTAATTCTTTTGCTGTGCGGCGCAATGTGCGTGCGCGTGGATCTTCTGCGCGGTAAACGCGGTGACCAAAGCCCATTAAGCGTTCGCCACGGTCCATTAAATCTTTAACGTACTTACGTGCATCGCCAACGCGTTCTACATCTTCAATCATTCCAAGAACGCGTGAAGGTGCGCCGCCGTGAAGTGGACCTGACATCGCACCGATTGCACCGGAGAGGGCAGCTGCAACATCTGCACCAGTTGATGCAATAACGCGTGAAGTAAATGTTGATGCATTCATTCCGTGCTCTGCAGCAGAAACAAAGTACGCGTCAATTGCGCGAACGTGTAGTGGATCTGGTTCTCCGCGCCAACGAATCATCATTCGCTCAACAACTGTGTGCGCCTTATCAATTTCCGATTCAGGAACTGGTGTTGCAGAAATTCCACGAGCAGACTGTGCGAGGTATGAAAGAACCATGACTGATGCGCGCGCAAGATTTGAGCGAGCTTCTTCATCTGAAATATCTAGAAGAGGTTTGAATCCCCATGCTGGTGCAAGCATTGCAATTGCAGATTGCACATCTACTCGAACATCACCTGAGTGAACAGGGAGTGGGAATTTTTCTGCTGGTGGAAGACCTGGATTAAATTCATCATCAACAAGTAATCCCCATACGTTTCCAAATGAAACGCGTCCAACTAAATCTTCAATATCAACACCGCGGTAACGAAGCGCACTGCCTTCTTTATCTGGTTCAGCAATTTCAGATTCAAAAGCTATGACACCTTCGAGACCTGGCTTGAAATCATCTGACACAACGCGCTCCTTTAGTGGGTATTACGGGGGTAATTCTGCCCCCATCTGCGCCGTGCTGGCGACCACGGATGTTGAGATAGCCCTGCGGGCAAAAGTGACGTTAGATACATCCATGGAGGAAACCGTGAATCAAAAAGGAATTCGAGCCGAGATTTCAGCAATGCGCCGCTCCTACGGCGAAGTCGGCCTGGAGAAATTGCCTGCGGATCCATTTGTGGCATTCGAGGAGTGGATGACAGAAGCTGCTGCCAATGAAATTATTGTTGAAGCAAATGCAATGGTTTTATCTACTGCAGATGGTTCTGGAGAGATAACAACTCGAACAGTTTTACTCAAAGATATTTCACAAGGCGGATTTACTTTCTTTACGAATTATTCTTCGCGCAAAGCACAAGCTATTGCGATGAATTCGCAAGTCACACTTCTTTTTCCTTGGTTTGCAATGGAGCGACAAGTAATAATCTCTGGACACGCAGATAAAATTTCACGCGAAGAGTCTGAGAGTTACTTTGCTACACGTCCTTGGTCCAGCCAGATTGGTGCGTGGGCGAGTGCACAATCAGCGCCATTATCTTCACGCGAAGAGTTAGAGATGCGATTCAAAGGTGCTGCTGAAAAATGGCCAGAAGGAAGTGTTGTTCCAACTCCACCACATTGGGGTGGTTTTCGAGTGATTCCTGACAGCATTGAATTCTGGCAAGGTAGATATTCCAGATTGCACGACCGCAATAGGTATTACAGATCAGATGCAAAATCCGATTGGGAAATGCAGCGTTACTTCCCGTAAGATTTATCCATGAGCATCGTTATTCCTAATGGCATTAAGCCAATCGATGGTCGTTTTGGTTGCGGTCCTTCAAAGATTCGCCCGGCAGCGTTAGAGAATTTCTATAAGAGCGGTGCATCAATTCTTGGAACTTCTCACCGTCAAAAACCAGTTAAGAACGTTGTGCACGAAGTTCGCGAAGGTTTGAAATCACTTTTTTCTCTTCCAGATGGTTACGAAGTAATTTTAGGTAATGGTGGAACAACTGCGTTTTGGGATATCGCACTCTTTGCTCAAATTGAAAATCGCTCACAGCATCTTGTCTTCGGTGAGTTTTCATCTAAGTTTGCAAAGGGCGCAAAAGATGCGCCTTTTCTCGGTGAACCATCAATAATTAAATCTGACCCCGGTTCGCACCCAACAGCCGTTGCCGAAGATGGCATAGATGCGTACGCATTTACACATAATGAAACAAGCACCGGTGTTGCAATGCCAATCATCAGACCAGCAGGAACAAAAGACGCACTCGTTTTAGTTGATGCAACCAGTGCTGCAGGCGGTTTAGTCGTTGATGCAAAAGAGTTTGATGCCTATTACTTTGCCCCACAAAAATCATTCTCTTCAGATGGTGGCTTATGGATTGCGCTGATGTCACCTGCCGCTATTGCTCGCGCTGAAAAAATTAAAGCAAGTGGACGTTGGACTCCAGCTATTTTGGATCTCAACATCGCAATTGAAAACTCACGACTAGATCAGACGTACAACACACCTGCTGTTGCCACATTTATGTTGCTGGCTGATCAAATCAAGTGGATGAATGAAAATGGTGGATTGAAATTCTCAACAGGTCGCAGTGCTGACTCATCATCACGCCTCTATTCATGGGCTGAAAAAACTTCTTACACAACTCCATTTGTCACAGACCCTGCGATGCGATCAAAGGTTGTTGCAACTATTAACTTTGATGATTCAATCGATGCACTCAAAGTTGCATCTATTTTGCGTGAAAATGGAATCGTAGATACCGAGCCGTACCGTAAATTAGGTAAGAATCAGCTTCGTATTGGTATGTTTCCTTCTGTTGATCCCAGCGATGTTGATGCACTCACTGCGAGCATTGATTACGTTGTAGCCGCGCTTTAATTCATCCGTAAGGGAAGTAATGCCACATACGTTTACGCGCGACAGAACCTTTTGGACAATCGCACTTCAAGTAACAATTCTTAACTTTTACCTAGGCGGCTTCGGCCCAGCTCAACCACTCTTGCGCGCTGATCAAGGCACATCCCTGACAATCGCTGGATTGCATGGAACAGCAATGGGCGTTGCTGCAATTTTTGCAGGCTTATCTAACTCACGATGGGTTCATTACTTCGGTCGCGAAAAAACTTCATGGATTGGTATGTGGCTCTTTTGTATTGGCGTGCTTATGTTCGTCAGCTTTAAATCAGTTGGTTTCACACTCTCTGCAACATTCTTAGGCGGCATGGGAACGTCAATGGTCATTAACAATATGGTGACCAGGCTTTCTCACCACTTTAAGCAAGCAACTCCCCTGGCATTGCCGCAATCAAATGGCATTAACTCAGTTGGGTTTGTCTTCGGAACAATCGCCGTGGGTACTCTTGCAGGCACCACAATAAGTTGGCGCTTCGGTTTATTGCTAACAATTCCAGCAACAATCATTCTTTATTTCTTCTCTCGCGATAAGAACCGAGATCCTCACGATCGCGATATCAGTGTGCGACAACGCGGCAAACTTTCTCGCACATATTGGATTGCCTGCTTTGGATTCTTTATCTGTATTTGTACTGAATTTGCTACATCTTTCTGGGCAGCAGCCTTATTGCGAGATCGAGTCGGCGGAACCGCATCTGCTGCGACGCTAGCAATTGTCTCACTCGGTTCTGGAATGGCAGTTGGTCGTTGGTATGGCGCAATAGTCCTTAAGAAACTTAAGTTAGATCAACAACTAATCACAATTATTATCTTGCAGTTTATTGGCTTTGCCATCTTCTGGTTTTCCCATAGTTTGATAATTTCATTGGTAACGCTCTTTATTACAGGCCTTGGAATCTCAATGCAGTTTGCGCTCTCATCACTTCGCTTGATTGGCTTTAGCGAAAAGCGTCCAGATTTAGCAATTGGAATCAGTTCACTTGCTGCAGGATCTGGAATTGCATTGGCACCATTCATGCTTGGAGTTCTGGGTGATCAAATGGGTATCTCACGTGCATATTTAATGGTGCCAGTTTTAATCCTCATTGCTCTGGCAATTGTTATTCTTGTTCCATCAAAAGTTTCACTAGCGGAAGAGGAGAGCCATGAATTACAAAACTAGACGCCTAGTTTCGATCATCGCACTTGTTGGTTTGTTAGGACTCATTGTTTTGAGTGGACTTTAACGTGGAGCCAAATTTACGACGAACGGTTAAATTAATCGCGGCCGGAACTATTGTTTGGTTGCTCGCTGGCACTGCATTTTTAGTTGCTGGTTCAGATACAAAATATGTTTGGACCTGTGTCTGCGGTGCAGCTCTTGGTGTCTTCGGTATTCGTTACACAATTCGCAGAGCGAGTAGAAGCGGACTTTAAGCTTCTAGTTGCCCAGCAATACCGCGAAGAACTTTTCCAAGACGCTCTGCTTCAACTGCAGATGGATGGCGTCCTTGGCGTAAGCCATTTCCGACCTTGTCCAGAATCTTGATTGTGTCTTCGATCATCGCTGCAAGATCATCGCTATTAGTACGTGAGTTTGCTGCAAGTGATGGAGGTGCATCAATAATTTTTACAGAGAGCGCTTGTGGTCCACGACGACCATCAGCAACGCTGAAGTCCAACTTTGTTCCAGGCTTTACTGTTGATACGCCTTCTGGAAGAGATGAAGAAGCAAGGTAAACATCTTCGCCTTCATCGGATGCGATGAAACCAAAACCTTTTTCAAGGCTGAACCATTTCACTTTACCTGTAGGCATGGGGAGTGCTCCTTGCTAATTTCTATATTCGTTTAAGCCGCGGGGGCCGCGGGCAGAGGGCTAGTTTATCAGAGCGTTGCTTCGGAGTGCGCGCCGCATCCGTGGTCAACGGAAACCACGCGTGCATCTTCAGGTGAAATCGCATTGGCACACACGCCAAATGAAGCGCGAAGTGATCCTGAGATTGGCACGAAGAAAGCGCATGAAGAACAAGGTTTTGGTGCAGCTTGTGCAATTGGTGATTGCGGTCCGCGATCACTTTCATACCAACGTTTACTTGCTTGGTCACGACCTTCAATAGACATTACTCGTGCACGACCTAGACCAAGATCAAATACTTGCATTGCATCTAAATCTTCATCAGCAATTAGAGAGTGCACTAATGGAACTAAACGTGTGTCATCAAGTGAACTTGGAACTATGTCGCCAACACCAACATCGCCTGGTTGTATGCGATCGCGATATGCAACCCACTCTGGTGCAAGTAGCGCGTCCGGTCCTGGCAGAACTACGACATCACAAATTGTTGGTTCAGATTTCTTATCAACTTTTGCAATAGTGACACACCAGCGCCAACCTTTATAACCAGCAAGATGCGCTTCAAATAAATAGGTTTCAACGCGACCATCATCATCGATTTCGACAGATACATCTGCGCCAACTAATTCTGGATTGCCAGC
The DNA here is from genome assembly GCA_014190015.1 of Actinomycetes bacterium. Classification (GTDB taxonomy): domain Bacteria; phylum Actinomycetota; class Actinomycetes; order Nanopelagicales; family Nanopelagicaceae; genus Planktophila. Next base: position 36,312 of record BJFT01000009.1, read on the forward strand.
ATCAGCAATTGCTGCAGAACGTGCGAGTTCGAGTGTGCTCATCCGATAAGGATAAAGCAGAACGCCACTACCGAGTTAATCGGCAGTGGCGTTCGTAACGCTTTACGCGTGAGAAATTAGAAGTCCATATCTCCGCCGCCAGGACCCGCTGGTGTTGCGGCTGCTTTCTCTGGCTTATCGGCAATAACTGCTTCTGTTGTAATAAAGAGTGCGGCAATCGATGCTGCATTTTGAAGTGCAGAACGTGTCACCTTTGCTGGATCGATGATGCCAGCTTTAATCATGTCAACGTATTCACCTGTTGCAGCATTTAATCCGTGACCTGCTGTGAGGTGACGAACTTTTTCTACAACTACTCCGCCTTCGAGGCCAGCGTTAACAGCGATTTGCTTAAGTGGTGCTTCGATTGAAACTTCTACAATCTTTGCACCAGTTGCTTCATCGCCTTCAAGTTTTAACTTAGCGAATGCTGCTGTTGCTGCTTGCAATAGTGCAACGCCACCACCGGCGACGATGCCTTCTTCAACTGCAGCCTTTGCATTGCGAACAGCATCTTCGATGCGGTGCTTGCGCTCTTTGAGTTCTACTTCTGTAGCAGCTCCAGCTTTAATAACTGCAACTCCGCCAGCAAGTTTTGCAAGACGCTCTTGTAGTTTTTCACGATCGTAATCTGAATCGCTCTTTTCAATCTCTGAACGAATCTGTGCAACGCGGCCCTTAATTTGAGCATCGTCTCCGCCACCTTCAATGATTGTTGTCTCTTCCTTCGAGATAACAACCTTGCGAGCGCGACCAAGAAGTTCGAGTCCAGCTTGATCAAGCTTGAGTCCAACTTCTTCAGAGATAACAGTTGCACCAGTAAGGATTGCAATGTCTTGAAGCATCGCCTTGCGACGATCTCCAAAGCCAGGTGCCTTCACTGCTGCTGAACGGAAGATTCCGCGAATCTTATTTACTACCAACGTTGCAAGTGCTTCGCCTTCTACATCTTCAGCGATGATTGCAAGTGGCTTTCCAGATTGCATAACTTTTTCAAGTACCGGAACTAGATCTTTAATGTTTGTGATCTTTGAGTTAACTAGAAGTACGTACGCGTCCTCTAGAACTACTTCCATGCGATCTTGATCTGTTACGAAGTATGGAGAGATATAGCCCTTATCAAAGCGCATACCTTCTGTGAGTTCGAGTTCTAGTCCAAAAGTATTTGACTCTTCGACAGTAATAACGCCCTCTTTGCCGACCTTGTCCATTGCTTCAGCGATCATTTCACCGATAGTGACATCGGCTGCAGAGATAGAAGCTGTTGCTGCAATCTGCTCTTTTGTTTCAACATTTTTCGCCATTGAACCGAGCTCTGCAACGATTGCTGCTACTGCCTTTTCGATACCGCGCTTAAGTGCCATTGGGTTTGAACCCGCTGCAACGTTACGCAAACCTTCGCGAACAAGTGCTTGTGCGAGCACAGTTGCTGTAGTTGTTCCATCGCCAGCGACATCATCTGTCTTCTTAGCAACTTCCTTAACTAGCTCTGCGCCAATTTTTTCCCATGGATCATCAAGTTCGATCTCTTTAGCGATTGAAACGCCATCGTTAGTGATTGTTGGTGCGCCCCACTTCTTCTCGAGAACGACGTTACGTCCGCGAGGTCCAAGGGTTACCTTCACTGCATCTGCAAGCACGTTCATTCCGCGCTCTAGCCCACGACGAGCTTCTTCGTTAAAAGCAATCTGCTTTGCCATGCTTTTGTACTCCTCAAATAATGATTCGGATAACGGTTGAGGCTGTGGTTATCACTCTAGCCTCGAGAGTGCTAACGCCAAATCTACGGGAGTAATTCCCGGACTGCAAAACGAGTCAGGTGGGGGTTTAGCGGGCCGTGC